>JBKJSB010000255.1:0-10554 GCA_046593015.1 Allobosea sp.
GACCGCGACATGGGCCGGCGCGGACGCGGCGAGGCGCGCGAAAGCTGCGGGATCGGTCGCGCGGCCGACGAGGATGCGCCAGCGCCGGTCCGTGCCGAGCAGGCGTGCGGCGGCGATGGCGGTTTCGAACAGGGGCAGGGCCGCGCCGGAGCCGCCGCCGGAGACGAGGATGTCTCCGGCTTCTCTCGCATCCTCATCCTGAGGAGAAGCCGCAGGCTTCGTCTCGAAGGATGCTCCAGCGCGCGCTGGACGATCCTTCGAGACGTCGCTTCGCGGCTCCTCAGGATGAGGGATGGTGGGTTTAGCCGCCATATAGCCCGTATAATGCAGCCGCCCGGCCAGCTCCGGCGTCACCGGCCAGGACGCCTCCAGCGGCAGGAAGGTTTCGTTGCCATGGACCAGCACGCCGTCGAAATGCGCGGCGATGCGGGCATGAGCCTCGACCACCCTGTCGGGACGAGGCGTCACCAGCACGTCGCGGATCGAGGACAGGATCAGCGTTGCGGGATCGGCCGCCTTCGCGGCGGCGATCAGCGCGAGGAATTCGCCCGCGAGTTGCCGCCGGCCGAACGGGAAATGCTCGGTGATGACGATCCCGGGGCGCAGGCTCGTCGTCAGAGCGACCAGCATGGCCCGCCGCGCATCCCGGCGCTCGTCGTCGATGGCGTTGCCCCGCTCGTCGAGCAGGTTGCGGAAATCCGTGCCTTCGACCTTGACCGGCGGCAATTGAATGAAGGCGAAGGGCTCGCCCTCCATCGACCGAAGCGGCATGCCGCCGCTCGCCAGCGTGACCGGATGGCCTGCTTCCGCCAGAGCGCGCGCGAGATGCGTCGCGCGGACCAGATGCCCGCTGCCGAGCAGATGCGTCACCGCGATCAGGACCGGAGCGGTCATCGTGCTGCCGCTACGGACGCCAGCAGCATCGCGTGAATGCGCGTGAGGCCGGCCTGTGCCGAAAAATCGTCCGTCAGCCTCGCGAAGGCGGCCTGCCCCAGTGCAAGCCGACGCTCGGGCGCGGTTGCGAGTTCGGCGAGCGCGCGGGCCAGCGCGGCGACGTCGCCGGGCGCGACCAGCAGGCCCTCGACGCCCTGGCGCACGAATTCGGGGATGCCGGCGAAATCGGTCGCGACGACGGCTAACGCCTGGCTCGCCGCCTCCATCACGACATTGGGCAGGCCGTCGCGATCGCCGTCGCCGGCCTGTTTGGAGGGCAGCACGAAGAGATCGGCCTCGCGCAGCGCCGCGATCACCGCGCCTTGCGCCTGCGCGCCGGCCCAGATGATGCGGTCAGCGATGCCGAGCGCGGCTGCCTGCGCCTGCAAGGACTTCAGAAGTTCGCCGCCGCCGATATGGGTCAGCCGCCAGTGCATACCCGGGGGCAGGAGCGCCAGCGCCGCCAATAGGTCGTCGAAACCCTTCTTCTCGACGGCGCGGCCGATGGTGACGAGGCGCACCGGGTCGGCCGGGTCGCGGCCGTCGCGCGGCGGCCGGTCGGGCGGCGTCGGAAAGCGGCCGAGATCGAGCCCGTGATAGACCAGCGTGACCTTGTCTGGCCGGTCGGACAGGCGGGCGAGTTCGGCATGGCCGTCGCGCGTGCAGGTCACGCCCCAGCCGGCGTCCGCGATCTTCTCGCGTTTTTCCCGGTCGGGCGTGGTCCAGATGTCCTTGGCATGGGCCGAGAACGACCAGCTCAGGCCCCGGATCAGCGCCGCATAGCGGATCACCGAGGCCGGCGTGTGCAGATAGTGGACATGGAGATGGCGGATCGTCGGCTGCAATTCGCGCGCGAGCACGCAGGCCTGGCCGAAGCGGCGCAGGCGGTTCTTCGTCCGGTCGCGCGCGAGATCGCGCAGGAAGACGGGCAGCAGCCGCCAGAAGCCGGGACGGGACAGCGCGCGAAGGATGCCACGCCCGACGCGGGCGGGGTCGTCGCGCAGGTATTCGGGCAGATAGCTCACCGGCGCTGTGATTTCGCCATGCATTAGATGGCGGGCGGCGTCGGTCGGCTGGCGCAGCGACCAGATCGCGAACGGCAGGCCGAGACGCTCCAGCCCGAGCAGTTCCTGTGCGATGAACGTTTCCGACAGGCGCGGATAGCCCTTCATGGCGATGGCGACGACCGGTTCGGCCAAGCTCATCGCCGGCCGATCAGCATGAAACGGGTGTAGTTCTTCGTCGGCAACGCGCCCGAGAACCACAGCTCCGAGAGGCCGGCCTGCGTGATGAAGGCGTCGAGTGAGGGCACGCAACTGCGGTGGTCGGGCTCGCGGACATAGTCGTTGGACTGGAGCAGCACCGGCAGTCCGGCCGGAAGCGTGGCGAGCCAGCCGGGCACGTCGTCGAGATGCTCGCAACTCGTGTTGATCACGAGCCCGGGCCGGGGCGTCATCGCTGCGAAGTCGAGTTCGGTCATATCGGCTGTGAGCGCGCGGAAGCGCCCGTCCCGGATATGCCGGCGATTCAGTTTTTCCGACACCGGGGCGCAGCGTGCGTTGCGGTCGAGGCTTACGATCTCGGAAATATTCAGTCGCTCATCGTCGAGCAGCAGCGCACCGAGCACGCCATACCAGGCTCCGAGCACCCAGACCGGCCCGTCCGGCTTGGGCATCGTCGCGGCCAGCGCATCGACCAGCCAGCGTTTCGAGGCGATCTGCTTGTGGTTGACGGCGATCCAGAGCTCCGGCGGCATGCCGTCGCCGATGAGCTTCGCCAGATCGCCCACGACCCGGTTGCCGGTCAGGGCTGCGACGCCGCGCATGATGTCGTAGAAGGCGTCGGGGGGCGCGTCGCTGCTCATGCCGTGGCCGAAGGACAGGATCGGGAATGCTCGAATGAATGCGGCCGGACCATATGCAAGCGCTCCGGCAAAGGCCAGCGCGGTGCAGGACGGCGCGTCCGCGCCTGCGGGCGTGCTGCTGCCGCATCTGGCTGGGCCGGCGGCGGCGTTGCGACAGGTGCTGGCGGCCCATGCCGTGCGCGATTGCGCGCATGTCGTCGAGATTGGCGGGGCCGGGCTGCCCATCACCGCCTTCCTGACGCATCGGCCGGTGTCGGTGACGGTGATCGATCCGAAGATCCCGGCCTTCGCCGCCGAGGCGCTGAACGGGTTTCCCTGCCGCGTCCGCCATCTCGCGGCCAAGCTGCAGGAGGTCGACCTCGTGCAGGAAGAGCCTTTCGGGCTGGTGCTGCTCGGCCTCTCGCTGAAACCGTTCGGACGGGCTGAGGCCGTGCCGCCCGTCCTGCTCGAGCTTGCGCGGCGGGCTTCGACGCTGGTGATCGACTACGCGCTCGATCTCGACCGGGCCAAAGGGCAGATCGGCGCGCTGACCGCTGTGCGGGCCGCGCCGCCGATGATCGACCTCGCGCTGATGATCGCGGACCCGAAATTACAGGAAGCCGGCTTCGGCCGCCGCCGCTTTCTGGTCTACGGGGTGCGATAGCTCCCGCGCCGCTCAGGTCTTTCCGGACGGTTTGGCGCTGGCCGGCTTGCGTGCGGGCTGCTTTGGCTTTCGGGATGGCCTTGCCTCAGCCTCGGGCTCCGCCGAAACCTCGGGCTCAGCATCCGTCCCGACGCGCGCATCCTCGACCACTGCGTCGGCCGCAGTTTCGGCGACAACGACCTCGCCGCCATCGGCGTCATTGCGCTTGCCGTTCTTGCCGCCGCTGCTCCCGGGCTCGCCCTTGCCTGGAGCGTCGGCAGGCTCGTCGGGGACTGTGACAGGCTCTGCCCTTGCCTTCGCCTTGGCCAGCGGCGTCGCAGGCTCCTCCTCGTCGTCCTTGGCTGCGTTCGGCGCGCTGGCGAAGCCGAAAGCGGTCAGCGGCTTGTCGCGACCCTTGATCGAGACCTTCAGGGTCGTTGTGCCGCGATAGCCCCGGCCGGTCGCCTTGATGGTGTCTTCCGAGACCACGACGTCGGCCAGCACGCGCCGCGTCGCCGCTTCGAGCTGGCTTGCTACCATCACCGTCTCGCCGACCGTGATGTCGCGGCGGCCGAGACTCTCGTTCTCGACCGCGCCGATGATCGCCTGTCCGGTATGGATGCCGATGCCGATGCGCAGCGGCAGGGGCAGCGCCGCGCCGAATTCGCGGTTGAGCGCCTCGACCGCGCGGACGATGTCGCCCGACGCGCTGATCGCGGCCTGCGCCGCCTTGGCCGGGCTGCCCTCCAGCCCGAACACGGCCATGAAGCCGTCGCCGTAGAAGGCGTCGATGCGTCCGCCATGGGCCGCGATCGCCTGCGCCATCTCGTCGAAGAAGCGGTTGAGCAGACCCATCAGCTCCTGCGGCAGTTGCCGCTCCGCCATGGCGGAGAAGGCGCGCAGGTCGGCGATGATGATGGTCAGCCCGCGCCTGCCGGAGGACTGGTCCGGCTCGATCTCGCGGCTCGCCGTCCCGGTCAGGCGCGAGGAGAGCAGAATCTGGACCTGGACGTCGTCGCGCGGTCTGATCTGGCAGGCGAGGCGGACGCGGTCGGGCGCACTGATGCGCTTGAGCAGCTTGGCCTCGTTGGGGCCGGGCGGCGGCAGGCCGTCGGCCCCGTCCAGCACCAGCACGCGGCAGGTGGCGCAGCGCGCCCGGCCGCCGCAGAGCGCGGCATGGGGAATGCCGAAGCGGCGGAACATCTCCAGCACGGTCAGGCCCGGCGTCAGTTTGCGCACGCCATGGCCGACGAAGCGCACGGTGATGTGGCGCGAGGTCCGCACCCTGATCTCGCGGATGCCGACGAAGGCGACGAAGCCGCCGACGAGCCCATAGAAGGCCGTCTTGGCCCAGGTCACGTTCTGGTTGAACATTGTGATCGCGGCGTCGGAATACTGCTCCGGCGATCGCGTCAGGAGCGCGGCCTCGCGGCCGGCCACGGCGAAGCCGATCAGGGACAGGACCGGGATCAGGATGGCGGCGAGCATGAAGGGGTCGCGCCAGCGTGCATAGCCGTCGCGCGAGCGCAGCGTGAAATGCAGCCCGATGATCCCGTGGACCCAGACCAGCAGCAGCAGGATGGTCTGGCTGGTGGCCAGCCCCGGCCAGAGCCGGCGCAGCACCGCCGGATAGCTTTCGTCGAGATCGAAGAGCGTCCCCATCACCCGCGTGCCGACGATGTGATCGACGAGGAAGAGCGGGATGGCGAGGCCGAGCGCGATCTGCAGCATCTCGCGCAGCGGCATCTTGAAGGTCCGGCGCTGCGCCACGCGCAGCATCGCGAACAGCGGATGCACGATGAAAGAGCCGTAGAGCAGGACGCTGCCGGGCAATGAGCGCCAGGCCCAGTAGCGCCAGGACTGCACGTCTTCCATCAGTCGCAGACCGGCGATGCCGATGGCGTGGTTGATGAAATGGGTCGCTGCGAAGAGCAGCAGCACCATGCCGGAGACGAAGCGGATGTCGCGGCTCCAGGACGACATCTGCTCCATGCCGACGCCCGGCGCCGGCCGGCCCGAGCCCGCGGTCTGGGAGAGGCTCATCGCGCGGCAGCCTTCGTCATCGCAGCCTTCGTCATCAGGGGCTTGGTCATCAGGGGCTTGGTCATCAATGGACCTTCTCGCTGTGCAACACCGCGTCGGCGAGCTTGTAGAGCCGCGAGGCAAGATCGCGCGACAGCGCGATGCTGAAATCGGGTATCGTCTCGAGCAGTTCGAAGAACAGGTCGCGCGGCAATCTCAGCGCCGATACGTCGCTCTTGGCCGTGACCATGCCGACATAGGGTTGGTCGCACAGCAGCGGCACGTCGCCAAAGACCATGCCGGTCGCCAGCCCGAAGCGCTTCGTGGCGCCGTCGGCGCGCGCATGAGCCAGCTCGACCTCGCCACCGAGGATGAAATAGACGCCTTCGGGCCGTTCGCCTTCGTCGATGATCCGGGTCCCGGCGTCGAAATGCAGCTTCTCGCCCATCAGCGCGACGAGCTTCAGGCGCGGCTTGGGCAGGCTGCGGAACAGTGGGAACTGCTGGAGACAGGCAATGTCGTCTTCGATTGTCATGGTCGCGCCTCCATGGTCGGGACGTTGCGTCGCTGCGGCCGGGTAGGCCTCGCCTCCTCGCCATCGTCGTGCTCGACGGCTCCGACGACACCGTCGAAGACGATGCGCGGCGAGACGTCCGAGACCAGACTAGCATCGCTGACCAGCACGAACAGCGTCATTCGCGCGCAGTGCTCGCGCAGCCGCGCCAGCACCTCGCCGGGATTGCGGGTCGTCGCGAGGAAGGCGCTGGCGTCGAGGATCGCGATCTGCGGCGCCTTGATCAGGGCCTGGGCCAGCGGCACGGCGAGCTTCAGCCGCGTCGGCAGGAAGCGTCCCCTTATGCCGCAATCGGTATTGAGGCCGACCTGGTAGAGCGCGCTTTCGAGGCCCGCGCGTAGCAGTGCCGCGCGCACGATGCCGGCGACCTTGCGGCTCGCATCGGCGACGCCGAAGCCGATGCGGCCGAACATCAGATTGTCGCGGACGCTGGCGCCCATCATGACGCGGTCTGGGTCGTAGAAGGAGACATCGTCGACCGCATCGGCCGGCAGATGCGCCTTGAAGCTGGCGCGCGCCCGCAGGATGCGCCGGCGCAGACGGTCGTCGAGCAGGTTAAGACGGTGCTTGGGCTCGATATAGCCGAGCGCCAGCGCCACCAGGTCGCGCTCGGTCTCGGGGTCCAGCGGCGCGCGCATGTCGTGCTTGGCGACCAGCCCGGCCAGCTCGTTCAGCCGCTCGAAATCGAAGCTCGCGCCGAAGGCGTAGCGCTCGAACAAGGCATGGCCGACGGGCAGCCCCTCGAAGATCTCGACCACGGTGGCGACGATGCGCGCGCCGACATCGCTCAGCGGTTCGATCAGCGCCTCGGCCTTGAGGATGGCGTGGGCATAGGGCTCGAAGAGCAGGGTCTCGCTGGCGAAGCGCGGCCCGGTGCGCGTGCCGAAGATCAGGTTCTCCGCGACGGTGGCGTTGGCGTTGTAGCGTTCGGGGTCGAAGGGCTCGATCAGGCCGGTGAGCTTGCTGCCGGCGAGTTCGGCCGCCACGGCTTGCCTCGCCTCGATGATACGCCCTTCCGCGCCTTCGTTGAGCGGGGCTGCCACCTTGCCGTCGAGGCCGAGTTCGTAGACGTCCTCGGCGCAGCCGAGCACGTCGAGCACCGACCGGATATGGGCTTCCAGCGCCTCGGCGTCCTTGAGCCCGGCGCCCTCGTAATCGGTCCAGTCTGCGGTGAAGAGGAACGGCGTGTTGCCGGAGCGGATCGCCTCCAGGAAGAAGCGATGCTCTTCCGCCGAGACCTTGCCCTGGGGCTTGGCGCTCGGCCGCCGTCGCTTCAGCGGCAGCAGGATGTTGTCGCGCAGGGTTCCGGCGATGATCTCGGTCTCGTTGCCGGCATAGCCGATCATGTGGCTGGCGCGCTCGACCGAGAGGCGGCCGAGATTGTGGCTGTCGATCAGAACGCGGCCGGAATAGGCCATCGCCTGTCGCCCGAGAATGCGGCCGAGCACCTCGCGCGCGCCGCCATCGGGACCGACCACGCCGACCGTGCCCGGGCGGCCTGCGTGCAGCGACACGGGCGCGAGCAGCGGCTGGCCGCGATTGTCGAGAAGCTGCACGCCGTCCAGCCTGACCTCGCCCTCGTCGGGCAGGCGCTTCACGCCGTCGGTCTCGTCCAGCACCACCGTGTCGTCGCTGTTGAACTGCTGGATCACCTGCTCGTATTTGATTGTGACGTCGTTCCGCTGCTGGTCCCAGTCGATCAGCTCCTTGATCGGCGGCGGCAGATCGCGATAGGCGGCGATGACGGCGACGAGCTGGCCGATGTCGAGCCGGCCCTGCAGCGCGAAGAAGCCGCCGATCGCGTAGAAGAAGAACGGCGTGATCTGGGCGAGCAGGTTGTTGAGGAACTTGACTGCAAATTTGCGCTTGTAGAGCGCGTAGCGGATGTCGAAGAGCCGGCCCAGCCGGCCGGCGATGTCGGCCTGGACATAGGTCGTCGCGCCATGGCCCTGGATCGTCGGACCGGCATCGACGATCTCGCCGATGCGGCCGGCGAGCTGGCGCGAGGCGATCTGGCGCTCGCGGCCGAGCCGGAGCTGCTCCTTGCGCAGGATCGGGATGATGATCGCCTGCAGCAGCACGATGATCAGCGCGATCGAGCCGAGCCAGACGCTCTGCACCATGATGAAGACGAGCGCGGTCAGCGCCTGGCTGAGCAGGAAGACCGGCTGGATGAAGGCGTCGCCGACGAAACCGCCGATCGGCTCGACCTCGTCCTTGATCATGCTGGCGACTTCGGCGGGCTTGACCGCGCGGATCTGTTCGGGCCGGAAGCGCATGAGCTGGCTGAACAGATCGTAGCGCATGCGCCGCAGCATGCGCTCGCCGAGAATGCCCTTCTGCAGGTTGATGACGTATTTGAAGGCGCCGTTGATCAGGACGAGCAGCAGGAAATAGCAGCTCAGGCCCAGCAGCAGGCCGAGCTGGTCGACCTGGATCCCGTCTAACAGAATGACCTCCGATCCGCCGAGGAAGCCCGGCCAATGGAAGCCGATGTCGAACAAAGTCGCGCTGGTCTTGCCGTCCTTGAAGGTGCCGCCCTGGATCGCGTCGTTGACGATGCGCTTGGGCACGTTGAACGAAGCCCAGTAGAACGGGATCGAGGCAAGGATGATCAGCAGGACGATGATCTGTTCGCCGCGGCTCTTCTGCCAGACATAACGGAAGAGGTTGCTCTCCAACGGGCGGTCCTGTCCGACGCTTCAGGCGGCGCGTCGATCGCCCGCGCCTGCTGCGACCATATGTGTGCCAGCTTTCGGCCAAGCGCAATGCGGCAGCGCTCGCGTCCCCGTCGCGACCCGGAATTGCTGTCCCGGAACGTAAACTGCGGCAATTTCAGGTCTGGTTGCGTTGCGTCGGTGTCATCAGGCGCGGACAATGTCTTCTCACGTGTCGCAATATGTCGAATGCCATTGGCAAAGCCCGGCTTTCAACGTCTAGTGCGCGCCTGACAGACGGCACGGGGATCGGGACAGGGCGGTTCTAGCGACGTAATGGATATACTGCGGATCAACGATTTACGGATCGGCTTCACGGTCCACGGACTTGCTCGCGATGTCGTGAAGGGCGTTTCGCTGCGCGTGCCGGCCGGCAAGACGGTGGCGCTGGTCGGCGAATCCGGCTCGGGCAAATCCGTGATCTCGCAAGCGATCATGGGGCTTTTGCCGCGCAATGGCGGCGTCACAGGCGGCGAGATCCTGTTCCGCGATCCGCAGACACCCGGCTCGTCGATTGACATCGCCGGGCTGAAGGCGGAGGGCCGGGAGATCAGGGCCCTGCGCGGCGGCCGCATCGGCATGATCTTCCAGGAGCCGATGTCCTCACTCTCGCCGGTCCATACCATCGGCAACCAGATCGAGGAGGCGTTGCAACTGCACCGGCCGACCTCGAAGGGCGAGGCCCGCGCGCTGATCGAGGCGATGCTCAAGCGCGTCGGCTTCAAGGACCCCGCCCGCGCCTTCGGGATGTATTCCTTCGAGCTTTCGGGCGGCCTGCGCCAGCGCGCCATGCTGGCGATGGCGCTGATCTGCCAGCCGGCGCTGCTGATCGCCGACGAGCCGACGACCGCGCTCGACGTGACGATCCAGGCGCAGGTGCTCGACCTGATGGGCGATCTCCAGGCCGAGATTGGCATGGCGATCCTGCTGATCACCCATGATCTCGGCGTCGTCGCCAACATGGCCGACGAGGTCGTGGTGATCTACCACGGCCAGATCATGGAGAGCGGCCCGGTCGAGGACATCTTCCGCCGGCCGCGCCATCCCTATCTCAAGGCGCTGCTCAAGGCCTCGCCGCATTTCGACATGGAGGAGGGCGAGCGGCTGGTGGCCTTGCGCGAGGCGCGCCCGCGTCCGCCCGCCGCCGCGCGTCCGCCGAAGCCGGCCGAGACGGTGGCCCCGCTGCTCAGCGTCTCGGGGCTTCGCAAGACCTACACCACCGGTTCGCGAAAGTTCTTCGGCAAGGGCACGCTTGCGACGGTGGTCGCGGTCGACGACGTTTCGTTCGAGATCAAACGGGGCGAATGCCTCGGGCTCGTCGGAGAGAGCGGCTGCGGCAAGACCACGGTCAGCAAAATCGTGATGCGGGCGGTGACGCCCAATGCGGGCGAGATCGTCTTCGACGACGGCAAGAGCCGCACCGATGTGCTGGCGCTCGAGGGCGAGGACCTGCGCGCCTTCCGGCCGAAAGTGCAGATGATCTTTCAGGATCCGGTCTCCTCGCTCTCGCCGCGCATGACGGTGATGAGCATCCTGCGCGAGCCCCTGGTGATCCATGGCCGGGGCGAAGGCGGCGCCCAGGTCGAGCGCGTGCGGGCGCTGATGGAGGATGTCGGGCTCGATGCGCGCTTCCTCAACCGCTACCCGCATTCCTTCTCGGGCGGGCAGCGCCAGCGCATCGGCATCGCGCGCGCGCTGGCGCTCGATCCGGAGCTGATCATCTGCGACGAGCCGGTCTCGGCGCTCGACGTGTCCGTGCAGGCGCAGATTCTCAATCTGCTGAAGGACCTGCAGGCAGAGCGCGGCCTGACCTTCCTGTTCA
>JBKJSB010000325.1:0-12067 GCA_046593015.1 Allobosea sp.
GGCAGGAACTGGCGCGGCACGATGCCGAAGGCCGACAACGCCGCCCAGAGTCCGATGAAACCGGCGAGGCCCAGCGCGCCCCAGGCCCATTTCTCGCTCATGAGCAGGGGCACCGGCTGCATCGGCTCAATCCCTCCCGGCCACGTTCCAGGCGACCGCGCGGCGCTCCGCCAAGCCCAACGCATAGGTCGTCGCCCAGCCGAGCACGCCGACCGTCACCATCCCGACCAGGATCATGCCGGGATAGATGTCCTGCTGGGCCATGTTGAGGACGAAGCCGATGCCGGCCAGCGCGCCGACCAGTTCGGCCGCGACCAGCGTGGTCCAGGACGCCTGCAGCGACAGGCGCAAGCCGGTAAAGATCATCGGCGCGGCGGCCGGCGCGATGATTTCCGTGACCATTCGCCAGCGCGGCGTGCCCAGCATCTGCGCGGCTTCGATGATGGGCCGGTCGATGTTGCGCACGCCGGCGAAGGAATTGATCACCGAGGGCACGAAGGCGGCAAACCAGATCACCATGATCTTGGCGCCGTCGCCGAGCCCGAGCCAGAGGATGGCGAGCGGAATCCAGGCCAGCGGCGGGATCGGGCGGATGATCAGGAAGATCGGGTTGATCGCCGCCTCGGCCCGACGGTCCCAGCCCATCCAGAGGCCAAGCGGCACGCCGGTCGCGATCGCGACGAGAAAGCCCATCACCACGAGCTTCACGCTCTGGAAGGCATGGGCTGCGAGCCCGCCGCCTGCATAGCCACGCGTGGCGATCTGGTTCAGCGAAAGCCAGAAATCCGCAGGCGACGGGAAGCGGCCGGGCGAGACGAAGCCCGTCGCCGTCGTCAGGCCGAACCACAGCAGCAGCACAGCCGCCACCGAGCCCAAACCGACCCATGCCCGTCTTCCGATCATGACGTTTCCCAACGCGCTCATTTTATGAAAGCGCTTTCATCAAGCCTTTCAGATCGTCGAGACAATGTCAATATTTCCCGATAATGTGGGATGAATTGCTCGACTGGCTTGTTGACCCGGTATTTCACCGCTAGACCGTATGAAAGAAATTTCATGGAGAGCAATCGTGATCGGGGGGCGCGTCAAGCTGAGCGATGTCGCCCGGGACGCCGGCGTCTCACCTGCAACGGTGTCGCGCGCCATCGCCCAGCCCGAACTGCTCTCCGTGGAGACACTGGCGCGGGTCCGGGCGAGCGCCCTGCGCCTCGGCTACCTGCCCGACGGCACGGCGCGCGCGCTCGCGTCGGGCCGTTCGATGACGATCGGTGCCATCGTGCCCACACTGGACAGCGCCATCTTCGCGCGCGCGCTCCAGGCGATGCAGGCGACACTGGCGCAGTCGGGCTACCTGCTGCTGGTCGCCTCGCATGAGGCCAGCCCGGCGGCCGAAACGCAGGCTGTCCGGGCCCTGCTCGGCCGCGGCGTCGACGGACTGATGCTGGTGGGCGCGGAGCGCGCGCCGGACACCACCGCCCTGCTGAAGGCGTCGGGCCTGCCCATCGTGCTGACATGGTGCGGAGACGGCCACTTCACCGCCGTGACGATCGACAACGCACTCGCCGGCCGCCTCGCCGCCGAGCACCTGATCGGGCTGGGCCATCGCCGCATCGGCATGATCGCAGGACATTTCCAGTTCAACGACCGCCAGAGGGCGCGGCTCGAGGGCGCGCGGACGGCGCTGGCCGATGCGGGATTGTCGCTGCCCGATTCCCTCGTGGTCGAACAGGCGCTGACGCTTGCCGGCGGACGCGCCGGCTGCGCGATGCTGCTTGAGCTGGACATGCCCCCCACCGCGCTGATCGGGGGCATCGACCTGTTCGCCATCGGCTGCCTCGAAGAGGCGCATTCACGCGGTATGGCGGTGCCCGAAGACCTCAGTGTGGTGGGGATCGACGGATTGGACATGTCGGCGCACGTCTCGCCGGGGCTGACGACCGTACACGTCCCCACAGGTCGGATCGGCAATCTGGCAGCGCAGACCCTGATGTCCATGATCGCTCATCTGGCGTTCGACAGAGAGAAGGTCCTGCCCGTCGAGTTGGTGGTACGCCGGTCCTCTCAGCGGCTTGCCGGACCATAGGCTAGGGCAATCCAAATGCGCCGAGAGGGATGTGCGTGCCGCGCCATTTGCGGACATTCGGGGCTTGCCCGAAACCAGTCATTCGGTGGTCAAGCGACCAGCCGCTCGCGGCCATGCGCGCGTCAGTCGTCATCACCGTCGCCCGGCTGTAAGCAGAAATTCGTTAGGTCCTTGCCAGCCCTCGCAAGTGTCGAAAGCACGTAGCCTTGTTTCGATTTCATCCCAAGCCGATTGCTGCGCGGCCACATCGAGACGACCCAGGATCTGCTGGATGGGACCCGCAGATGTCCGCACGAAATCCAGATAATCGCGGGCCGATGGCAACGTGAAGGGCGCTGCGATTTTGACAGTCGCCACCCGCGAAAACCCAGCCGCTTCAAAAAGCCTGTCAATGAGCCCCGGTTTTCCCAGGCTCAACGGGCCGCCTAGCTGGTACGGATCGCGTTGCGGCAAACCGGCATGTTTCAACGCCGTCGAAACCAGGATGTCGACGCAGGGGTTCTCGGCCGGTGTGGAGAACACCATCGTGCAAGCCCGGCCGCCCGGCTTCAGCGTTCGATGGATTTCCTGCAGGCCCTTGCCTGGATCAGGGAAGAACATGAGGCCGAGCCGGCAGATCGCTGCATCGAAGCTCGTCTCGGGAACGCCAAGGCTTTCCCCGTCTGCGACCTTTGTCTCGACATTGCGCAATCTGCGTCGGCTGGCATTCTCGCTTGCAAATGCCAGGATGGCGGGGGAGATGTCCGTCGCGAGAACCGCGCCGCTCGGGCCGACACGGTCTGCGATGTCGAGCGTCTGATCGCCGGAGCCGGCGGCCACGTCGAGCACCCGGGCGCCAGGATCGATCGCGGCCATCTGAAGCATGATTTCGGTCGGCGCGCGAAGCCAGGTCCGGATCATGGACGATTTCCCGTTCCAACCCGCCGCGCACTGATCCCATTGGTCGCGCGCGGCTCGTTTGAAAGCTGCGGGATCGAGCGACGCCAGCGGGTTCATGGAAATCTCCTCAAAGCTGTCGGCGGCAGTCGTGTCTCGGGAGGGCGTCATCGATCCGCGGGTTACCGACCTTCCAACTCGCTCACCAACGGCAACCAGATCTGGCGCTGCTGGTCGACGAATGCGCTAGCCTGCGCTGGCGAAAGGACGCTGATCGGGATGCCGAGTTCGGCGAAGCGCTGCTTGACCGCAGGCGTTTCAAGCGCCTGGTTGAGGCTCTCGTTCAGACGGCGAACGATCGCCTCGGGGGTCTTCGCGGGCGCGGCGAGGCTCATGAAGCCGTCCGCCGTGAGGCCCGGCATCGTCTCATCGACCGTCGGCGCGGACGGCCGGTCCGGATCGCGCTCCGCCGACATCATCGCGATGAGTTGCAGATCGCCGGATTTGAGCGGCCCACCAAGGCCAAACGTGGCTTCGATGGTCGCATGCAAGCGGCCGCCCATGATGTCGGCGACCGCCGCCGGCGTGCCGCCCTGATGATAGGGCACCAGCGTGACGGGAAGGCCGCCTTTGCGCTGCAACAGCAGGCCGGCATAGTGTGGCAGGGTGCCGGCCCCATTGGTGCCGATCACGATCATCGCGCGGAGCAGTTTTGGGACGCAAGCTACGTCTACGAGGCGCGCCGGCTTTATGACGAAGCCATGCGGATCGATCCGGACAGCGCCCGGGTCTGCGCCAAGCTTGGGCATACCTATGTCCGCGCCTATGCGGATCCGGCATCTCCCGATCTCGGCAATCGAGATGATCTTGCACGTGGCTTCGACCTCGCGCGGCAGGCTGTCGGTCTCGACCCCAACCTGCCTCTTGCACGCGCGCAGATGGGCTGGGCCTAGGCCTGGATGCGGCAGCCGGAGGCGGCGATAGCCGAATTCGAAAAGGCGACGGCGCTCAATCCACCAAATGCCGGGATCAAACACCTAGGGGCCTGCCTCATTTGATGGGGTTTCGTCATCGTCCCTGGCTCCCCCTTTGGCCACATCCGGATCAGGCTCTGTCGCCCAGCGCATGACGAACACGAACGCCACCACCAACACCGGCGTCGCGACAATCATCCAAAGGCCGGGTGGGTTCATTGGCGGACCTGACGCGGTGTGTGCTGATCGTGAGACGATGACGGCTCAGTAACGCGGGATACCATAAAAGCCGGGCGGGCCACGGCGACCATCATCCCATCGCGGACCACGTTCCTCGAAATCGCTGCGCTCGCGCTCCCCGCGCCCGCCGTTGCAGACCAGGCGACCATTGCGGTTGGCGATGTCCCCCCGACCGCAGTCCCTTAGATCGAGGCGCGTTGCCCGCAGGTCGCCGCGTCGGTCCTCGCACTCGGCCTCAAGGATCGGCCCGCGCTGGCGGACATTCTCGCAACTGCCGAGGTAGCTGCCGCGCGTCTGGGAGGCAGCGGGCAAGATCGGGAGGGCGGCGAGGACAAGCGCGGCGGCGCATATCATTTTCATGGTGGCAATCTCCGCTTCGTTAGCGATTTAGGAATGCCGCGTCTGAACGCAATATGAAACGGTTTGGTTTTATCGACTGCAGAATGCGAGCGGAGTGGCCACGATCGAGTCAAAGAGAGATGGGCAGCCGTCTAGTGCGAGCGCATTTTTGAGAGCCTACGAGGTCAGCACAATCGCGCTTATGATTGCGATGATGCAGATGGACACTGCGCCGAACCAGATCCGCCAGAACCAGCGCATCATCGACCACAACGGGTCAACTGCTTGCCGGACTCAGCGACGGTAAACCAGCAGTCGTCCTCGAAGGTCACCGGCGATCCGTCGTCCAGCGTGTAGAGCGTCCCTGACATCAGAGGGTGTGCTTGCCACACGATGACGGTGTAGAGGTTGTCGTCTTCGTCCCGACAGGCCTCTCGATAGAGCTCCTGCGCTTCCGGATCAGGTCGAACATCGAGGGCAGCATTCATCGCCCAACCCCCGGTTCGTCGCCGACGATGACGAGAACGCCGCCACCGAGTGCCTTGGCCATCTGCGCCGAAGCGGCCTCCGCCGCCCAATCCGACCTAAGCCGGCGCACCTTCAAAACCTCACCCATGACGCCACTTGCACAATGCTACGATGGCGACATAACGAGGTGCGGTGGAGGCGGTTCCCAAGCCGGGGTCGTGTTGGACCGCCGCAACTCCCGCCCGCCGGGTTTACTGTGCGGTAACCATCCGAGCCGAAGGTCTCTTTTTACCGAAAGAACCATTCGATGCTCACCCGCCGCCAGTTCGCGTTACCTCTAATTTCCTTCGCCGCCGCCACTGGCGTCGCCGGGTGTGGCACTGGAAGCATTATAGGGTTGCCCGACATCGGGCCGCCCAGGCGGGGCTTAACAGCACGCACCCTGAAGCGAGCCAACAGTGCCGAGGTTTACGTCACCTATCCAGGCGAACGTTTTCCAGTGCCGGCGGTCGATTATCGAAAGATCGATCCGGGTTACCTGCGCCAGACCGTCGAATTCTCCGGCACCGAGGCAGCGGGATCGATCGTTGTCGATCCGGCTTCGTACCATCTCTATTTCGTGGAGACGCCAGGGGTAGCGACCCGGTACGGGGTCGGCGTTGGCCGCGAAGGGTTCGGCTGGTCCGGCGCGGCTCGTATCAACATGAAGCGCGACTGGCCCGATTGGGTGCCGCCGCAGGAAATGATCGAACGCGACCCCGAAATCAAAGCTACACTCGAAAACACCCCCCGAGGGCTTGGCATACTCGGCGGCCCAAAGAACCCATTGGGCGCGCGCGCCCTGTATCTTTTCGACGGTGACGGGGATATCGGCTATCGAATCCACGGCACGCTTGAGCCCTACACGATCGGCACCAATGTGTCCTCGGGTTGCGTCCGAATGATCAACCAGGACATCATTCATCTTTACGCGCGGGTTGCGATGGGCACGCCAGTTACTGTCTTGGGTGCATAACTAGCGTTGTGGCTGATCGGACTCCTGGCACATCGAGCGCGCTGGACTGACCGGTCAGGACTAAGCCTTGAGCCACTCGCGCTCCGTCATAATGGGGCTGAGTTCAGGGGTGTCCTGCACCAGCGGATTCGCCCCGCCATTGCTGGCGTCCCATTCCTCATCAGTCGGACGCCGGTCGCTGACGACGTATCATACGCCATCGCCATGCCGATCGGCCTCCAGCCTGACCAGCCGGCGCGAGATGTCGAGGTTAGACATGGACCGGGTCCGCCACCATGCGGAAGATATGGAAGGTGCGCGGATCATGCGCGGCTGCAAGCGCTGCGGCCTTCGCCTGCCGCTCTGCTTGCGCGCGCGTTGATGCGCCAGTCCGGATCACCGGCAGCGTAAAGCGCATAGGCGTTGGTGCCGGTCGCGTCGTCGGCGAGCAGCGGCCCGTCGTCATGGGGCTTCGGGCTCGCGGAAGCGGCTTGGCTAGTCACGGCAGGGGCGACCATAGCCACGGCGGCGGTCCCGGTTCGGCCGAGGAAAAGGCGACGGGTCAGATTCATGATTCAGGCTCCGATGATGGCGAGCGCGGCCGTCGGACCCATGTCCGGGCGTCGGATTTCGTCGCTCGCACCCGGGGGCGACGAGTTCGCGGTGATCCTGTCGAATATGGACCTCGAGGACACCGGCCAGAAGGTCGAGGCCCTGCGCCAGGCATTCGGCCGGATCGGGTATCATTTCGCCGCCGAACCCGTGCAGGTTTCCGTTTCGGCCGGACTATCGGCGATCGAGGCCGGCTTCGGCCGATGCCCGCTGAGGCGGATCTGGCGATGTACCGCCAGAAGCGCGCCTCCAGGACGATCCATACCCTGGGATGACCTGAGAGATTTCCGCCGAAGAAACCCGACGGGACAGCCGGGCGATCTCGGCTATACCCGGCTTTCGGATTCCGCTGCAGTAAAGGGTTTCGGACATTCTCGCCCTTTGCCGCCTTCGATCTGTGGGGTGTCAGCGCGACGTTGTGTCGGATCTGTTCGTCGGTCGCCGCCTCGACGGGACGGCGATGCCTCGTGACTGCCGGCTGCTTCCAAGACCGGCTGACCATCCAGCCATGCTCGCCGGACAGACGGGCGCTGGTAGAGGCTGCTCCCTGCGGGTTTCCCATCCGCTCCCGCCGTCGCCGGGAGAACCAGCAAGGATCGCGCGGACGCCGACCGGAAGAGCCGATCTTCGCACTCCAAGAAATCACGACGGCGCCTTCAGCGGGCCCGATCTTGCAGCCAAAAAGCAGACCCAGCGCAACATCGGCCGGCTTGGCAGACCCTGACTCTATGCTACCGTGTCCCTAGAGCGGATCAAAAGCCGCCACCGGCTTCGCCGTAACACCTTCGGCGCGGCCAGCACGCAGGGAGGAATACGATGCGTAAGACGCTTGTGGCCGCCGTCGCGGCCTGTAGTCTCATTGCGGCCTCGTCGGTCGCCAATGCCCAGGAAAAACTCAAGATCGGCGTGATGGCGACGCTGTCTGGCGCTCTGACGTCCGGCGGCGAGGACGGCGTTCGCGGCGTCCAGATCGCGGCCAAGGAGCTCGGCAACAAGCTCGGCGGACGCGATTTCGAGCTGATCATCACCGCGACCGACGCCAGCCCGGACTCCGCGCTGCGCGCCGCCCGCAAGCTTGTCGAGCAGGACAAGGTGCAGATCATCATCGGGCCGCTCTCGGGGTCCGAGGGCATCGCGATGCGCGACTACAGCAAGACCGTGCCGAACCTCGTCATGATCAACGGCTCGTCGGGCGCGCTGGAAACCACCTTCGTCAACCCATCGCCGAACTTCTTCCGCTTCAACAGCGACGGCGCGATGTGGATGGCGGGCCTCGGCGACTATGTCTTCAAGGACAAGGGTTACAAGAAGATCTCGGTCATCGCCGAGGACTACTCCTTCCCCTACACGCAGGTCTTCGGCTTCGCGCTCGGCTATTGCCGCGCCGGCGGCCAGATCACGCAGCGCCAGTGGGTGCCGCTCGGCACCAAGGATTTCGGCTCGGTGATCGCCAACATCCCCGACGATGTCGATGCCGTCTTCCTCGGCCTCGGCGGCGGCGACTCGGTCAACTTCCTGAACCAGTACAGCCAGACCGGCGGCAAGGCCAAGTTCATCGGCGGTTCGATCATGGTCGATCAGACCGTGCTGTCGTCGAAGGGCGCGGCCAAGCGCCTGCTGGTCGGCACGCCCTCCTCGGGCGGTGTCGCCGACGCCTGGGACAATCCCAAGTGGAAGGAGTGGGTCAAGCTCTATCAGGAGAGCTTTCCGGCCGACAAGCGCTTCGCCAGCCCCTCGCTCTTCGCGACGAATTACTACAACGCCGTCAAGGCGCTGGCGATCGCGATGGACAAGGTCAAGGGCGACATCGCCGACGGCGGCGCCAAGCTGCGGGCCGAACTCGCCAAGGTCGAACTCGACGCGCCCAACGGCAAGATCAAACTCGACGACAACCGGCAGGCGATCGCCACGACCTTCATCACCGAGGTCGCGGAACTGCCCAATGGCGATCTGACCAACAAGTTCGTCCGCGCGGTTCCCGATGTGACGCAGACGCTCGGGCTCTCGCTCGACGCGTTCAAGGCGGTGGGGCTGCCGTCGCGCACGAACCCGGAATGCAAGCCGTAACCGGCTGCCGAGACCCTGCCGGAACGGCGGCGACCAGTCTCGCCGTTCCGGAACTTCCCGCTACCGGCGGCGGCTTGCCGCCGGCGCCCGGCGGCGACGGATCGAGCCCGCCCCGGAGGCCGGCCAGCCACCGCCGGTCATTCGCAGGTGAGAACGCATGAGTCGCGCAGTCGCGGTTTGCCACGGCCCTTTCGGACGGGTCTCCATCAACGATCTCGACCGCCCGCTGGTGACGCACGCCCATCGCGAGGCGCATCTGATCCTTTTCGTCGAGGGTTCGAAAGGGGTCGTCTCCGCCAATGGCGAGACCATCCGGGTCGATCCCTTCATGGCCGTCGCGATCAACCCCTGGGAGGCGCACAGCTTCCGGCCGGAGCGCGCGAGCCCCTCGGGTCTCTACCTCAACCTCTATCTCAAGCCCGAATGGCTGGCCGCGCAGACGATGAGCCCGCCCGGGGCGCTGGTCTTCCCGTCGACGGCGCTTGTGGTGACGCGCGAACTGGCCGACTGGCGCGACCAGGTCGTGCAGATGCTGCTGTCGCGCCACAGCGAACTCAATCTTGCGCCGGTGCTGATGGCGCTGGCGCAGGCGGCGAGCGAACCGATCGCGCCCGGCCTCGCCGCGTCGCTTCAGCACCTCTCGCCGCTCGCACCCGATGACGCCCGCGTCGCCCGCGCCTGCAGGCTGATCGACGACAGCCGACGCGGCGGCGGTCCGATGCGCAGCGTCGCCCGGCAGGCCGGCCTGTCGCGCGCGCATTTCTTCAAGCTGTTTCGAGAGCAGACCGGGCTGACGCCGAGCCTCTACGCCAACACGCTGCGGATCGAGACAGCGCTCGAGCGCGTCGCGCTCACCTCCGACAACGTTACACAGATCGGCGAGGGGCTCGGCTTCTCCTGCCAGAGCGTCTTCACCCGCTTCTTCACCGCGCATATCGGAATGGCGCCGAGCGACTATCGGCGCGCCTTGCGGATCACCGGCGGTGGCAGGCTGGCCCATGTCTGACTTCGTCGCACGCCGCCCGATCTGGTCGCTGGTCATCATCCTGGCGGTCGCCATCCTCGTCTGGCTCGTCTTCTCGATCTGGACGCCGGGGATGGAGGCTGCGTTCGGCCGCAAGCGCGTCTTCCTCAGTGCTCTGTTCAACGGCATCACGCTGGGCGCGCTGTATTTCCTGGTCGCGAGCGGCTTCACGCTGATCTTCGGGCTGATGCGCAACGTCAACCTGGCGCATGGCTCGCTGTATCTGTTTGGCGGCTATCTCGGCTACAGCATCGGAGAACTGACCGGCTCCTGGCTTGTGGCGCTGCTCGTTGCCTTCGTCGTCGTCGGCCTTGTCGGCGTGCTGATGCAGGTCTTCCTCTTTCGCTGGATGGAGGGGCAGGACCTGCGGCAGACGCTGGTCACGATCGGCCTCTCGATCATCTTCGCCGACCTGCTGCTGTGGAACTATGGCGGCGACACCTTCCAGGTGACCACGCCCGACTGGCTGTCCGGCCCCGTCACGCTGCCTTTGGCCGTCGCGCTGCGCAGCAATGGCGAGGCGGTGATGATGACCTATCCGCTGGTGCGGATCGCCATCCTCGTCGGGGCGATCGTGCTGGGCGTGCTGATGTGGCTGGCGCTCAACCGCACGCGGGTCGGCATGCTGGTGCGGGCCGGCGTCGACGATCGCGACATGCTGTCGGCGACCGGCGTCAGGGTGCAGCTCGTCTTCGTCATGGTCTTCGCCTTCGGGGCCGGGCTGGCGGGGCTCGCCGGCGTCGTCGGCGGCACCTTCCAGTCGCTGCAGCCGGGCGAGGACACCCGCATCCTCCTGTCCTCGCTCGTCGTGGTCATCGTCGGCGGCATGGGCTCGATTCCCGGCGCCGCCGTCGGCGCGCTGATCGTCGGCCTCGCCGAGCAGTTCGGCTCGGTCTACATGCCGACCTATGCGGTGATGCTGACCTTCGTCATCATGGTGGTGGTGCTCGCGATCCGGCCCGAGGGCCTGGCGGCGAGGCGCTGACGATGGCGATCGCGGACCTCAACCTGGAGCAGCGCGCCCGCCCGAGGGAGAGCCTTGGTGACTGGATCGGACGCCGGGGGACGGCCTTCTGGATTACGGCCGGGCTGCTTCTGGTGATGCCGGCGATCGCGAGTTCGTTCTGGCTCGTCCAGATCCTCGCCTATGCGATGGTCCTTGGCATGATCGCGCTGAGCCTGATGTTCCTGGCCGGCTATGGCGGCATCGTCAGCCTGATCCAGATGACGGTGGCGGGCTTCGCCGGCTATCTCGTCGCGATCCTCGGCGACAGCGCCATCTCCCAGATCAGCCTGCACTGGCCCTGGTGGATGGCCGCCCCAGTCGCGATCCTGATCGCGACGCTGTTTGGCACGCTCGGCGGCGCGCTCTCGGTCCGCACCGAGGGCATCTACACGATCATGATCACGCTCGCGATCGCCTCGGCGTTCTACTACCTGACGCTGCAGAACTACACGATCTTCAACGGCTTCAGCGGCTTCAACGGCATCCTGCCACCGGTTTTCCTCGGCGTCGACTGGGGCCAGAACCTGCCCTTCTACTATCTGACGCTGGCCTGCGCGACGCTGGCCTATGGCGCCGTCATCTACGTCTCGCGCGCGCCCTTCGGGCTGGCCTTGCAAGGGACGCGCGACAATCCGCGCCGCATGGCGGCGCTGGGCTTCGACGTGGCGGCCCACCGCATCGCGGCCTATGCCTTCGCCTCGGTGATCGCCGCCTGCGCCGGCGTGCTGCTGGTCTGGTACCAAGGCCAGATCTCGCCGGGTACGGCCGGCGTCGGGCCCGTCGTCGACATGCTGATCATCGCCGTGGTCGGGGGCCTGAGCCGTCCCATCGGCCCGTTCATCGGCGCGCTGGTCTATGTGCTGCTGCGGACCTTCTCGCTCGACGTGCTGGAAGGCTTCGGTCTCGATGGCCGGCGCTACCAGTTGCTGATCGGGCTCGGCTTCCTCGTCATCGTGCTGTTCTCACCGGACGGGCTGATCGGCATCTGGCAGCGGCTGCGCGAGCGCTACCGCCGCAGCGGCGACGCGCGCGACACGCAGATGCGCATTGGCGGGGGCGCGCCATGAGCGCGGTCGCCAACGCAATGACCACGACCGTGACACGCGAGCGCCTGACGGCGGCGGGTTCGGCCAATGCGCTGGAACTGCGTGGCGTCTCAAAACTGTTCGGCGCGCTGGCGGCGCTGTCGGACGTGACGCTCTCGGTGAAACCGGGCGAGCGTCGCGCCGTGCTGGGCTCGAACGGAGCCGGCAAGACCACGCTGTTCAACTGCATCACCGGCGATTTCGCGCCGAGCTCCGGCGTGATCCGGTTCTTCGGCGAGAAATCGCCGGTGATGCAGTTGAACAGCGTGGTCTTGCCGGCTCCGTTCGAGCCCAGCACG
>JBKJSB010000124.1:0-13705 GCA_046593015.1 Allobosea sp.
CCGCGTCATCAACCCGGCCTCGCGCCGCGTGCTGGAAAAGTCCGGCTTCCGGGCCGAGGGCTCCTTCCTCAAGGCGCTGCCGGCCCGCGGCGGGCTCTTCCCCTGCGAGCAGTACCGGCTCGACCGCTCGACCTGGGCTGCGCTGAAGAGCTGGGGCTCGAGCGGCTGGGCGCATGCGCCCGATCCCGAGCCCGATCTGGAGCGTGCGATCGCGCCCGAGATCGCGGCAGAAGCATCCGGCGAGTGCTGCCCGGCGTAGAGAAGAAGGCCCCGGAGCGATCCGGGGCCTTTTCTCCCTGGAAGGTCCTCTCATGCTGTCGCGTCGCACCCTCGTCGTCCTGGCTCTGGCGGCCTCCGTCTCCGCCTGCGCCACGGCCCCGCGATTTTCCGCCACACAGGGTCCGCGCGGCATCGTGCTGGAACGCGATTTTGCCGGCCGCAGCTATGCCAAGGGCGTCTTCATCAACCGGGTGACGGGGGCCAGGCGCGGCCTTGCCGTCGTGCTCGACGGCCGGGTGCGCGGCGACACGCTGACGCTGCGCGAGGCCTTCACCTATTCGGACGGGGAAACGGACGTGAAGACCTGGGTCTTCCGCAAGACCGGACCGGGGATCTATGCCGGCAGGCGCGAGGATGTCGTCGGCGAGGCCGCGGTCACGACGGAAGGAAACGGCGTGCGCCTGTCCTACGATGTCGATCTGCCGACCGGCGCGGGGCCGGTCAGGGTGCATTTCGAGGACGTGATCGAGCGCAATGGCGACGGCGTCATCGTTAACAGGGCGATTGTCTCGAAATTCGGAGCGCCGATCGGCGACGTCGATCTGGCGTTTTCGCGGCGGCCGTTGAGGTAGCGCCAGCGCGCCAGTATCGTCATGCTCGGCCTTGTGCCGAGCATCCACGTCTTGGGCACAGAGTTCGACGGCTGAAGACGTGGGTGGTCGGGACAAGCCCGACCATGACGGAAGAGGGTGACGCGATCCCGGCCTCCTACTTCACGAAATTCCCGCCGAGTTCGTCGTCGATATGGACGCGGATGATCTCCTCGAAGCTCGATTCAGCCGTGAAGCCGAGGCCCGGCGCGCGCTTCGCCGCGAAATCGCGCGGCCAGCCGGCGACGATGCCGTCGATCACCGGGTCCGGCACGCGCCTGATGCGGGCGACGACGCCCTCGCCCGCAACCTTGCGCAGCGCCTCGATCTGCTCGGCGACGGTGCAGGAATAGCCCGGCATGGTCAACGCGCGGCGCGGGCCGATCGTGCTCGTGTCCATCGTCGCGGCATGGACGAGGAAGCCGACGGCCGAGCGCGGCGAGGCGTGCCAGTGGCGCACCTGGTCGGACACCGGCAGCACGGCCTCGATGCCGTTCAGCGGCTCGCGGATGATGTTGGAGAAGAAGCCCGAGGCCGCCTTGTTGGGCGTGCCCGGCCTGACGCAGATCGTCGGCAGGCGGATGCCGACGCCGTCGAAGATGCCCCGGCGCGAATAGTCGCTGAGCAGCAGTTCGCCGATCGCCTTCTGCGTGCCGTAGCTGGTCAGCGGGGTGGTGAAGAACTCGTCGCCGATCTTGTCGTGGAACGGCGCGCCGAACACCGCGATCGAGGAGGTGAAGATCAGGCGCGGCCTGTAGCCGCCGCCGATCTTGCGGATCGCTTCGAACAGGAAGCGCGTGCCGTCGAGATTGATGCGGTAGCCGAGATCGAAATTGGCCTCCGCCTCGCCGGACACGATGGCCGCCAGATGCACGATCAGATCGGGCTTCGAGGCGACCAGCGCCTCGGCCTGGCCCTCGATCGAGACGTCGGAGACGACCGCGTCGAAGGTGAAGGGGCAGGCGGCGGGCGCGCTCGCGGCGACGACGTCCTGCGCCGTGACCTTGTCGATGGTTTTGCCGCCGAGCTCGCCGGTATGGGCCAGCCGCTCGATGAACTTGCGGCCGACCATACCGGCGCCGCCGAGGATGAGGATATGCATGTCGATTTCAGGCCCTTCCCTGCCGCCGCGTCAGATCTCCTGCGCGGTCCAATCCTGCATGGTGATAACCCCATGCTTGTCGATCTGAACGAGTTGATCGACGACGCTGACCTGCTCGTCGATAAAGCGTAGTACGCGGGTGAGGAGTTCGATCTGGCGTCCAATAGAGACTGACAATGACGATCAGACCCGGATGCCGATTGAATTTTCGATAGATCGGCCTGTAATCCTTGCCGTTGTTAGTCACGAATACTCGGCCAGCTTCGATAGCGTAGTTCGCGACCTCGCGATCCGGTCGGCCGCGTAGCCCTTCCTGAACGACGTGGCTGCCGACATATCCGTGATCACTAACCAGTTCGACGAGCCGCGGGCTTACGCATTCGTCGAACAGGAAGCGGACGGCATCATCGGGTCGGTTCGAAGGGTATGGCATTCTGCTTGGCCCAGAGACGGACGGCCTCGATCCCATCGAAGGGCAGGGACGGATAGTCGACGACGACTGCGCTGTCCTTCCGACCTTCCCGCAACTCCTCGATGATCGTCATCGCCGGCACGCGCGTGCCGGAAACGCAAGGCTCGCCCCCGAGAATGCTTGGGTTCGACACGACTTCCGCCGGGATGTAGGCGCGCTCGCGACGCGGGAAGGCCATGGCTCAACTCCTCTGACGACGCCCCACTATAGCGCAAAACCGCCATCGGCGAGATGGATCTGGCCCGTCGTGTAGCTCGCCTCGTCGGAGGCCAGATAGACTGCGAGCCAGGCGATCTCCTCGGCCGTGCCGAGCCGGCCCATCGGCTGACGGTCGATGAAGGCCTGGCGAGCGGCGGCTTCCGAGGTCTTGGTCAGCTTCGCGAGATCGCCGATGCGCTGGTCGAGGGAGGGCGACTGGATCGTGCCCGGGCAGATCGCGTTGGCGCGCACGCCCTTCTTGATGAAGTCGGCCGCGACCGCCTTGGTCAGTCCGATCACGGCGGCTTTCGAGGCGCCGTAGACATAACGGTTGGGGATGCCGCGCACCGAGCCGGCGCCCGACGCGATGTTGACGATCGAGCCTGAGCCCTTGGCCAGCATGGCCGGGAGGAAGGCCTTGATCGTGCGGTGCATCGACTGGACGTTGAGGTCGAAGGAGAAGGCCCAGGCCTTGTCGTCGCATTCCAGCACCGTGCCGTGATGGACGTAGCCGGCGGCGTTCACCAGAATGTCGATCGCGCCGATCTTGGCCGCGAAGGCCTCGACCGCCTTGTTGGAGAGCACGTCGAGCTTGCGCTTCTTGGCCTTGGGGATGCCCTCCAGCAGCGCGACATCCTTGTCGGTGGCGTAGACGGTCGCACCTTCCGCGACGAAGGCCTCCGCGATCGCGCGACCGATGCCCTGACCCGCCGCGGTGACGACCGCGACCTTGCCCTTCAAACGTCCTGCCATGATGTTTCGCCCCTGTTCAGCCGGTTTTGTTGAGTGTTTTTCGCATATGGACCAGCCGCCGGTCGGCCCTGTCCTCGTGATGGGTGATGTCGTAGCCGAGGTGTTCGTACCAACCGATACGCTGGGTCAGCCTCGCGTTGGTGTAGAGATGCACGGCGTCGTGATTTAGCGCCGAAGCGCGCGCCTCGGCGAACTGCATCAGCGCGGTGCCGAGCCTGCGGCCGGCGGCCTGCGGTGCGACGGCGACGCTCCAGACCGTGAACTTGCCGTCCTCGATCTCCAGCACCAGCGCGGCGTCGAGCCTGTCGCCGTCGCCGGCGAGCCAGACCTCGTGCTGCGCCACGACCTGCGCGTAGTCGGCGATGCGCGGCAGCGAGGGCGCGCCGATGATGCCTTCGTTCGGCGTATAGGCGGCGTTCTTCAGCGCCAGGATCGCCGGGATGTCGGCCATCGAGGCGCGGCGCAGATGCGTCTGACCGGCAAGCCCGAGCGGCTGGTTAAACGCCGTCAGCGAGAGTGTCTGTCGGCCCGCTGCATCGAAGTTCTCCGGATCGAGCCAGCGCCGGAAGGCCTGCGCCCGCACCGGCCATTCCGAATCGAGGATCGAGAACCAGGCGGTGTCGCGGTTCCTGCCCTTCACCACCATATGCTGCCGGAACAGGCCCTCATACTGGAAGCCGAAGCGCAGGGCGGCGCGCTTTGAGGGCTCGTTGAGATTGTTGCACTTCCATTCGAAGCGGCGATAGCCGAGCGAGAAGCCGTACTCGCCGCAGAGGAAGATCGCCTCCGTGGCGACGCGGGTCTTCTGCAGGCTCGGCGAATAGGTGATGTAGCCGACCTCGAAGACGCCCTGCTCCGGCCTGATCTCCATCAGCCAGAGATGGCCCTTGGCCTTGCCGTCGGCGCTGTCGATGATCGCAAAGGGCACGATGCCGGCCTTGGCCGCCATCATCTCCAGCAGCGCGCGATATGCGTCTTTCGTCTGCGGCGGCTCAGCCGGCATCCACTCCCAGAGCTGGTCGTGGCCCTGCATCGCCGCCCAGATGTCGTCGAGATGGCGGCCTGAGTCGATCGGCTCCAGCCGGCAGTAGCGGCCTTCCAGCACTTTCGCGGGCGGGAAGGGCGACGTCGTCCAGTCGAGCAGGGTCGTCATGGCTTGGTTCTCATGGCTTGGTTCTCATGGCTTTGCGCCCTCTTGCCAGCCGTTCAAGTCGGTCGTCACCGTCCAACCTGGTCCGAGTTCGGCCGCGATCGCCACGGTGAGCGCCGCGCCCTCAGCCTCCCAGGCCAGTTGCTCGACGGCGTCGGGGAAGCGCGAGCGGGCTTCGTTGTCCTCTTCATAGATCGCGTCAAACGCGTCCATCCAGGCCTCCAGCCGGTCGGCGAGATCCTCCGACAGGCCGATATCCTCGGCTTCGACGGCGGTGCGCTTGCCCGTGGCGTCGAGCCTCCAGAGTCCGCTGAGGCCGAGCCAGGCCGGCGCGATCAGGAGGCGCCCGCTCATACCTTGGCCTGCGGATCGCGCGCCTTCAGGTCGTCGGTGAAGAACGGGTTGAGCGGGGAGGAGGCCCCGTTGCCGGCAAAGCCCCGGAAACTGCCCTCGTCCTTGATCAGGCGCGTCGCCTCGATGAAGGCGGCCCAGGCAGCGCGCGCCAGCGCCCCGCCGATCGAGATGCGGCGTACGCCGAGCCCTGCGATGTCGGAAACGCTCAGGCCGAAATCGCCATAGATCAACTGGTTGACCGGCTTGCCCCCGGCAGCCGCGACGATCGCGCCGATCTGCTCACGTGTTTTTGGACCGGGTGCATAGAGAACGTCGGCCCCTGCCTCGGCATAGGCGGAAATGCGGCGGACGGACTCGTTCAGCGCATCGGGATGGTTGGTCAGAAAACATTCGGCCCGCGCGGTGAGCAGAACGCCCGAGCCTGTCTCGTCGATGGCGCGCCGCGCCGCCTTGATCCGCGCGACGGCCAGGTCGATATCGTAGAGCGGCTCGTCGGGGCGCGCCGTCGCATCCTCGATCGAAAGACCCGCCACGCCGGTCGCGATGCAGAGCTTGACGTTGGCGGCGACGCCGTCGGGCGTATCGGCATAGCCGTTCTCGAAATCGGCGTTGAGCGGAATATCGGGCACGGCCTGCACCAACTCGGCGAGATGGGCCAGCATCATGTCGCGCGGCACGTCCTGGTCGGCGCGGCCTTGCGTGAAGGCGAAGCCCGCGCTGGTCGAGGCCAATGCCTTGAAGCCCTGGCCGCGCAGCCAGCGGGCCGAGCCGATGTCCCAGGGGTTGGGCATGACGAAGCAGCCGGCCTCGTGGAGGGTGCGAAAAACATCGACCTGCGGGGAATAGGCCATTTTAAATCGTTTCAAATCTGTTGTGACAGTGGAGCGGCATAGTGTCGGGGCCGTGCGGGTTTGTCAGCCCCGATGGCGCGCGCAAGGCGAGCGGCGCCAATGCGCAGGCGGAATGCCGGAGGATCGGACAGGCCCCCACTGCCGTCATGCTCGGGCTTGTCCCGAGCATCCACGTCTTGGACAGGGCATGACGAGCGAAGACGTGGATGGTCGCCACAAGGGCGACCATGACGAGAAGCGGTTAAGCAGCGCGACCTCAGTGATTGTCGCGCGGGATGCCGAATTTCTTGTGGATTTTCTGGTACTTGACCGCCGGCTTCAGCACCATGCCCTCCGACAGCTCGCCGACGATCTTGCGCTGGATTTCCTGCCAGGGCGTCTGGCTCTTGGGGTATTTGTAGCCGCCGGCGGCTTTCAGCGCGGCGCGGCGCTCCTCGAGCTCCTCGTCCGAGATCAGCATGTCGGCCGAGCGCTTGTTGAGGTCGATGCGGACCTTGTCGCCGGTCTTCAGCACCGCAAGATTGCCGCCGGTCGCGGCTTCCGGCGAGGCGTTCAGAATCGAGGGCGAGCCCGAGGTGCCCGATTGCCGCCCGTCGCCAATGCAGGCGAGCGCGGTGACGCCCTTCTTGATCAGGTAATCCGGCGGCCGCATGTTCACGACCTCGGCCGCGCCCGGATACCCGACCGGGCCGACGCCGCGGATGAACAGGATCGAGTGCTCGTCGATCCCAAGCGCCGGATCGTCGATGCGGTGGTGGTAGTCCTCCGGCCCGTCGAAGACGACCGCCTTGCCCTCGAAAGCGTTCTTGTCCTTCGGGTTCTCGAGATAGCGCTTGCGGAATTCCGGCGTGATCACGCTGGTCTTCATGATGGCGGAATCGAACAGGTTGCCGCGCAGGTTGAGGAAGCCGGACTGCGCCTTCATCGGCTCGTCATAGGCCTTGATGACCTTGCGGTCCTCGGCGAAGAGGCCTTCGCAGTTCTCGGCCAGCGTGCGGCCGTTGGCGGTGATGGCCGGCTTGATCTTGCCCTTGGCGACGAGTTCGGCGACCACGGCGGGCACGCCGCCGGCACGGTAGTAATCCTCGCCGAGATATTCGCCGGCAGGCTGCAGGTTGACCAGCAGCGGGATGTCGTAGCCGACCGCCGTCCAGTCCTCGTTGTCGAGGGGCACACCGATATGCTTGGCGATGGCGTTGACCGAGATCGGCGCATTGGTCGAGCCGCCGATGGCGGAGTTGACCACGATCGCGTTCTCGAAGGCTTCGCGCGTCATGATCTTGGAGGGGATCAGGTTCTCCCAGACCATGTCGACGATGCGCAGGCCCGTGAGATAGGCCATTTCGTAGCGATCGCGATAGGGCGCGGGGATCGCGGCCGCGCCCGGGAGCGTCATGCCCAGCGCCTCGGCGATCGAGTTCATCGTCGTCGCAGTGCCCATGGTGTTGCAATGCCCGGCGGACGGGGCCGACGAGGCGACGAGGTCGACGAATCCGCGATAGTCGATCTCGCCGGCGGCCATCATCTGGCGCGCCTTCCAGACGATGGTGCCCGAGCCGGTGCGCTCGCCGCGGAAGTTGCCGTTCAGCATCGGCCCGCCGGGCAAAGCGATCGCAGGGATGTCCACGGTCGCGGCCGCCATCAGCTGGGCCGGGGTGGTCTTGTCGCAGCCCGTCGTCAGCACGACGCCGTCGAGCGGGTAGCCGTAAAGGATCTCGACGAGGCTGAGATATTGCAGATTGCGGTCGAGGCTCGCGGTCGGGCGCTTGCAGGTTTCCTGGATTGGATGGATCGGGAACTCGAAGGGCACGCCGCCGCGCTCGCGGATGCCGTCGCGGACGCGGTGGGCGAGCTCGATATGGTGGCGGTTGCAGGGCGCGATGTCGGAGCCGGTCTGGGCGATGCCGATGATCGGCCGGCCCGACTGCAACTCGTCGCGCGACAGGCCGAAATTCATCGTGCGCTCGATATAGAGCGCGGTCATGTCGGCGTTGGCGGGATTGTCGAACCAGGCCTTCGAGCGCAACTGCTCCGGCTTGATCCGGCGCGGGGCCTTCTTCCTGGTGATGGCGGTGGGGCGTTCCGCGCGCGGAACATTGCTTTCTGGTGCTTTGGCCATCCTCGTCATTCCTCTCGCGCGGGGGCGGCGCTCGCGGCCGCTTGCCGGTCTTCATTCAAACGATTTGATGTTCGCCATCATGCCGATCGCTCATGCCGGAGCAAGCGCGCAGACGGCGGATAGTCATACTAATCGCGCAGCCTGCATACAGCATGCAGAATGGCCGGCCAAGAGAGGATGGCTTGCGCGCTCCCGTCATTTTGCGCCAAAGACAGCGCCAAGGCCTCGTCGAGAACAGGCCGCACCGAGACCGTCCAAGGAAACGCCGCCATGACGCTGCATGTCGTCCCGTCCTTCGCCCGCATCGGCGAGGAGAATGCCTTCGCTGTGCTGGCGCGCGCCACCGAACTGCAGCGGCAGGGCAAGGACGTCATCAATCTCGGCATCGGCCAGCCGGATTTCCCGACGCCGGACCACATCGTCGAAGCCGCCGTGAAGGCGCTGCGCGACGGCCATCACGGCTATACGCCGGCCAACGGCATCCTGCCGCTGCGAGAGGCGGTGTCGGCCGATCTGCACAAGCGCTTCCAGGTCGAGGTCTCGCCCGAGAGCGTGATGATCGTGCCCGGCGGCAAAGTCACCATGTTCATGGCGATCCTGATGTTCGGCGAGCCCGGCGCGGAAATCCTCTATCCCGATCCCGGCTTCCCGATCTATCGCTCGATGATCGAGTACACCGGGGCTGCGCCGATCCCGGTTCCGATCCGCGAGGAGAACGGCTTTGCCTTCTCGGCGGAGGAGACGCTGGCGCTGATCACCCCGAAGACACGGCTGCTGATCATCAACTCGCCGGCCAATCCGACCGGCGGCGTCACTCCCAAGAGCGAAGTCGACAAGCTCGTCGCCGGGCTCGCCGCCTTTCCCGACGTGGCGATCATGTCCGACGAGATCTACGACCAGATGCTCTATGACGGCGAGAAGCATGTCTGCCTGCTGTCATATCCGGAAATTCGCGACCGCCTGATCCTGCTCAATGGCTGGTCGAAGACCTATGCCATGACCGGCTGGCGCATGGGTTTTTCGGTCTGGCCGAAGCCGCTCTACGAGAATGCGCGCAAGCTCGCGGTGAACTCGCATTCCTGCGTCAACGCTCCGGCGCAATGGGCGGGGCTGGCGGCGCTGACCGGCCCGCAGGACGCCGTCGGCATGATGCTGGCCGAGTTCGACAGGCGTCGTCAGGCCGTGGTCAAGGGCCTCAACGCGCTGCCCGGCGTCTCCTGCATCGTGCCCAAGGGCGCGTTCTACGCGTTTCCGAACGTCTCGCAGACCGGCTGGAAGGCCAAGAAGCTGGCTTCCGCCCTGCTGGAGGAGGCCGGCGTCGCCACCATCGGCGGGCCGGATTTCGGCGTCCATGGCGAGGGTTATATCAGGCTGTCCTACGCCAATTCGCTGCCCAACATCGAGCGCGCGCTGGAGCGCATGGGGGCGTTCCTGGCGAAGGCGAAAGCCGCGTAAGCACGGGCGGCCGTCTTCGCTACTGAGGTTTCAAGCCGCGATCGCTTCGGCGAGCGCCACCACGCGGCTGGCCATCTCGGCATGCAGCCGCTCGACCATGCGGCCATCGAGCTGAATCGCGCCCTTGCCGGCATTCTCCGGCTGATCGAAGGCCGAGATGATGGCACGCGCCCGCGTCAGTTCCGCCTTGTCGGGCGCGAAGACCGTGTTTGCGGCGGCGACCTGGCTCGGGTGGATCAGCGTCTTGCCGTCGAAGCCGAGATCGCGACCCTGCTCGCATTCGGCGACAAACCCGGCCTCGTCTTTGATCTCGTTATAGACGCCGTCGACGATGTCGATGCCATGGGCGCGCGCGGCGAGGATGGCGCTGGTGAGCCAGGGCAGCATCGGCGCGCGGCCGGGTATGAGCCGCGCGCGCGTCTCCTTGGCGAGGTCGTTGGTGCCCATCACGAAGCAGGCGAGCCGGCTCGCCGGCGCGCGCGCCGCGCGGGCGATCCTCTCGACATCGAGGATGGCGAGCGGGGTCTCGATCATCGCCCAGATGCGGATCGCGGGATCGGCCCAGCGGCCGGTCAGCTTGTGGCCGATCTCGATCAGCGTCTCGGGGCTCGAGACTTTCGGGATCAGGATGGCGTCGGGTTTCGCATCGACGGCCGCCGCGAGATCGGCCGCGAACCATGGCGTCTCGATGCCGTTGGTCCGGATGATCAGTTCGCGCCGGCCATAGCCGCCGGCCTTGACCGCCGCGCAGACTTGGGCGCGCGCCATCTCCTTGGAGTCGGGCGCGACCGCGTCCTCAAGGTCGAGGATCAGCGCGTCGGCGGCGATCTCGCGGGCCTTTTCGAGCGCGCGGGCATTGGAGCCGGGCATATAGAGGACGCTGCGGCGCGGACGGATCGTAGTCATGGCTGTCTCCTGACGGCTCTTCGCTGCACTGCACACTAGACGCGATGCGGATGCAACGTCAGTGCTGCGAAAGGCGGATGGCAGGAGGGGCGGGGGTGGTCTGGGTCGCGGGGGTGGACGGGTGCAAGGCGGGTTGGGTGGCGGCCCTGATGCCCCTGTCCGGCGACGCCGCACCGCGTTTCGTCGTCGTGAGACGGCTGGCCGAATTGCTCGGCGGGCCCGATACGCCGCTGATCGTCGCGATCGACATGCCGATCGGCCTGCCCGAGCGTGTAACGGGCTCCGGGCGCGGGCCGGAACAGCTTGTCAGGCCGCTGCTCGGCCAGCGCCAGTCCTCGGTGTTCTCGATCCCGGCGCGCGCCGCCGTCGAGGCGGAGGATTATGGCGAGGCCTGCCGGCTGGCGCTCACGACCTCGGAGCCGCCGCGAAAGGTCTCAAAGCAGGGGTTCCATCTGTTTCCGAAGATCCGCGAGATCGACGGCGTGCTTAGGGCCGAGCCCGGCCTGCGCGACCGCATCCACGAGGTTCATCCGGAACTCGCCTTCGCGACCATGCGGGGCGCGCCGCTCCAGCATCCCAAAAAGATCAAGGGCGCGATCAACCCGGACGGCATGGCGGAGCGCCGGGCGCTTCTGATTGCGGCCGGGCTGGCGGCCGGGATCGTCGAAGCTCCTGCTCCGAAGGGCGCGGCGGCCGACGACGCGCTCGATGCGCTCGCGGCCTTGGTCGTCGCCCGGCACATCGCGGCAGGGCGCGGAAAGCCCTTCCCCGATCCGCCGGGACGCGATAGCCACGGCATTCCCATCGCGATCTGGACGTTTTCGCCGGAGCGCGCGCCTGCCGAGGACATAGCCATGACCGACCGCCCCGTTCCCCGCGCCATGATCGAGGACGCCGCCGCGCGCATAAAGGGCCATGCCCGCGTCACGCCGGTGATGCGGCTGGGGACGGGCGCGTTCGGGAGCGAAGCCGACATCTCGCTGAAGCTCGAATGCCTGCAGCATGCCGGCTCGTTCAAGACGCGTGGCGCGTTCAACAACCTGCTGTCGCTGCCGGTGCCCGAGGCTGGCGTTGCGGCGGCGTCCGGCGGCAATCACGGCGCGGCGGTGGCCTATGCGGCCCGCGCGCGAGGTGTGAAGGCGACGATCTTCGTTCCTGAAATCTCGCCCGCCGCCAAGATCGAGGCGATCAGGCGCTTCGGGGCCGATGTCAGGATCGGCGGCGCGCAGTATGACGACGCGCAGGCCGCCTGCGACGCTTTTGTGGCACGGAGCGGCGCGCTGAAGATCCACCCCTTCGCGGCGAAGGAGACCATCGCCGGCCAGGGCACGCTCGGGGGCGAATGGGACAGCCAGGAGCCCGATCTCGACACCGTGCTGGTCGCGGTCGGCGGCGGCGGTCTGATCTCAGGGATAGCCGCCTGGTTCGCCGGCTCGAAGGTGAAGGTCGTCGGCGTCGAGCCTTCGGGCTCGCGCGCCCTGCAGGCGGCGCTGGAGGCGAAGGGCCCGGTCGACGTCAAGGTCGCCTCGGTCGCGGCCGATTCGCTGGGCGCACGCAATGTCGGCCCCCTGGTCCATGAGGTCTGCAAGGACGCGGTCGACCATGTCGCTCTGGTCGATGACGAGTGGATCACGAAGGCGCAAGCCGTGCTCTGGCGCGATTTCCGGCTTGCGGTCGAGCCCGGTGGCGCGGCGGCGCTGGGGGCGCTCTTGTCGGGAGCCTATGCGCCGAAGGCAGGCGAGCGGCTGGGCGTACTGGTCTGCGGCGCGAATGTCGATCTGGGGAAGCTGGCCGCGATTGTCGGATGAGGCGCCGAACACTTCGCGCCTGAATCGACGCCGGACCTGCCGGCCTTCGACGCCTCGCTTGCCGGGCCCTGATCTCCCCCTGGAAGGGTAAGGCTGAGCGATTGTCCTGTCGAAGACTTGCGCCTGAGCGGGGGCTCCCGTAACCCGGAAGCACGACCCGCCGGCAGTCCCATTCTCCATGTCCGCCTCGATCACCGACCGCTATGCAGCCCTTGTCGAGACGGGGGCCATCGAACGCGACCCGGCGCAGGTCGCGGTGGTCAGGCGGCTGGCCGCCCTTGGAGAAGCCCTCGCCGCCCGCCGGCTCGCCCGCAAGAGCAGCGCGCTCGGCTGGCTGCTCGGGCGCGGCAAGGCGACGACCGAGCCGCCCGAGGGGCTCTATATCTGGGGTTCGGTCGGGCGCGGCAAGACCATGCTGATGGACCTGTTCTACGACGCCTCCCCGGTCGAGAAGCGCCGGCGCGTGCATTTCCACGAATTCCTGGCCGATGTGCATGGCCGCATCCACGCCTATCGCCAGCGTCTGAAGGCCGGCGAGGTCAAGGAGCCCGACCCGATCGCGCCCGTGGCGGCGCAGCTTGCCGAGGAGGCGAGCCTGCTCTGCTTCGACGAGTTCACCGTCACCGACATCGCCGACGCCATGATCCTCGGCCGGCTGTTCACGGCGCTGTTCGCGGCCGGCGTCGTCGTGTCGCGACCTCGAATGTCGAGCCGTCGCGGCTCTATGAGGGCGGGCTGAACCGGGCGCTGTTTCTGCCTTTCATCGCGCTGCTGACCGAGAAGGTCGAGGTGGTCAGGCTCGACGCCCGCACCGACTTCCGGCTGGAAAAGCTCGGCGGCGCGCCGACCTATCATGTCCCGGCCGACGAGGCCGCGACCGCGGCGCTCGATACCGCCTTCAGGCGGCTCTCGGGCGCGGCGCGGGGACAACGGATGGTGCTCGACGTCAAGGGCCATGACTTCGTCGTGCCGCAAGGCGCGGGCGGCGTGGCGCGGGCGTCTTTCGACGATCTCTGCACACAGGCCTATGGCGCGTCGGACTATATCGCGCTGGCCCAGCGCTTCCATACGCTGGTGCTCGACGGCGTGCCGGCCATGACGCAGGACCGCCGCAACGAGGCCAAGCGTTTCATCATCCTGATCGACACGCTCTACGAGCATCATGTGAAGCTCGTCGTCTCGGCGGAGACAGAGCCCCAGCACCTCTACACCGCTTCGCAGGGCCGCGAGGCCTTCGAGTTCGACCGCACCGTCTCGCGGCTGATCGAGATGCGCTCGCAGGATTATCTCGCGCTCCCGCATGGCCGGCCCGACTCCGCCGCCAGTGGAGACAGCGGCGGACTGGTCGAGACCTGAGCCATGGCGCAGCGCGAGCCGAGCGAGACCCGCATCCTCTCGGTCGCCAGCGAGCATCTGCGCCAGTTCGGGCTGAAGCGCTTCACTGTGGTGGCGGTGGCGGAAGAGGCGGGCATGACGCATGCCAATGTCTATCGCTACTTTCCCTCGCGGGTGGCGCTCATCGATGCGGTGGTCGATGTCTGGCTGAAAGCGACCGAGCGTCGGCTCGCCGGCGTGGCCGACGGCCCCGATCCAGCCGACGACAAGCTCGAACGCCTGATCCTGGCGCTGGCCAAGGCCAATCGCGATTTGCTGCGCGACGACCCGAAC
>JBKJSB010000170.1:0-10540 GCA_046593015.1 Allobosea sp.
CGTCATCCCCGGACCCTTCCGAAAAACCGGAAGGATCAGCCAGAGCCAATAACAGGGGGACTAACCTTCAACGCGATAAGCGCCCCTCACAGGGGCAACATTGCAGGCGATCTCACAAGTCTCGCCCGTTCGACCTCGGGACCGCGCCTTCCTGCGACCGGCTAGCGCGTCGTTGGCCCTCGTCCAAAGTTCGGCAGACACGATCGGCGGATAATAGTTCGGGTTTACGCTCGCCAGGGTCTGGATGCGCTTGCCGTCTTGGTCATAGCTAATCGTATGGCTGCGGAACTCGCCCAGAACGCTTTTTCCGCGCAGGATGTCCAGAATGGACGTGGCGTTCCAGTGGTGCGCGCCGCTGGACTTCGAGCCGACCCTTTTCCTCGCCACGCTGAAGGGAGGCACCTTGCGAGCGGTTAGGTCCTTCGCGATGCCGTACGACGAAATGCCGCGAGCGCAATTCTCGAACATCCCGAGTACCTCCTTAGCGATCAGGACCTTGACGAAAAATCTCTTCTCTCCGGTTGCCGCATCACGAACAGTGCCCACCCACGTCGGAACGCTTCCAGCTACGATCTTGCCTGTCTCACGACCCCGTTGATGAGCATCGACAACACGCTGCGATTTGACCCGGCTCTCCTCGTTGGCCCGCGCCATGGAGATCACGAGAGAAAGAAGACGACCGACGTCCTTATTCAGGTCCTCCAACGTGAACTGCAAGTTCTCGAAGACGCTATGGACGATGACACCGCGCGCAAGGATCGCCCGGAGCGTCTCAAGCGCTTCCATGGGCGGCTGACGAGATAGCCGATCGATGCTTTCGATGATGAGGTGCTCGCCCGGCCGGATCACTCCCGTCTCGATATGTTTGAGGATCAAGGCGAGCTCGCCGACCCTTCGGTTCTTTCCGCGGTATGCGCTGACGCCGCGGTCAGAGTACGTCGTGACAACCGTAAGACGCTTATCGACGACGTATTTTTGCGTTCCCTCGATCTGGCGGTCCAGCCCGACACCCAGCAACTGGGCGGCCGAGGATACGCGTTGATAGAGGTGCGCGAGGGAGGAGGTCGGGAAGTTATGAGCCGTCATTCGTCATCCAGAAATCAATGCGGTGCATACTAGAAACGCAGGTGCGTAATACCAAAGCCTAGCGGCAATTATCTCTGGCAGCCGCCGGCCTCGGCCGGCGCGCCGGCGACGCTGCTCGGCTTCCCGCTGGTCGAGGCGGAGGACATGCCCAATATCGCCACCGGTTCGGTCTCGGTCGCATTCGGCGATTTCCGGCGCGGCTATTTGGTGGTCGATAGGGCGGGCGTGCGCATCCTGCGTGATCCCTATTCCGCCAAGCCCTATGTGCTGTTCTACACGACCAAGCGCGTCGGCGGCGGGGTGCAGGACTTCGCCGCGATCAAGGGGCTGAAGTTCGCGGTCTGAGGCGCAGACTTACCGCGAAAACCACCAGCTGTAGCCGGCCTGGGGCGGCGCGGGTTCGCCCCGGAATCCGTCCGCCCCGAAGGCCAGCAGCCGCTGGCTCGCCTCGGTGATCCAGCCGCGATGGTCGCTGATCGGCGTGATCGCGGTGAAGCCGCCGCAGATGCGCCGGACGCGCGAATTCAGCGGTCCGCTCGACCAGCTCACCACGCCGACGAGATCGCGCGAGGAGGCAGGTCCGCGCAGGACGGGTCCGCCCGAATCGCCTCGGCAGGCTCCGGCTCCCGGGCGATCGCCCCGCCCCTCGACATCGACCGCGACCTTGACCGTGTTGGCCGTGGTGTAGCTGCCGGCATTGACCAGCCGCGTCTCGCGCAGGCGGCGCGCCGTGCCCTTGTTGTCCTCGATGGCGAGACCGTAGCCCGCCATGGTGACGGTCTCGCCCTGCCAGAGCCCGCCGCCCAGCGACAGCGGCTCGATGTCGGTCGGCAGGGGCGAGACCAGCCGCAGGATCGCCAGATCGGCGCCGGGCTGGGTGCGCGGCGTCGTGCCCGGCACAAAGCTCGGATGCGGCAGCACGGCGGCCACCGAGTGGCGGCGCGCCCTGAAGCGGGGATCGAGGCTGACCACGCTGACCGCGCCGCCGCCCATCAGGCAATGCGCGGCGGTGATCACGAGCTCCGGCGCGATCGCCGCCCCCGAGCAGAGTTCGCCGCGGCTGGTCTCGACCCGCAAGGTGGAGGCGCGGGTGCCGTTGATGTCGCGCGAGACGCTGCCGCCGACGACCGCGAGTGCGGGCGAGACGGCGCTGAAGGCGGCGATGAGAGCGAGCGTGACAGCGCGAACGGACATGTCTGGGACCAGGTGGCGACTGCCGTCCAGTCTATGGCTTGCCGCGCCGCAGTCCAGTGTTTCAATCAGCGGCCGATCGTCCACGTTGCGCTCTCGCCCCATTGTGACAGCGTGCGGTCGATCCAGTTGCGTTGCGGTGCGACCAGCACCCCCTGGCTCAGCAGGCCGCAATTCTTGCCCGACGGGCCTGTCGACCAGCTCGTGACGGCGACGACGCCGCCGCCCTCAGAGAGCATCGGACCGCCTGAATCGCCCTGGCAGGCGCTGCCTCCGGGGCGCTTGCCGAGCCCTGAGGGATCGGCGGCCCAGAGCAGGATGCGGCCCGGCCCATAGGGCTCGACCGCTACGAGATCGGCCGAGCGATAGACGCCCGTGCTGCGCGCATCGCCTTCGCGGGCGACGCCGTAGCCGGCTAGCGCAAGCCCGGAGCCGGTGCGCGGCAGCGCGCCATCGACAAGGTCGGCCGGCCGGAAGCGTGCTGGCAGCGGCGCGGACAGGCGCAGCAAGGCGAGATCGATCGAGCGACGGCGAGCGGTGATCGCCTTGGCGTCGAATTCAGGATGGAGCGCGATCGTGGTCGGCGGGATCAGGACGGGCTCGCCGCCGCCATCCTTCCAGTGGATACGCAAGTCGGTTCCTCCTGACGCGCAATGCGCCGCCGTCAGGATGGTGCGCGACGACAGAACGATTCCGGTGCAGACGCCGCCGCGCGCATTCAGGACCATCAGCGTCGAGGCTGCGGCCGGGCCGCCCTCGCGCCCGCCGACGACGGCCGAGGCCGGCTGCACGGCGAGCGTGCCGGCGAGCGCCAGCGCGGCGACCGAGATTCGAGACCGAAATCCGATGTGCATCACGCGCTCCTCGCGAGGGGAGCCGCTGGATAGCGCGTCGCAGCCCTGAACTGAACCCGCAATCGGAGCGACCCATGACGCCCATCGCGCTGACCCCGCCGGTGATCGAGCCGGTCTCGCTGCCCGACGCCCGCCTGTTCCTGCGGCTCGACCAGGACGATGAGGACGGGCTGCTCGGCACGCTGATCACCGCCGCGAGGCTGATGATCGAGGCCGCGTCCGGCCGCATGCTGATCGACCAGGACTGGCGCATCGTGCTCGACCGCTGGCCCGATAGCGGCGAGATCCGCCTGCCGCTGTCGCCGGTTCGCTCGATCAAGGCGGCCCGCGTCTATGACGCGGAAGGGGTCCCCCACAGCGTCGCGACAGGGGCGCTCGCGCTCGATGGCAGCGCCGATCCGCCGGTGATCCGGCTCGTTGCTGCCGTTCCAGTCATCGGCCGGACGCGCGGCGCGATCGAGATCGACGTCGTCGCCGGCTATGGCGACAGCGCGGCTGCCGTGCCGGCCTTGCTGAGGCAGGCCGTGCTGCGGCTGGCGGCGCGCTGGTTCGAGGAGCGCGGCGATGTCGTCGGCCGTGATGCCGTGGCGTTGCCGGCCGAGATCATGGCGCTGGTCGCGCCGTTCCGCCGGATGAGGCTCTGACGCCATGTCCGGTCTGGGAGACGGAAAAGCCCCGGTCGCTCACTGCGCCGGCGGCTCGTGCTCGAAGGTCCGGTGGCGACGTCGGACGGGCTCGGCGGGGCGACGCAAGCTTTCGAGACCATCGCCGCCGTCTGGGCCCGGGTCGAATGGCTCGGCGGCGGCGAGCGCTGGCGCATGGGCCGGCCGGAACAGGCCGCAACGCATCGCATCACTCTGCGCTGGCGTGACGGCGTCGATGCCGGCCAGCGCCTGCGCGACGGGGCGCGCCTCTACGACATTCGCGCGGTCGCCGACCCCGATGGCGGACGGCGGCGGTTGATCTGCCTGGTCGAGGAGATTTCGCCGTGAACTTTCAGGTGTATCGATGAGCGACGCCATTCTCGCCTTACGGGCCGCCTTGCAGATGCGGCTCACGAGCGACGCCTCGCTGACCGCGCTGATCGGGGCCGGCCGCGTCCATGACGAGGCTCCGCGCGCCGCGCGCGGCGTCTATGTCGTCCACGGCGAGGTCGATGCGCGCGACTGGTCGACCGGCAGCGACAAGGGCTGCGAGCAGGATGTCTCGCTCGTCGTCTGGGCCGGCGAGAGCGCGTCAGCCAAGCAGGCGCTGCAGGCGGCGGCTTGCGTCGTCGCCGCGCTCGATGAGGCGGAACTGCCCCTGTCGGGCCAGCGGTTGATCAATTTGCGCTGGCAGGCGAGCCGGCTCGCCCGCGATCAAAAGACCGGGCTGCCCTTCGTCACCATCCGGCTGCGGGCGGTGAGCGAGACGCTCTGATTTCACTTATCACATCATCGAGGGAGAAGCCGGATGTCGGCACAGAAGGGCAAGGATCTGCTGCTGAAGGCGGCGGATGCGGGCGGGGCCTTCGTCACCGTCGCGGGACTACGCGCTCGCCAGATCGCGTTCAACGCCGAGAGCATCGACATCACCCATGCGGAATCGGCCGGGCGCTGGCGCGAATTGCTGGCAGGCGCCGGCGCGCGCCGGGCCAGCATCAGCGGGGCGGGCGTCTTCAAGGACGAGGCGTCGGACGCGTTGTTGCGGCAGATCTTCTTCGACGGCGTGATCCGCGACTGGCAGGTGATCGTGCCCGATTTCGGCACGATCACCGGGCCGTTCCAGATCACCAGCCTCGAATATCGCGGCGACCATGCCGCCGAGGTCACCTTCGAGTTGTCGCTGGATTCCGCCGGCGCGCTCAGCTTCGCCCTGCTGTGAGGGCGCAGCGATCTCCGCTCTATCGTCGATGTCAGATTGCGCGGCGGCGTCCTCGCCTCGGTGTCGGACGAGGCGGCGCTGGCCGGGGCCAATGCGCTGGCGCTGATCGCGGCCGATGGCGAAATCGAGATCCTGACCGCCGCCCGTGTCGAGCTGATCGGCCCGCGCCAGTTCCGGCTGTCGCGGCTGGTGCGCGGAATCGGCGGCTCGGAGGCCGCCGCGGCGCGCAGCCTGCCGGCCGGTGCGCGCATCGTCGTGCTCGACGGCGCGGCTGTCACATTGACCAGCGACATCTCCGAAATCGGGGTGGCGCGGCGCTATCGTGTCGGGCCGGCCCGACGCGATGTCGGCGATCCGGCCATGGCGGAGTTCATCGCGGCCGCGAGCGTTGCCGCGCTCGCTCCGCTCGCGCCGGTGCGTCCCAAGGCGCTGAGAAGTCCCGCCGGCGTCACGCTGAGCTGGATCCGCCGGACGCGTCTCGACGGCGATTCATGGGAGATCGCCGAGGTTCCGTTCGGCGAGGATGGCGAGCGCTACGAGATCAGCGTGCTCTCTTCTGGCGCTTCGATCAGGACCGTTGCGACCGCGGAGCCATCCTGGCTCTATCCGGCGGCGCAGGAGATCGCCGATTTCGGTGCGGTTCAGGGCGATATCGACCTCGTGATCGCGCAGATGAGCGCCGCGGTCGGCAAGGGGCACGAATGGCGTGGACGGATCACGGTGCGCTGACGTATCGTTGGCTCCGACTGATCGTCCTTGGGTTGCATTCCGCCGCATTCATGACGCGTTCAGTCGCCCGGGGTTAGCGCATGTCGATGATGCCCGTCGAAACCATCTTCGCTCTCGCCCTGCTGGCGCAGCCGCTGCCGATCCTGCGCGTCGACGATCCGCAGCCCATCGTCTGCCTTTCCGCCGACGAGATGCGCGAGACGATCGCCGATGGCCGCGTGATCCAGCCGGTGCAGGCCTCCCGCCACGCGCGCAATGCCGCGCCGGGAGAGGTTCTTCGCATCCGGCTCTGTCGCCAGGGCGAGGAACTGGTCTATGTTGTGACGACGCTGAAGCGCGACGGGCGCGTGGCGCGCGTCACGCTCGAGGGCCAGTCCGGCAAGGTCGAGACCGTCCGCTGAGCGTTTCCTGGCTTTACCGAACATCCGCGCCGCACCCTGCGCCAACTGGAGCTTGCCGACCGTGAGACTGCTCGTCGTCGAGGACGACAAGGACCTCAACCGCCAGATCGTGACGGCGCTTGAGAATGCCGGCTATGCCGTCGACAAGGCTTTCGACGGCGAGGAGGGCTCGTTTCTCGGCGAAACCGAGCCCTATGACGCCGTGATCCTCGATCTCGGCCTGCCGAAGGTCGATGGCGTCGCCGTGCTTCAGGGCTGGCGTCGCGCCGGCAAGACGATGCCCGTGCTGATCCTGACCGCGCGCGACCGCTGGAGCGAGAAGGTAGCAGGCTTCGACGCCGGCGCCGACGACTATGTCGTCAAGCCCTTCCACATCGAGGAACTGCTTGCGCGGGTGCGGGCGCTCCTGCGCCGCGCCACCGGCCACGCCACATCCGAGCTGACCTGCGGGCCTGTGCGGCTCGACACGCGCGCCAGCCGCGTCGTGGTCGACGGCAATCCGATCAAGCTGACCTCGCATGAATACCGGCTGCTTGCCTATCTCATGCATCATCAGGGCCGGGTGGTCTCGCGCACCGAGCTGGTCGAGCATCTTTACGATCAGGATTTCGACCGCGATTCCAACACGATCGAGGTCTTCGTCGGTCGTTTGCGGAAGAAGCTCGGCGTCGATGTCATCGAGACCGTTCGGGGATTGGGCTACATCGCAGCCGCGCCGGAAAAGGTCTGACCGACATTAAAGAGTGAGAGCATGATGTCGTCCGAAAACCAGTTCCCACGTGTCGGCATCATGCTCCGGCGATGCTGCTGAAGCCGCATCGCTATTCGCTCGGCGCGCGGCTGTTCATCTCGGCTGCGGTCTGCTGCGCGCTGGTGCTGATCCTCGCCGGCTTCGGCCTGACGACATTCTACCGGCGCTCGGCCGAGCGCGGCTTCGACGAGCGTCTCAGCGTCTACATCAAGGAACTGGTCGCCGACATCGCCTCTCCGCCCGAGGCGGAGCGGCAGGCGATCGGCGATCTCGGCGAGCCGCGCTTCGACCTGCCGCTCTCGGGCTGGTACTGGCAGATCGTGAGGCTCGATGGCGAGCGCCCGGTGGTGCGGACCTCGCGCTCCCTCGTCGGCGGGCAGTTGCCCAAGCTGCTCGACCAGCAGCAATTGACGCCGAATGCGCGCGGCCTGCGCGAAAGCTACGTCTCCGGCCCCGACGACCGCTCGCTGCGCATCCTCGAACGCGAGATCGATGTCGGGGAGGAGGGGCGTTTCACGGTCGCGGTCGCTGCGCCCGCCGACGAGATCGACGGAGACATCCGCGACTTCCGATTCGCGCTGACCATGACCTTCGTGCTGCTGGGGCTCGCCCTCGTCGCCTCGACGATCATCCAGGTCAGGTTCGGCCTGCGCCCGCTCGTGCGGCTCGGCGCGGCGATCGGGCTCGTCAGGACTGGCGAGGCGCCGCGCATTGCCGGTCGTTACCCCCCCGATCTCGACCCCCTCGCGGGTGAACTCAACCAGCTCATCGACGCCAACCGCGAGATCCTGGAGCGGGCGCGCACGCAGGTCGGCAACCTGGCCCATGCGCTCAAGACGCCGCTCAGCGTCATGATCAACGAAGCCGACGCAGCCGAAGGCCAGCTCTCCCAGACCGTGAAGACGCAGGCCGCGATCATGCGCGACCAGGTCCAGTACTATCTCGACCGCGCGCGCGCCGCCGCGCTCTCGGGCGCGCTCGGCGGCGTCACCGAGATCGCGCCTTCGCTCGATGCGCTGATCCGGACCTTCAGCAGGATATCGCAGGGGCACAGCATCACCGGCATGCATGCCGTGCCGACCAATCTGCGCTTTCGCGGGGAGAAGCAGGATCTGGAGGAGATGCTCGGCAACCTGCTCGACAACGCCTTCAAATGGGCCGAATCCACCGTCGAGGTCGGCGTCGAGCCGGCCATGCGCGACCAGCCCGATCGCATCGCGCTGCTGATCGACGATGACGGGCCCGGCCTGCCGCCCGAGGCGATGGCCGATGTGATCAAGCGCGGCCGCAGGCTCGACGAGACGACGCCTGGCTCAGGACTGGGGCTTTCGATCGTCGGCGATCTCGCCAAGCTCTACGGCGGCGAACTCTCTCTGCATCCGTCGCCGCTCGGGGGCTTGCGTGCCCGCCTCGTGCTGCCCTCGGTGTAGGCGATTGACCCCGCGTGACCCTTTGTCGCCATCATCGGACATGATGCGAAGCCTTGAATTGGATAAGACAGCGCGATGCTGATCTGGATCATCTTCGCGGCCATGACCGGGGCGGCGGTCTTCGCCCTGCTCTGGCCTCTCGGCCAGGGGCGCACGGCCGCCTTCACTGATGCGGCGGATGCGGCCAGCCTTTATCGCGACCAGCTCGCCGAGATCGACCGCGATCTCGGCCGCCGCCTGATCGGCCCGCCGGAGGCCGACGCCGCCCGCGCCGAGGCGGCGCGCCGCTTGCTGAGGGCGGCCGGCGACGAGGCGGGCCCGGCTGCCGAGACCGAATCCTCGCTGCGCCGCCGCCGCGCCTCCTCGGCGCTGGCCCTGTCCTGCGTGCCGCTGCTGGCGCTCGTGGTCTACGGCGCCTATGGCTCGCCGGCCCAGCCCGACCTGCCGCTGGCGGCGCGCCTGAAGGGTTCGCCCGAGCAGCAGGATTTCTCCGTCGCGCTTGCCCGGATCGAGGCCCATCTCGCCGCCAACCCGACCGATGCACGCGGCTGGGCAGTGATCGCGCCGGTCTATCTGCGGCAGGGACGCGCGGAGGATGCGGCGCGCGCCTTCGGCAACGCCGTACGCTTTGGCGAGCCCGACGCCGAATTGCTGGCAGGCCAGGGCGAGGCGCAGGTTCTGGCGGCCGGCGGCGTCGTCACGGCGGCCGCTCGCGAAAGCCTGAGCCAAGCCGTCGCCCGCGACCCGAAAAACGCCCGCGCCCGCTTCTTCCTCGCCATCGGCAAGGAGCAGGATGGCGACAATGCCGGTGCGGCCGAAGCCCTGCGCGCGCTCATCGCCGATGCGCCCGGAGAGGCCGGCTGGCTTGCGATGGTGCGCGACAGGCTCGCCCGGCTGGACGGCGAAACCGCGCGGGGCGCGATTGCGGCGCTGCCGGCGCAGGATCAGCAGGCGGCCATTCGCGGCATGGTCGAGGGACTTGCCGCCCGGCTCGCACAAGGCGGCGGCAGCCTCGACGAATGGACGCGGCTGATCCGCTCGCAGACCGTTCTCGGCAACCGCGAGGCGGCGAGTTCGGCGCTGGCCACCGCGCGCCAGCGGCTCGCAAGCGATCCGACAACCCCGCCACAGCTCGACGCGCTCGCGGCCGAACTCGGCCTGAAGGCAGCTTCGCCATGACAGCCGCGCAGCAGCCGCTGCCCGCTACGCGCCGCCGGATGACGCGCAAGCAGCGCCGCCTCATGCTGATCGGCGCGGCGGGACTCGTCTTATGCGTTGCAGCCGGCCTCGTGCTGGTCGCGATGCGGGATTCGATCGTGTTTTTCTACGGGCCGACCGAAATCGTCGAGAAGGGCCTGACGCCGGGCACCCGCATGCGCCTCGGCGGCCTGGTCGAGAAGGGTTCGCTCGGGCGAGGTCCGGGTCAGAAAGTCACCTTTGCGGTGACCGACAGCAAGACCACGATGACGATCACCTACGAGGGTTTGCTGCCGGACCTGTTCCGCGAGGGCCAGGGCGTCGTGACAGAGGGCGTCTTCGAGGGCGCCGGCCGCTTCAGGGCGGATTCCGTGCTCGCCAAACATGACGAGACCTATATGCCGCGCGAGGTCGCCGACACGCTGAAGAAGCAGGGCCACTGGCAGCCGGGCGGAGCAGCCGGCGCCAACCCTGCGGCCAACACTCCGGCAAAGCCATGAGGCGCACGACATGATCGTCGAAATCGGCCATTTCGCGCTGGCGCTGGCGCTTGGCGTCGCTTTCGTGCAGGCGCTGGTGCCGCTCTGGGGCGTGGCGCGCGGAGACCGGATGCTGGCCTCGGTGGGACCTGCGGCCGCGATCACCTGCTTCCTGCTGGTTGCCGTGTCCTTCGCGGCCTTGACCGCCGCCTATGTGCGCTCCGATTTCTCGGTCGAGAACGTCGTCGCCAATTCGCATTCAGCCCAACCGCTGATCTACAAATTGACCTCGACCTGGGGCAATCACGAAGGCTCGATGCTGCTCTGGGTGCTGATCCTGACGCTGTTTGGGGCGCTCGTCGCGCTGTCGCGGCGCTCCCTGCCGGTGCGTCTGCGCGCCGGCGCTCTGGCGGCGCAAGGCTGGGTCACCGTCGCCTTCCTCGCCTTCACGCTGATGACCTCGAACCCGTTCCGGCGCATGATTCCCGCGCCGGCAGAGGGCAACGACCTCAACCCGATCCTGCAGGATCTCGGTCTCGCGATCCATCCGCCGCTGCTC
>JBKJSB010000204.1:0-8462 GCA_046593015.1 Allobosea sp.
GGCCGTCGCGACCCTGAGCGCGAGGCGCTGGCTCGTGCTGGCGCTGAATCTCGTCACGCTGGGCGCGCTGCTCTTTTGCCTGTCGCGCGTGCTCGGCGCGGGCGGCTGGACCGCAGCCGACATCGTGATCTTCGTCGCCTTCCTGTTCGGCGCGCCCTGGACGGTGCTGGGCTTCTGGAACGCCGTGATCGGCCTCTGGCTGCTGCATGGAACAAGGGACGGCATCGAACAGGTCGCGCCCTTCGCCGCCGACGGCGATGTCGAAACGCCGATCGCGATCCGCACGGCGATCCTGATGACGCTGCGCAACGAGGATCCGGGCCGCGCCTTCGCCCGGCTGCGCGTCGTCAAGGACAGCGTCGATGCGACGGGCGAGGGCGCCTGGTTCGACTATTTCGTGCTGTCGGACACCAACGACCCGGTGGTGGCGGCTTCCGAGGAGGTTCTGGCGGCGCAGTGGTCGCGCGAACTGGGCGAGGCCTCGCGCCTGACCTATCGCCGCCGCACCGACAATGCCGGCTTCAAGGCCGGCAATGTCCGCGAGTTCTGCGAGCGCTGGGGGCACGCTTACGAGGTCATGCTGCCGCTCGACGCCGACAGCGTGATGTCGGGCGAGGCGATCGTGAAGCTGACCCGGATGATGCAGGCCCATCCCAAGCTGGGCATCCTCCAGAGCCTGGTCGTCGGTATGCCGTCGCAGAGCGCGTTTGCGCGCATCTTCCAGTTCGGCATGCGCCACGGCATGCGGCCCTACACCATGGGCTCGGCCTGGTGGATCGGCGAATGCGGCCCGTTCTGGGGCCACAACGCCTGCGTCCGGATCGCGCCGTTCCGGGACGAATGCCATCTGCCGGTGCTGGCGGGCGGTCCGCCGCTCGGCGGGGCGGTGATGAGCCACGACCAGGTCGAGGCGACCCTGATGCGCCGCGCCGGCTACGAGGTCCGCGTACTGCCGACAGAGATGGGAAGCTGGGAGGAGAACCCGCCGACCATGCTCGACTTCGCCAAGCGCGATCTGCGCTGGTGCCTCGGCAATCTGCAATATCTCAAGCTGCTCGATCTGCCGGGCCTCAAACCCATGAGCCGCTTCCAGCTCGTCTGGGCCATCCTGATGTTCCTGGGGTTGCCGGCCTGGACGCTGATGATCGCGCTGCTCCCGCTCAAGGTGATCGAGGATGCGGGCATCGCGGGCTACCCGTCGGGGTTGGCCGCCTTCCTCTATGTGCTGTTCTTCTCGATGTATCTCTCGCCGAAGCTCGCGGGCTTCGCCGACATCCTGCTGACCAGAGATGGCGCGCAGCGTTATGGCGGCACGGCGCGCTTCATCGCCTCGTCGCTGATCGAGGTCGTCTTCGCCTTCCTGCAGGGTGCGGTCTCCTCCTTCCGCACCACGATCTTCATGGTGGGCCTCGCCTTCGGCCGCGCAAAAATCGGCTGGAACGGGCAGGCGCGCGATGCGTATGCGCTGTCCTTCGCAACTGCCTTTGCCGGCATGTGGCCGCATCTCCTGTTCGGCCTTTACATTTTTGGCACGCTGCTCTGGCTCTCGCCGACGGTGCTGATCTGGTCGCTGCCGCTGACGGCTGGCTATGTGCTGGCGATTCCCTTCGCCATGCTGACCGCGCAGCCGGGCGTCGGGCGCTGGTTCGCCCGCAACGGGCTCTGCGGCATCCCGGAGGATTTCGATCCGCCGGCCGTCCTGCAGGCCATCGGCGTCGGGACAAGGGCATGACTGAATTCGTCGCCTATCCAAAGGGCACGGCCAGGGCGTTGTCGCGCTCCTTGCGGGTCTATCACGGCGACGCCGCACGCAACGCGGCGATGGACGCGCTCTATGGCCGCTTCCTCAAGCCCGGCGACCTCGCCTTCGACATCGGCTCGCATGTCGGCGACCGGATCTCCTCGTTCCGCCGGCTGGGTGCGCGCGTCGTCGCGCTGGAGCCGCAGCCGGGGCCCGCGCGGGCGATCCAGTTGATCCATGGCCGCGATACGCAGGTTTCGCTGCTTCAGGCCGCCTGCGGCGAGCGCGAAGGAACGGTGACGCTCAGGATCAACAGCGAAAACCCGACCGTCTCGACCGCATCGGACGCGTTCATCGACGCTGCGCGGGGCGCGGATGGCTGGAAGGAACAGGTCTGGGACCGCGAAATCGCCGTTCCCTGCACGACGCTCGATGCGCTGGTCGCCCTGTTCGGGCTGCCGGATTTCGTCAAGATCGATGTCGAGGGCTTCGAGGCGCATGTGCTGGCGGGGCTGACGAAACCAGTGCCGGTGATCTCCTTCGAATTCACCACGATCCAGCGCGATGTGGCTGAGGCCTGCCTAGCACTGCTGGAGACGCTCGGCCCCTACCGCTTCAACGTTGCGCTGGGCGAGAGCCAGAGGTTCGAGCTGACGGAAGGCGCGAGCGCGGAAGCGATGGGCGAGTATCTGCGCGGCCTGCCGCATGAGGCGAATTCGGGGGATGTGTATGCTGTGCTGGGGTCGTGAATCCAGTTTGGCTTATGGAAGCCGCGATCAGCGCGAGGTATGTCGGACGGCCACGATCACGAGTATCGACGATTGGACACGATAGAAGATGACATAAGGATAACCGGTAACGACTCGTCGGCGCAGACGAGGTTGGGTCGTTGCAGTTCCGGCCATCGGATAGTTGCTGAGCAGGTCGAAAACGTTTTGAAACTCGGCTTCGATGATCCTGCGGGCTTGCGATGATTGATTGCCGAGATAGTCGAGAATCTCCGCTACATCGGACCGCGCACTGGGCGTGTAGCGGAGGGTCAGAGACCGTGTTTCGTCCACAGCGCCGCAACTTCCTCATCGGCAGCAAACTCGCCGCGGTCCGCTTGCGCCAAAGATTTTTCAAGCGAAGCGAGTTCTTCCTCCGAGAGTTCGTATATCTCCTCCTCTCCGGTGAAGGCGAGGATCATGCGCGCCAGTTCGTCCTGCATCGGCGGCGGCAGTTTATCGGTGGTAGCAAGTGCCTGTTTGAGCAGTTCTGTCATGCTCTCACCTTACCGCAATGCCTTTGTCGGCGCTATCGCTTCTGATCGCATCATAGCCCGCCTATGCTTGTCGGCGAACCGCATTTTCGAGGATACCTTATGGCTTTATCGCTCCGCATCCTGACCGTCGCCCTGACCCTCGCGGTCTCGCCCGCCTTCGCCGCCAGCGATGTCGCCGTCGAGGTCAGGAACGAATCCGAGCCCGTGCTCTGCGCCGAGAAGGACAACGTCACGATCAAGGCGATCTCGCCCGAGGTGCGGCGCTTCCAGATCGAGGCGGCTCATCCCGCCTATATCGCGGGGCTCGTGAAGGACAATTGGGAGGCGGACTGGACGGCTTGCGACATGACGGGAGACCCCGTCTTTGCAGCCCCCGTGCCGCCGCGCCGCATCACCTTCTACGAGAGCATCGAGTACTGGCTCGTCGGCTATACCTTCCCGACCTTCTGGCGGCCGGCCGACACGACCTTCAAGGTCGGCGACCGGATCGAGAAGGGCCTGCATCTGGTGCAGCTCTGGAAGCTCGGGCGCGATAAGTCCTACGAGGTGCTGGTCGTCTATCCGCAGGACGGCTATTGGCGCGCCCGCCCGATGCCGCCGCAGCATCTCGGCTTCTCCTCCTACGGCTCGTCCTTCCTGTTCGGGCCGATCGAGCAGGACGGCGCGCGGCCCGTCGTCAACATCCGAGAGATCGAGTTCGATCCGAAGACGACCTCGTTCAAGCTCAATTTCAAGGACGGCTCGGCCGGCACGCTGAAGCTCGACGATGTCGACGAGAACCGGATGGTGCTCGACGCCGTGCTCGACCGGCCGGTGACCGGTGGCAAGGGCTTCCTGGCGCTTCGCTCGATGTATGTCACCGAGTTCAACAACGACGTCGCCCGCATCGCGATCCGCGAGCCCGGCGCAAAGGGCTGGCGCGAGGAGCCGCTGATGCCGTTTTCGGGCGGCAAGGCGACCGATATCTGGATGGGCCGCACCACCCATTCGCGCCACAACACGTCCTCGCCCGACATGGTCTTTCGTAACTTCTCGAAGGATCCGACCCCGCCTAAGAAGGTGGAGAAGAAGTAGGATTTCTGGAATCTCACACGCGTCGTCATCCCGGACAAGCGGCGTAGCCGCGCCGATCCGGGATCCATCATCGAGCCCGACATTGCTCTATGATGGATCCCGGAGATGCGCTTCGCTGCGTCCGGGATGACGGCATGGGTGGCCAATTCGGAACGCATGCCCCGCCTGCCGCGTTGCCCCATGACGCCGCCGGCGCTTCGCGCTAGCCTCACCCACCCGACCCTGCCTTGAGGCCGCCATGCCGCGCTTTGCCGCCAATCTCTCGATGATGTTCACCGAATGGGACTTCCTCGACCGCTTCAAGGCGGCTGCGGATGCCGGGTTCGAGGCCGTCGAATTCCTGTTTCCCTATGAGCACACGCCGCAGCAGGTCGGGCTGGCGTTGGCCGGCGGCGAACTGGAGCAGGCGCTGTTCAACCTGCCGCCGGGCGATTTCGCCAAGGGCGAGCGCGGCATGGCTGCGATCCCCGGCCGCGAGGAGGAGTTCCGCAAAGGCGTCGCGACCGCGCTGACCTATGCCCAGGAGACGGGCGTCAGGCGCCTGCACATGATGGCGGGGCTGATCGACGCCGACGATCCAGCCGCGCAGAAAACCTATCGCGACTCGGTTTCCTATGCCGCCGACGCGCTTGGCGAGCACGGTATCGACCTGCTGGTGGAGCCGATCAACGGCCGGGACATGCCGGGCTATTTTCTGAACGATTTCGACAAGGCTGCGGCTTTTGTCCGGGCGTCGGGCCGGCCCAATGTCAGGCTGCAGTTCGACATGTATCATTGCGAGCTGATCCATGGCGACGTCTCCGGCAAGCTGAAGGGGCTCTATCCCCTCGTCGGCCATGTTCAGATCGCCCGTGCAAACGGCCGCCATGAGCCCGACGCGTCGGGGCCGGACTATCCCGCGCTCTTCGCCGAACTCGACGGTCTGGGCTATGACGGCTTCGTCGGGTGCGAATATCGGCCGGAAGCCAGCACGCTGGAAGGGCTCGGCTGGTTCTCGGAGTATCGCCGCACCGACCGCCGCCCGGCCGACCCGCTGGACCTTGCCTGATGAGCGCCTTCGCCTATCCGGTGCTCGTCGCCGATATCGGCGGCACGAATTGCCGGCTGTCGCTGGTGCCGGAGGCCGGCGCGCGCCACGAGCCGCTGGCGCGGATCGGCACGGGCTCTTATCCGACGCCGGAGGCCGCGCTCGACAGCGTGCTCTCGACACTCAGCCAGCGGCCGCGCTCGGCTGTGCTGGCGGTCGCAGGTCCGCTGCAGGGCCAAACTGCGCAACTGACCAACGCGAACTGGCATTTCGACGGGCCGAAGATCGCCCAGGCGCTCGGGCTGGAGCAGGGGTTGCTGGTCAATGATTTCGAGGCGCTGGCTGCCTCGCTCGCCGTACTCGGCGAGGGCGACGTCGAGACGCTGGTGCCCGGCAAGCCGGAGCCGAAGGGCCTGAGGCTCGTCATGGGACCCGGCACGGGCTTTGGCGCCTCGGCGCTGATCGCGCGCGGCGAGCGCGGCGTGCTGGTGCCGACCGAATCCGGCCATATCGGCGTCGGCCCGGAAGACCCGACCGAGGACAAGATCTGGCCGGCGCTTTCGGCCGGGCTGCCGCGCGTCACGGTCGAAGGCCTGCTCAGCGGCGACGGGCTGGTGCGCTTTCATCGCGCGGTGGCGAGCCAGTCCGGCATGCTCGAGGCCGATGTCGGCGCAGCTGACATCACCAAGCTGGCGCTCGATGGCGACCCCGTGGCGCTGATGGCGGTGGTCTGCTTCTGGCGGCTGCTGGCTCGCGTGGCGGGCGATCTCGCGCTCGCCTTCAAGGCGACGGGCGGGGTCTATATCGCCGGCGGCATCGTACCGCGCCTGCTGCCGCTCGCCGATGTCGCGACGATCCATGCCGTGTTCTGCGGCAAACCGCCGATGGAGGACCTCGCCGCCTCGTTCGCGCTCCACGTCGTCACGGCTCATGACGCGGCCGAGCAGGGGCTGGCTGCGATTGCGGCCGCTCCCGCCCGTTTCGGGCTCGACGATCCGGAACGGCTCTGGGTCAGGTGAATCAGCGCAGTCGTTTGCCCTTGAGCGACTGCCCGACGATGCCGCCTGCGGCGCGGCGCTCGGGCCGCTTCGCCTTGATCGCCGGCGCATCCGCCGCCCCGACATGGCGGCCGCGCTCCAGCACCTCCAGCGTATATTCCTCATAGGTCAGGCCGATCGTTTCCGCGCGTTCGAGCCGGCGCAGCGCGATGTCCGGCCCGCCCTTGCGCCAGGCCCGGCGCGAGGCAAAGCGCCAGTCGAAGTAGTGGCCGATCTCGCCCTTGCCGGTCTCGGGCACATGTGGCTTCGGCTCATCGAGCGGCGGGCCGCCATTGTCGCCGGGGCGGACTTTACGGGGCTGTCTGGCGGCGCGCATGGCGGGGGTTCCGGAGACGATCGCCCAAATCTGGCGCAACATCGGTGCCTTGCGCAAGCGCCATGCTGCACTGCGGCCGTGCGGGGTTACGCCACGCGCGCGTTTGGTCTATCCGGGGCGCTTCCCGATCAGGATCGACCATGGCCCCCTTGCTCCATCTGCGCGATGTCGCGCTCACCTTCGGCGGACAGCCTTTGCTGGAAGCCGCCGAGATCGCGGTCTCGGCCGGCGAGCGCGTCTGCCTCGTCGGGCGCAACGGCTCGGGCAAATCGACCCTGCTCAAGATCGCGGCCGGCCTCGTCGATGCCGACAAGGCCGAGCGTTTCCTGCAGCCGGGATCGACCATCCAGTACCTGCCGCAGGAGCCGGACTTCACCGGCTACAAGACCTCGCTTGCCTATGTCGAGGCTGGCCTGGGCCCAGGCGACGACCATTATCGTGCGGCCTATCTCGTCTCCGAACTCGGCCTCACCGGAGAGGAGGACCCGGCCACCATGTCGGGCGGCGAATCGCGCCGGGCGGCGCTGGCGCGCGTGCTGGCGCCCGAGCCCGACATCCTGCTGCTCGACGAGCCGACCAACCATCTCGACCTGCCCGTGATCGAGTGGCTGGAGCAGGAGCTGAAAAGCCTGCGCTCGGCCATGGTGTTGATCAGCCATGACAGACGGTTCCTGACATCGCTGTCGCGCGCCACGATATGGCTCGATCGCGGCCTGACCAAGCGCATGGACAAGGGGTTCGGCGAGTTCGAGGCCTGGCGCGACGAGGTGCTGGCGCAGGAGGAACTCGACCGCCACAAGCTCGACCGCAAGATCGCGCGCGAGGAGGACTGGCTGCGCTACGGCGTCAGCGCCAGACGCACCCGCAACCAGCGGAGACTTGGCGAGTTGCACGGCCTGCGCGAGCAGCGCCGCACGGCGCGGTTTGCGGTGGGCAGCGTCAGGATGGAGGCGAGCGATGCGCAGACCTCGGGGAAGCTGGTGATCGAGGCGGTTAACGTCGCCAAGGCGTTCGGCTCCAACGTCGTCATAAAGGATCTGTCGCTTCGCGTGGCGCGCGGAGACCGGATCGGCATCGTCGGCCCCAACGGGGCGGGCAAGACGACGCTGATCAACCTGCTGACCGGCGCGCTCGCGCCCGATTCAGGCACGGTGAAGCTCGGCGTCTCGCTCAACATGGTGACGCTCGACCAGCGTCGCGAAAGCCTCGATCCGGCGACGCCGCTCGGCGATGCGCTGACCGGCGGCGGCTCCGACCAGGTCATGGTCGGCGACACGCCGCGCCATGTCATCGCCTATATGAAGGACTTCCTGTTCCAGCCGCTGCAGCGGCGCACGCCCGTCGGCGCGCTCTCGGGCGGCGAGCGCGGCCGGCTGATGCTCGCGCGCGCCTTGGCCAAGCCCTCGAACCTGCTGGTGCTGGACGAGCCGACCAACGACCTCGACCTCGAGACGCTGGACCTCTTGCAGGAGCTGCTCGCCGACTACCAGGGCACCGTGCTGCTGGTCAGCCATGATCGCGACTTCCTCGACCGCGTCGTCTCGGCGACGCTGATCTCGGATGGCGACGGGGTCTGGACCGAATTCGCCGGCGGTTATTCCGACATGCTGGCCCAGCGCGGGCGCGGGGTGGGCGCGAAGGTGCGCATTGCCGGCAAGGCGAGCGTCGCCGAGGTCGCGCCGGCCAGCGCCGCTCCTGCTCCCGTCAGCAAGCGAAAACTCTCCTTCAACGAGAAGCATGCGCTGGAGACGCTGCCCAAGCGCATCGAGGTGCTGCAGGCGGAAGCGGCCAAGCTGACCGCCGCGATGGCTGGCGATCTCTACACCCGCGATCCCAAACTCTTCGCCAAGGCGACTGCGCGGCTGGAAGAGGTGACCCGCGAGATCGAGGACGCCGAAAGCCGCTGGCTGGCGCTGGAGATGCTGCGCGAGGAAATCGAGGCCTGATCGTCTCGGGCGGACGGTCAAACCTCCTCGGCCCTC
>JBKJSB010000227.1:0-13236 GCA_046593015.1 Allobosea sp.
CCGGACGACCGGGTGAGCCGGAGATAATTGAAGGTGTACCCGGTCGTTCGGCCCCCACCCCAGCCCTCCCCACCGCAAGCGGGGGGAGGGAGCGGAGAGCGCAGCGCCTCACAGCGAGCATCCTGACCCATGGCCCTGCCCCCTTCCCTCGCCAGTGCCCTCGATCTGCCCGTCATCGGCTCGCCGATGTTCATCGTCTCGGGCCCGGAACTCGTCATCGCGCAATGCCTGAACGGCGTTGTCGGCTCGTTCCCGGCGCTGAACGCAAGGCCAGCCGACCAGCTCGATGTCTGGATCACCCGGATAAAGGCCGAACTCGCCGCCGCGAAAGCCGCCGACCCGGCGCGAAAGATCGCGCCCTTCGCGGTCAACCAGATCGTCCATACCAGCAACGACCGGCTGCGGCATGACATGGAGGTCTGCGTCAGGCATCAGGTGCCGATCATCATCACCTCGCTGCGCGCGCCGGGCGAGGTCGTCGATGCCGCCCATTCCTATGGCGGGCTCGTCTTCCACGACGTCACCACGATCCGCCATGCCCGGAAGGCGCTGGAGGCCGGCGTCGACGGTTTGATCCTGGTCTGCGCCGGGGCCGGCGGTCATGCCGGGACGCTCTCTCCCTTCGCGCTGGTCGGCGAAGTCAGGCGCTTCTTCGACGGGCCGCTCATCCTGTCGGGGTCGATCGCGACCGGCCAGGCGATCCTGGCGACGCAGGCGATGGGGGCCGATCTCGCCTATATCGGCACCCGCTTCATCGCCACAAAGGAAGCCAACGCCGCGCAGGGCTACAAGGACATGATCGTCGGGACGAGCGCAGCCGACATCGTCTACACGCCCTATTTCACCGGCGTGCCGGGCAACTACCTCAAGCCATCGATTGCGGCGCAGGGGCTCGATCCCGATGCGCTGCCCGATGCCGACAAGACCAAGATGAGCTTCGGCTCCGGCACGGCCAAGGCCTGGCGCGACATCTGGGGCTCGGGCCAGGGCGTCGGACTGATCGACGATGCACCGCCGGTCGCCGAGGTGATCGCACGGCTGAAGGCCGAATATTTGCAGGCGAAAGCCGCCTTGACCAGCAGCTGAGCGAGGACACCGAGATGACCGCAACCATCCTGACCGAGACCGTCGCGCAAGGCGTCGTCCAGATCACCATGAACCGGCCCGAGCGCAAGAACGCGCTCGACCGGGCAAGCTATCAGGGCCTGATCGACGCGATCGGCGCAGCCGAGGCCGACGCCGACATTCGCGCCATCGTCCTGACCGGGGCCGGCGGCTGCTTCACCAGCGGTAACGACATCAAGGATTTCGCAGCGGCAGCCGACACCGGCCCGCGCATCGCCATGGACTTCCTGACCGCGATCTCGACCGCGAGGAAGCCGATCGTCGCCGCCGTCGAGGGCTTTGCGGTGGGCATCGGCACCACGCTGCTGTTGCACTGCGACCTGGCCTACGGGGCCAAGGGCGCGAGCTTCCGCATGCCCTTCGTCGCGCTGGGCCTGTGTCCGGAGGGCGCTTCGTCCTATCTGCTGCCCCTGATCGCCGGTTCAAAGCGCGCCGCCGAACTCCTGATGCTGGCCGAGGCCTTCGGCCCGGAGACCGCGCTGGAGGCCGGCCTGCTCAATGCGGTGACGCCCGAGGGCGGCGCGCTGCCGATGGCGGTCGAGAAGGCCCGCGCGCTCGCGGCCCTGCCCCCGCAATCGGTCGCGCTAACCAAGATGTTGCTGAAGCGCGGCCAAGCGACCAGCGTCGCCGAGACGATCGCGACCGAAGGCCGCCATTTCGGCGAGCGCCTGATGTCGGCGGAGGCGCAGGCCGCCTTCGCCGCCTTTCTGACGAAGCGCTGATTGCTTCATGACCAAGGGCAGAACCAGCTCTGTCATCCCGGACGCAGCGAAGCGGAAATCCGGGACCCATTCCGGAACGATGGGGTTGAGAGGTTCTGGTATGGATCCCGGATCGGCGCGGCTTCGCCGCTTGTCCGGGATGACGCGGTGTTTGATCGGATCACCATCATGCAAGTGATGAAGCCAACACTCGTGCGCGAAAACCATGCGCCTGATGAGCCAGACGAGGCGAAGGACGACCGCCACTTCGTCACGGCGCTGGCGCGCGGACTGGATGTACTGGCTTGCTTCCGGCGCGGCGAGCGCACGCTTGGCAACTCCGAGATCGCCGAGCGCTGCGGGCTCGCTCGCTCCACCGTGTCGCGCCTGACCCATACGCTGACGACGCTGGGCTATCTGCATCCCGTGCCGGAATCGGGCGGCTATCGGCTGGGTACGGCGCTGATCGCGCTCGGCGCGACCGCGCTGGCGGGCCTCGACGTGCGGCAACTGGCGCGGCCCGGCATGCGCGAGATCGCGATCCTCTCCAACGCCTCGGTGGGCCTGGGCGTCCGCGACCGGCTCAGCATGCGCTATATCGAATGCTGCCGGGGCGAGGCCGCGATCGCGCTCAACATGGATGTCGGCTCGCGGCTCTCCATGGCCCGCAGCGCCATGGGTCGGGCCTATCTCGCCGTCTGCGACGAGGCCGAGCGCCGCGCCATTCTCGACGATATCCGATCGGTCGATGATGCAGGCTGGCCGCGCCTGCGCGACGGCGTCGAGCGCGCGCTCGCCGATTACCGCGAATTCGGCTGCGCCCGCTCCTTCGGCGACTGGCAGCCGACGGTCGACGCCATTGCCGTGGCGTTCCGACCCGGCGGCGGCCTGCCGCCGATGTCGATCAATTGCGGCGCACCCAGCGTCATCCTCGACCGGGAGGTGCTGATGAGCGAGGTCCGCCCGCGCCTGATCGCGCTCGCCGCCAGCCTGGAGGGGGTGATGGGCTCGTGAGCGACGACCTCGATCTGCCGCTGTCGGGCATCCGCGTGCTCGATCTCTCGCGCATCCTGGCGGGCCCATGGTGCGGGCAGGTGCTGGGCGATCTCGGGGCCGAGGTGATCAAGGTCGAGCATCCCCGCCGCGGCGACGACACGCGCGACTGGGGATTTCGGCTGGGCCAACCTGAAGACAAAAAAGCCGCCAACACCTGCTATTTCAACAGCGTCAACCGCAACAAGCGCGCCATCGGCGTCGACCTCGGCAAACCCGAAGGCCTGGCCATCGTCCGCGATCTCGCCGCCAGGAGCGACGTGCTGATCCAGAACTTCAAGACTGGCGGGGCCGACAAGCTCGGCCTCGGCTACGAGGCCTTGAGCGCGCTCAACCCCGGCCTGATCTACTGCTCGATCGCCGGCTACGGCTCGGACGGACCCGAGGCGACCCGCCCCGGCTACGACCTCGTCATCCAGGGCGAATCGGGTCTGATGGGGATGAACGGCAATGACGACCAGCCGCCGCTGAAATTCGGCGTCGCCATCGTCGATCTCTTCACCGGCCAGTTCTCGGCTCAAGCCATCCTGGCGGCGCTGGTCCAGAGAGGCCGCACGGCTAAGGGCCGGCACATCGAAATGGCGTTGTTCGATTGCGGCCTCTCCGTCACCTCCTATTACGGGCTGGAGGCGCTGGCCTTGGGCGAAGACCCGCCGCGCTACGGCAACGCCCATCCCTCGATCGTGCCCTATGGCGTCTTCGAGGCGGCCGACGGCCCGCTCGTCATCACTGTCGGCAACAACGCCCAGTTCGAGCGCTTCTGCCGCAAGGTCATCGAACGGCCCGATATCGCCGACGATCCGCGCTTTTCCACCAATCTCCAGCGCACGCAGCATCGCGCCCTGATCGTTCCGGTGATCCTCGCCGAGCTCGCCGCCCGCCCGCGCGCGCTGCTGCTCGAACGGCTCGCCGCCAACGGCATTCCTTGCGGCGAGGTGCTGGGCCTGCATCAGGCGCTGTGTTCACCTCGTGCGAAGCGGGCCGGCATGGTCTCCGAAGACGCGGCGAATGCGGCGACGCCCTCCGTGCTCTCGCCGCCCTACCGGCTCGGCGGGAACAGGATGCCGGTGCGCCATCGCCCGCCGGGGCTCGGGCAAGACACCGACGCGGTGCTGGACGAGATCGGTCTGGATGCTGACCGGCGCGCGGCCCTGCGCGCCGCGGGGACCATCGCCTGAGCGAGCAGCCGGGCTCAGGCAGGCGCAGCGCGCGCCCTGCCGATCGGCAGCGCCTTCCAGATCATCAGCGCCCAGAGGAGCAGCGTCGCGACGCCGAGCGTGCCGGCGATCGGCCGGCTCAGGAAGCCGATGAAGGAGCCGTCCGCCTTGATCATCGAGCTCATGAAGTTCTGCTCCAGCATCTCGCCGAGCACGAGGCCGAGGATCAACGGCGCGACCGGGATGCCCTGCTCCTCGAGGAACCAGCCGAACAGACCCATCACCACCATCAGGACGACGCCGTAGAGCGAATTGGTCATCGCGAATGAGCCGACCATGCAGAAGATCAGGATGATCGGAAGCAGGACGTTGCGCGGCACCCGCAATATCTGCTTGGCCGACTTGATCGCCGCCCAGCCGAGCGGAAACATCAGCAGATTTGCGATGATAAAGATGAGGAAGACGGCATAGATCAGTTCTGGCGTCTGCAGGAAGACGCTCGGGCCGGGATTCATTCCCTTCATATAGAGCACGCCGATCACGATCGCAGTGATCGAATCGCCAGGAATGCCGAAGACTAGCGCCGGAATCCAGGCCGCGCCGACAGCGGAATTGTTGGCGGATGTCGCATCGACGACGCCCTCGATATGACCCGTCCCGAATTTCTCCGGCTCCTTCGAGAGCTTCTTGGAAACGGCGTAGGACACCCAGGCGGCGATATCCGCGCCCGCTCCCGGTAGCGCACCGATCACCGTGCCGATCATCGAGCCGCGCAGGAAGTTCTTCCAGTATTTCCGAAAGATGCCGCCCATGCCGGTCATCAGGTTGCCGACGGCCTGCGTCACCCGCATGCCGCCCTTCTCCATGGTGACCGCGCCGCGCAGGAGTTCGGAGACGGCGAACATGCCGATCAGCGTCGGGATGAAGTTGATGCCCGAGAGCAGGTCGACATTGCCGAAGGTGAAGCGCGGCTGGCCCGCCGCCGGATCGATGCCGACGCAGCCGATGGCGAGACCGATGAACAGCGAGAGCAGGCCCTTGAGAGGATCGCCCGTGCCGATGAACACGGCGCAGGTCAGGCCCAGGCAGGCGAGCCAGAAATACTCGAAGGACGAGAAATTGATCGCCACTTCGGCGAGCGCCGGCGCAAGCACGATCAGGACCAGCACGCCGAAGATGCCGCCGAGGACCGAAAAGACGAGGTTCACCCCCATATTGAGGTCGAGCTGGCCCTTCTTCATCATCTCGTAGCTCTCGTCGGCATAGGCGGCCGAGGCCGGCGTCCCCGGCATTCGCAGCATCGCGGCGGGGATGTCGCCGGCGAAGATCGCCATCGCCGTCGCAGTGACGATGGCGCCCAGCGCAGGCACCGGCGCCATGAAGAAGGTCACCGGCACCAGCAGGGCCGTCGCCATCGTGGCCGTCAGGCCGGGCATCGCGCCGACGAACATGCCGAACATGGCCGAGCCCATGATGACGGCCAGCACATAGGGGTCGAAGACGAGGCCGAAGGCCGTGGCGATCGCTGTCATGTCCGGCTCCTCACAGGATGCTGTCGAGGATGCCGCGCGGCAAGGGCACACGCATCAGCGAACCGAAGAAGTACTGGACCAGCCATGTCATGACGACGGCGACGATCAGCGCCGTCACCGGCCTGACTCCAAACCAGAGGAACAGGCAAAGCTGGATCAGGAACGCGGTCAGGATGAAGCCCAGCGGCTCCGACGCGAGGATGTAGAACGCCATGGCCGCCATCATCAGCGCGAACGAGGCGAGCCGACGCGGCTGGCGCGTCCACTCCGCGAGGCCAAGCCAGGGGCTGCCCGCTACGCGCCGCTCCTTCAGACCTCGCAGAACGAGCATCGCCGAGCACAGGATGATGCCGCTGGCGATGATGCGCGGGAACAGGCTGGGGCCGTATTTCTGGCCGGGGAAGGGCGGGAACGAGAAGGTCAGCGCGATCATCGCTCCGGCGAGGAGGATGAACAGCGCGCCGACGACGGCATCGTTGAAACGCATGGGCTGCGGACCTTGCGAGGAGGCCAGGCACGCATCGGCGTGCGGTGACGGCCTTCGGGAGCCAAGTGGCAAAAAAATGCGGAGCGGCCGCGCCGGCGGCCGCTCCTTGGCATTGGACCGAGGTCAGGCCTTCTTGGCGAGGCCGGCAGCGGTCATGGCCGAACCCATCGCCTTGTCGCCTTCGGCCATGAACTTGGCGAAACCGGCCTGATCCGAGAACTTCATGCCGAAGCCGCGCGCGTTCATGAAGTCCTGGAACTCCTTCGAGTCGTAGGCCTTCTTCAGCTCGGAAATCAGCGTCGCCTGGACATCGGCCGGCAGGCCCTTCGGCCCGGCGATGCCGCGCCATGCGCCAACCGAGTAGTTGATGCCGAGCGATTCGTTCAGCGTCGGCACGTCCTTGAACTGCGGGTTGCGCTCGGAGGCCATGATGGCCAGCGACTTGGCCTTGCCGGCGTCGATCATGGCGCGCCCCTCGGGCACCGAGCAGGTCACCATGTCGATGCCGCCGGCGGCGAGATCCTGCATGGCCGGAGCCGCGCCGTTCGAGGGCGCCCAGGCGACATGGTTCGGCTGAAGGCCCATCGCCTGCAGCCAGCCGATCAGCGCGAGATGCCAGATGCCGCCCTGCCCGGTTCCCGATGCCTTGAACTTGCCGGCCGGGGCGGCCTTGATCGCGTCGGCGAGCGCCTTGATGTCCTTGTAGGGCGAGTCCGACTTGACCTGCACGCCCGGAGGATCCTCGTTCATCAGGGCGAGCGGCGTATAGCTCGTCGGGTTGAGCTCGGTCAGGCCCTGATGATGCATCATGGTGATTTCCACCGTGATCATGCCGATGGTGTAGCCGTCGGGCGCAGCCGTCGCGATCGCAGAATGGCCGACCACGCCGGAGCCACCGGTGCGGTTCACGATGTTGAAGGGCTGGCCGAGATTCTTCTCGAGGATCGCGCCGATAATTCGCGCCGTGGCGTCCGTGCCGCCGCCCGCGCCCCACGGGCAGACGAGGGTGACCGGCCGGTTCGGCCATTTCGCCTGACCAAGGGCCGGACTGGCGACCAGACCCGCCGCGCCGGCGGCTGCCGCGCCCTTCAGAATGGTACGTCTGCTGATGATGTCGTTCACGATGTTTTCTCCCTAAATCGATTTAGTCATGAGCACTCCTCGGACTGAGACCGGGGCGCTCTTGGATAGGCGCGCTATCTGAGCCGATTGTCGCGGCGCAGACAACTGCTGTTTGCGTGTGACGTCACAATCCGCAGGCGACCGGCAGCGCCGCCTTGCCGGCCTTCTCGACCACTGCGCCGGTGCTGAGATCGCCGCCGGCAGCCGCTGTCGCGACGGCAACCCCGGCCTTGCTAAGGAAAGCCTGCAGCGCCACTCCGTCCGCGATCGCATAGGCACGCTGCGGCGCGACGCCGGCGACCAGCACCTTGTCGGACGGGTTGGCCGTGACGAGGCCGACCCAGCGGCCCTGCCTGTCGAACACAGGGCTACCCGCCTGCCCCGGCTGCAACGGCGCGAAGACGGCCGCGCCCTGCCCGATCCGCGCGCCGGCGCCCGGCAGAGCGAGCGCGGCGCGCTTGCCGCCATCGTCGCCGAAAGCGAGGAGTACGACGTTCTCCTTGTCCGCCAGCGGCTCGGCCCGCAGCCCCGGCGCGATTGCACCCACGCCGCCGTCGAGATCGAGCACGGCAAGCCCGCTGGCCTCGTCCTTCAGCCGCAGCCGCGCAACGCGTCCGCCGGCGCGCAGCGTGCGACACCCGTCGAGCGCGCTCGCCGCCGTCAGCACGGCGCGGTCGGACAGGGCGAGCCCGACGCCGTGGCGCTCGGTCGGCCGCACCGGGACCGGCGGCAGTTGCGGCGAGGCGCCGGTCAGTCCTGCGATCGCGCCGCCCGGCGTCGTTGCCGGCCCACTCGGCGCAGGCCCGGTCGGAAACGGCTCGAAGCTGGACGCGATCGCGATCACCAGTTTGTCGAGACCGGGTCCGAGCGCCTTGTCGTAGCCGATCGAGAAGCCGCGCAGGCCCTGCGGCCCGGCCGCGAGGCGGCGATAGAACTTGCCCGTCGGCGTCTCGCCGGTGATGACGAAGAAATCCGGCCGCAGCAGCTTGTAGGTGATCTTGCGGCCGGGATTGTTCGGATTGGCGGCAGTGGCGCGCTCGAAAATCTGGTCGAGGTTTTCGCCCGGCGGCGTGGCGCTGAGATCGAGCGTGACCTTGCCGTCGGCGCTCTGCCAGCGGCTGCCGCCGGTCGGCAGGGCCTCGCGCTTGGGAAGCACGGTTTGCGGCACGCCAAGCCTGATGCCGGTGCGCTCGTCGCTGACGATCCTGAAGCCGGCGGTGTCGCGCGCCGCCTGCCCCTGCTGCGCCAGAACGCGCCGCTCGGCCGGTGTCAGCAGCCCGTCGGCTGCGCCCTTGCCGGCCTTGAAGGCGTTGACGGCCCGGAAGGTCAGCGGCCCGTAGCCGCCGCTCGCGGCGCTGTTGAGATGGCCGGTCCAGATCAGGTCGGTCTGGATCGCCTTGCGTTCGGCCTCGGGCAAGGCCTCGAACGTCGTCTGCGCGGCGGCCAGTTGCGGGTTGGGCGCCGGCGTCTGCGCGAGCGACGCTCCCGACAAGGCGAAGACCCCAGCCAGCACGAGACCGGCACAGCCGCTCCGCAGGCAAGCAGATCCGATCGTCAGCATCATCGCCCGTCTCCCCAAGCGGTCAGAGGCTGCGGCATTCAGCGACAGATCGCTCGGCTCCGCAACTGCGATCGCGCATTCGTCCCGTCGCTTTCGGATTGCACGCGCAAGCGCCGGTGATAGCCTGCGAACCGGATCGGCAACCCCGTCATCCAGTCGATGCGCGCCTGCGCGAGACTGCCGGTCCGGCCCGATGGAGACGACGACCATGACGCTGCTCGCCCGCCTCGCGCTTGTCCTGGGTCTGACGGTCGCGGCCGTCCCCGCTTTCGCCCAGAAGGCCTATGTCCGCGCCGATCTCGCGACCCAGGGCCAGCAGCTCGAGGATCGACTCAAGCGCGAGGTCTCTGCCGGCCAACCTGCGGCCGCCGCGTTGCGTGACGGCCTCGCAGCGCTGGCGCGTGGCGACGCCCGCGCCGCCCTTCCCCGCGCCAACGCCGCCGTGGTGGCCGAACCGAACAATGCCGCCGCCTGGCGGCTGATGGCCAGCGCCGCCAACGCGATCGAGCCACGCGACTACCGCGAGCGCTACGAACTGCGCGAGCGCGCCGTCTCGGCCGCCTATCTCGCCTATCAGCGCTCGGCCAACCGGGCCGACGAGGCCGCCTCGCTCGGCGTGCTCGCCCGCACCTTCGAGAAGAACGAGGTCTGGCGCCCGGCGCTGACGACCTATCGCCTCAGCCTCGACATCGCCGACAACGCCTCGTTGCGCACCGCCTACGAGGCCCTGCGCGAGACCCGCGGCTTCCGCCTGACCGGCAACAAGGTCGACGCCGACGCTGCCTCGCCGCGCGCCTGCTTCGAATTCTCCGAGCCGCTGGCGCGCGGCCGCGTCGATTTCGCGCCCTATGTCGCGGTGACCGGCGGAAGAACTGCCCAAGGATCTGGCGATTTCGCCGTCAGCGCCGAGGAGCGCCAGATCTGCGTCGACGGCCTGCGCCATGGCGAGCGCTACGCCTTCGTCATCCGCCAGGGCGTGCCTTCGGCGATCCCGGACGAAAAGCTGCTGAAATCGGGCGATTACGAAATCTATGTCCGCGACCGCACGCCGTCGGTGCGCTTCACCGGCAAGAACTACGTGCTGCCGCGCACCGGCCAGCAGGGCGTGCCGGTCGTCTCCGTCAATGCCGACAAGCTCGATCTCGAAGTGATGCGGATCGGCGACCGCAACCTGATCAACTCGGTGCATTCCGAGGACTTTCTGGGCCAGCTCGGCAGCTACCAGTCCAAGCAGATCGCCTCCGACAAGGGCCAGACCGTCTGGACCGGCTCGATGGAGGTCAAGTCCGAACTCAACAAGGACGTGATCACCGCTTTCCCGGTGATCGAGGCGGTCGGCGCGCTGAAAGCCGGCGTCTATGTGATGTTCGCCAAGCCGAGCGGCGGCCGCGCGCCCGATCCCAGCACCTTCGTCGATGGCGACTCCAGTGACGACGGCGTCGTCCGCGCTACGCAATGGTTCGTCGTTTCCGATCTCGGCCTGACCGCCTTCACCGGCCCCGACGGCGTGCATGTGCTGGTGCGCTCCCTCGCCGACGCCGCTCCGGTCGCCAACACGGAGGTTCGGCTCGTCGCCCGCAACAACGAGATCCTCGGCACGGCCCGCTCCGACGCCAACGGCTATGCCCGCTTCGATGCCGGCCTTGGCAAGGGCCAGGGCGGCAATGCGCCCGGTCTCGTCACAGCGCTGCTCGGCGAGGATTACGGCTTCCTCGACCTCAAGCAGACCGCGTTCGATCTCTCCGATCGCGGGGTCAAGGGCCGCGTCGCGCCCGCCGGCCTCGACGCCTATCTCTACACCGAGCGCGGGGTCTACCGCTCGGGGGAGACGGTCTATCTCACCGGCCTGCTGCGCGATGCGCGCGGCGCGGCCGTTACCGGACTGCCGCTGACCATCGCGGTCAAGCGCCCCGACGGCGTCGAGTACCGCCGCCGCCAGGTCGAGGACCAGGGCGCGGGCGGGCGTGCTCATGCGATCCCGCTGATCTCCGGCGCGCAGACCGGCACCTGGCGCGTCCAGGCCTATGCCGATCCCAAGGGCCCGGCGATCGGCGAGGTTTCGTTCCTTGTCGAGGACTATGTGCCCGAGCGGCTGGAATTGACGCTGGCGCCGAAGAAGCCGGTCCTGCAGGCCGGCGAGCCGGCCGAGATCGACCTGACCGCGCGCTATCTCTACGGCGCGCCCGGCTCCGAGCTCGACGTCACCGGCTCGATGACGATCCGCGCGGCAGGACAGAGCGCCATCCCCGGTTTTGCCGGCTATCAGGTCGGCCTGACCGACGAGGCCTTCGAGCCGGTCCAGTCCGAATTCGAGGACAGCGCCACGACGGATGCAGCCGGCAAGGTCACCGTCGCCAACCCCGTCGCGCAGCCGGACACCAACCGCCCGCTCGAGGTCGAGCTGACCTTGCGCGTCGGCGAGCCCGGCGGGCGCGCCATCGCGCGCTCAGTGACGCTGCCGATCGTGCCCAAGGGCGCGGCGATCGGCGTGAAGAAGCTGTTCAAGGACGGCGAACTCGGCAACGGCCAGACCGCGAGTTTCGAGGTCATCATGGCCAATGGCGATGGCCGCCGGCTTGCCCGGCCCGGTGTGAAATGGACGCTGTCCAAGGTCACGCGCAACTATCAGTGGTTCTTCCAGGACGGCCGCTGGAATTTCGAGGGTGTCAAGCAGACGCGGCGCGTGGCGGACGGCGAGGTCGCGGTCAGCGCCAATGCCGGTGCGCAAATCGCCTCGGCCGTCGACTGGGGCAATTACCGTCTCGACGTGTCGGCCGACGGCTCCGACGCGACCGAGACCTCCGTCTCCTTCACCGTCGGATACGAGGCCGACAAGACCGCCGATACGCCCGACGTGCTCGATGTCGCGCTCGACAAGGCGTCCTATGCCGAGGGCGAAAGCCTGCAGGTTAGGCTCTCGCCCCGCTTCGCCGGCAAGGCGACGCTCGCCGTGATCAGCGACCGCCTCGGCGAACTGCTCACCATCGACGTGCCGGCCGGCGGTGCGACCGCATCGATCCCGGTCAAGGCGGAATGGGGCGCCAGCGCCTATCTCGTCGTGCTTGCGCATCGGCCGATGGATACAGCCGCCCAGCGCCTGCCCGGCCGCGCCATCGGCCTGTCCTGGTTCCAGATCGGCAAGGAGAACCGCACGCTGGCAATCGATCTCGGCGCGCCCAATCTGGTGCGCCCGCTCTCGACCCTGTCGCTGCCGGTCAAGGTCACCGGCGCGCGCGCCGGCGAGGACGCATTCGTCACCGTGGCGGCCGTCGATGTCGGCATCCTCAACCTGACCCGTTTCGAATCGCCCGATCCAAGCAAGTTCTTCTTCGGCCAGCGCCAGCTCGGCCATGAACTGCGCGATCTTTACGGCTATCTGATCGACGGCATGCAGGGCGTGCGCGGCGCGATCCGGACCGGGGGCGACGGCGCACCCGCGCTTGCCGGCGAGAAGCCGACACATGAGCCGGTCGCGCGCTACTCGGGCGTCGTCAAGGTCGGGCCCGACGGCACGGCCAAGGTCGATTTCGACTTGCCAGCCTTCAACGGCTCGGTTCGCGTGATGGCGGTCGCCTGGTCGGCGGGCCGTACCGGCCAGGCCAGCGCCGATGTCATCGTGCGCGATCCGGTGGTGGCGCAGGCGACCCTGCCGCGCTTCCTCGCCATCGGCGACCAGTCGCGCTTCCATCTCCAGATCGACAATGTCGAGGGTCCCGCTGGCCCCTATATCGTCGATCTCGATGTGCGCGGCCCTGTGCTGATCGCGGCCGATGCGACGCGGCGCACGGTCCAGCTCGCAGCCGGGGCCAAGACGCAGATGACGCTGCCGGTCACCGCCGCCGGCCTCGGCCGCGCCGAGTTCGACGTCAGGATCACGGGTCCGGGCGGCGTCGGCACGGTGCAGAATCTCGCCGTCCGGGTGCAGCCCTCGGCTGCGACGATCGCGCGGCGCGTGGTCCGGCCCATCCCCGGCAATGGCGGCGCGATCACCGTCTCGGCCGATCTGATGGCCGATCTCGTGCCGAACTCCGGACAGGTCTCGGTCTCGGTGTCGCCGCTGGCGGCGCTCGACGTGCCGGCGCTGCTCAAAGCGCTCGACCGCTACCCCTATGGCTGCACCGAACAGACGGTGAGCCGCGCTCTGCCGCTGCTCGCGGTCAACAAGCTCGCCACGATGGAGAACCTCTCGCTCGACAACACTGCCGACGAGCGCGTCAACGGCGCGATCGAGCGCGTGCTGGCGCGGCAGGGCGCGAATGGCTCCTTCGGGTTGTGGGGAGTCGGCGGCGAGGATCTGTGGCTCGACGCGTTCGTGGCCGACTTCCTGACGCGGGCTCGCGAGCGCCAGTTCGCGGTGCCGGCCATCGCCTTTAACCTCGCGCTGGACCGCCTGCGCAACCAGGTCGTCAACACGAGCGAGATCAATAAGGAGGATGCCGCCGGCATCGCCTACGCGCTCTATGTGCTTGCCCGCAACGGCCGGCCGGTGATGGGCGAT
>JBKJSB010000228.1:0-4271 GCA_046593015.1 Allobosea sp.
CAACGCGGCGCGGCTCTCGTCCGAAAGAACGCGCCCAAGATCAGGCCGGCGCAGATAGGCCTCGCGGCTCGGCGCGGCGCTCTCGACCTGCAGCGTCTCCAGCCCCAGCGCCGCGAGCTCGGCCGCAAGATCGCCCGGCCTCAGGCGCTCATGCACGGCGTCGCGCGCCTGCGCATGGGCGAGCCCAAAACGCAGCACCTCGCGCGTTGGCAGCGATGAACCCGATCGGCCAAGCCCGATCCGCGCCGGCGTCAGCGCCGCAAGCTGGGCCCAGCGCCCGGCAAGCGTCACGGGCGTGTCGTCGCCGCTCACGCCGCCTTGTCCTGCATCGCCGCCAGCAGCGCCTGCCCGCCCTGCCCGCCGCTCAGCCGCCCGGCCGCGTCGGTGATCTCCATGTGTTGGAGCCAGGTTTCGAATTCCGGCGCGCGCTTCAGGTCCAAGACCTCGCGGATGTAGAGCTGGTCGTGAAACGAGGTCGACTGATAGTTCAGCATGATGTCGTCGGCGCCGGGCACGCCCATGATGAAATTGACCCCGGCGGTTCCCAGCAGCGTCAGCAGCGTGTCCATGTCGTCCTGGTCGGCCTCGGCATGGTTGGTGTAGCAGATGTCGCAGCCCATCGGCAGGCCGAGCAGCTTGCCGCAGAAGTGATCCTCGAGGCCTGCCCGGATGATCTGCTTGCCGTCATAGAGATATTCCGGGCCGATGAAGCCGACCACCGTGTTGACCAGCAGCGGCGAGAACGCCCGGCAGACGGCGTAGGCGCGCGCCTCGATGGTCTGCTGATCGACGCCGTGATGGGCGCCCGCCGATAAAGCCGAGCCCTGCCCGGTCTCGAAATACATCAAATTGCCGCCGAGCGTGCCGCGCCTGAGCGAGCGCCCCGCCTCCAGACCCTCCTGCAGCAGCGACAGCGTCACGCCGAAGGAGGCGTTCGCGGCTTGCGTGCCCGCCACCGACTGGAAAACGAGATCGACCGGCGCACCCTGCTCGATCAGCGCGATCGTCGAGGTGACATGGGTCAGGACGCAGGATTGCGTCGGGATCTCGAAGCGCGTCCTCAGCGAATCGAGCAGCCGCAGCAGATCGCCGATCGCGGTCAGGCTGTCGGAAGCCGGGTTGATGCCGATAACGGCGTCGCCGCAGCCATAAAGCAGCCCGTCCACGGTCGAGGCGAGGATGCCGGCCGCATCGTCGGTCGGGTGGTTGGGCTGGAGCCTGACGGCCATCGTGCCGGGCAGCCCGATCGTATTGCGGAACCGTGTCACGACGCTGCATTTGCGGGCGACGAGGATCAGGTCCTGGTTCCGCATCAGTTTGGAGACCGCCGCCGCCATCTCAGGCGTCAGGCCAGGCGCAAGCGCGGTCAGCGTCGCCGCTGTTGCGGCATCGGAGCAGAGCCAGTCGCGGAACTCGCCGACGGTCAGCGACGCGACCGGCGCAAAAGCCGCCGCATCATGCGTATCGACGATCAGCCTTGTGACCTCGTCATCCTCGTAGGGAACCAGCGCCTCGGCCACGAAGGTCTTCAGCGGCAGGTCGGCCAGCGCGATGCGCGCCGCCATCCGCTCCTCCATGCTGGCGGCGGCGAGCCCGGCCAGCACATCGCCGGAGCGCAAAGGCGAGGCCTTGGCCATCAGCTCCTTCAGATCGGCGAAAGCGAAGCTCTGCCGCCCGGTCGAGGCGCGATAGGCCATGAAGCAATCCTTAGCCGTTCGGAAACATCTTCAACCTCGACCCTCATCCTGAGGAGCAAGCGCAGCTTGCATCTCGAAGGATGCTCCAGAAGACGCTTCCTGTGCAAACTGGAGCATCCTTCGAGATGCCGCTGAAGCGGCTCCTCAGGATGAGGGCTGTGCATCAAAGCGAACCTAGCAAGCGCCGGGCCGGCGCGATTGCCGCTGGCGCGCGAGCACATTTTCGCTCACAGCCATCGGAAGCAGCGGGCCTCAAGACCCGCTCGGGACGAAACACGCCATGGCGGAACAAAAAATGTCGGATCGCAGGACTATCGGCACGTTCGATTATGTCGTGATCGGCGCCGGCTCGGCCGGCTGCGTCGCCGCCAACCGCCTGTCGGCCGACCCACGCAAGAAGGTGCTGGTGCTGGAAGCCGGCGGCATGGACGACTGGGTCTGGTTCCACATCCCCGTCGGCTATCTCTACGCCATCGGCAATCCGCGCGCCGACTGGCTGTTCAAGACCGAGCCGCAGGCGGGCCTCGGCGGCCGTGCGCTCGCCTATCCGCGCGGAAAGGTGCTCGGCGGCTGCTCGGCCATCAACGCGATGATCTATATGCGCGGGCAGGCCGCCGATTATGACGGCTGGCGGCAACAGGGCCTGACCGGCTGGGGCTGGGACGATGTCCTGCCGCATTTCCTCAAGCATGAGGACCATGTCGCGCCCGGCCCGAACGGCATGCACCGCGCCGGGGGCGAATGGCGCGTCGAGCATCCGCGCGTGCGCTGGGACATCCTCGATGCGGTGCGCGATGCCGCCGCAGCGGCGGGCATCGCCCGGATCGAGGATTTCAACACCGGCGACAACGAAGGCTCGGCCTATTTCCAGGTCAACCAGCGCCGGGGCCGACGCCTGAGCGCCTATCGCGCCTTTCTCGTGCCGGCGCTGGAGCGACCCAATACGAGGCTCGAGATCGGCGTCATGGTCGAGCGCATCGTCATCGCGGAAGGCCGCGCGGTCGCGGTCGAGTTCAGCCATCTCGGCGAGGCGCTTCGTGTCGAGGTCTCGGGCGAGGTCGTGCTCAGCGCCGGCGCGGTCGGCTCGCCCGCCATTCTCGAACGCTCCGGCATCGGCGACGGCGCGCGCCTGCAGGCGCTGGGTCTGGAGACGGTGCTGGACCGGCCCGGCGTCGGCGAGAACCTGCAGGACCATCTCCAGATCAGGCCGGTCTACAAGGTCGAGGGCGTGCGTACGCTCAACACCGACTACGCCAAGCTTTGGCGAAGGCCGTTGATGGCGCTGGAATATGCCGTGCGGCGAACCGGCCCCCTGACCATGGCCCCGTCGCAACTTGGCGCTTTCGCCAAATCGTCGCCGGACTACGCCACGGCCAATCTCGAATTCCATTTCCAGCCGCTCTCGCTCGACACATGGGGGGCAGGGCTGCATCGCTTCGGGGCCTTCACCGCCAGCGTCTGCAACCTACGCCCGTCGAGCCGGGGCAGCGTCCATATCAGGACGCCGCACGCGCCCGACGCTCCCGCCATTTCGCCGAACTATCTCGCCACCGAGGAGGACCGCCGCGTTGCGGTCGATGCGCTCAAGCTCGCCCGCCGCATCGTCGACCAGGCCCCGCTCGCCCGCTTTCGGCCGAGCGAGCATCTGCCCGGCCCGCAGATCGCCAGCGACGAGGCGCTGCTGGAGGCCGCCGCCGCGCTCGGCACCACGATCTTCCACCCGGCCGGCACCGTGCGGATGGGCCGCGAGGAGGACCGCCACGCCGTGCTCGACGAGCGCCTGCGCCTGCGCGGGATCGACGCCTTACGCGTCATCGACGCCTCGGTGATGCCGGCGATCACCTCGGGCAACACGGCCGCGCCCACCATGATGATCGCCGAGAAGGGCGCGGGCATGATGATCGAGGATGCGCGGGCCGCCTGATGGAGCCCGGCCCGTCGCGCCCCCCTCCGCCGCGACCAAGTCCACGGCAAGTGCCGCTGCCGTTGCGCGCCTTGCGCGTCGTCGTCGAGGTCGTTCTCGCCGCGCTGATCCTGCTCGACGAACTGGTCCGCCCGCTCTATCGCCCGCTGGCGCGCTGGATCGCCTCCTTGCGGCTGGTCGCCCGCATGGAGGCGGCCATCGCGCGGATGCCGCGTCTGGCGGTGCTCGTCCTGCTCGCCCTGCCGCTGGCCGTCGCCGAACCGCTCAAGATCGTCGGCCTCGTGCTGGTCGGGCGCGGCCAGTTCGCGCTCGGCGTCGTCGTGCTCGGGCTCGCCTATCTTGCCAGCTTCCTGATCGTCGAGCGCATCTACCATGCCGGCCGCGCCCAGCTCCTGAGCTATCGCTGGCTCGCCTGGGCGATGGGCCATCTCTCGCGGCTGCGCGTCGCAATGCTGGACTGGGTCAGGGCCAGCGCCGCCTGGCGCTTCGTGCAGGAGCGGCGCGAGGCGGTCATGCGCTGAAGGGGCGGCTCGACGTCCGGTTCTAGCGCATCAGCCGCGCAGGCCGCTCCACCAGCGCCTGACCGCCCCGCGCCGCTCCTGCACGAAGCGCCAGGCGGCGCTGGCCCTGACCCAGTCCAGCGTTGCGAC
>JBKJSB010000262.1:0-9293 GCA_046593015.1 Allobosea sp.
CGGAACGGTGGCAAGACTGTTTGTCACCAGTCCCAACCAACCTGAAGAAAAATCGAGCGTAGAGTTCCGGGCGGGAACTGTTTCACGCCCATATCGACTGTGACTTTTCCGGGCTTGCCCGGATGATCGTACTGAACGTGATCTCCAGGCCCTGTCCGTTTGATCCGCCAGCCATCGCCCCTGAGCCGCGTCACGATCTCTCGCGGCGTCATGGGACTACGCTTCCGGCTCATCCCGACCGCCCCCTATGTGTTGTGTATTTATACACACAATCTGCATATGTCCAATGGCCCAGCGATGGTGAAATGCCCAAGCACTCTTCCCTCACTCCCCCGCCTTCATCTGCCGCGCATAAACATCCTTGTAGCTTTCCCGCAGCAGGTTCTTCTGGACCTTGCCCATGGTGTTGCGCGGCAGGTCGTCGACGATGAAGACCTGCTTGGGCAATTTGAACTTGGCCAGCCGCTGCTCCAGCGTTTTTGCGATCGTCGCCGCCGTGATCGTCGCGCCGGGCTTAACCACGACGACGGCGGTGACGCCCTCGCCGAAATCGGGATGCGGGCAGCCGATCACGGCGCTCTCGATCACGCCTGGCATCTCGTCGATCTCGGTCTCGACCTCCTTGGGATAGACGTTGTAGCCGCCGGTGATGATCAGGTCTTTGCCGCGCCCGACGATGTGGACGTAGCCGGCCGAGTCGATCTTGCCTAGGTCGCCGGTGATGAAGAAACCGTCGGCCCGGAACTCGGCCGCCGTCTTTTCGGGATTGCGCCAGTAGCCCTTGAAGACGTTGGGGCCCTTGACCTCGATCATGCCGATCTCGTCGGCCGCCAGCACTTTGGCCGTCTCCGGATCGGTGACGCGGGCCGAGACGCCCGGCAGCGGGAAGCCGACCGTGCCGGCGACGCGCTCGCCATCATAGGGGTTGGAGGTGTTCATGTTGGTCTCGGTCATGCCGTAGCGCTCGAGGATGGCGTGGCCGGTGCGCTGGCGCCATTCGCGATGGGTCTCGGCCAGAAGCGGCGCGGAACCCGAGACGAACAGGCGCATATGCGCGGTCGCCTCCTGCGTCAGGCGCGCATCCTGCAGCAGCCGGACATAGAAGGTCGGAACGCCCATCATGCAGGTCGCGGCCGGCAGATGCGCGAAGACCTGGTCGGGGTCGAATTTCGGCAGCAGGATCATCGAACAGCCGGAGAACAGCACGCAGTTGGTCGCCACGAACAGGCCATGGGTGTGGAAGATCGGGAGCGCGTGCAGCAGCACGTCGGCCTGCGTGAAGCGCCAGTAGTCGACCAGCGCCAGCGCGTTCGAGGCGAGGTTGTCGTGGCTGAGCATCGCGCCCTTGGAGCGGCCGGTCGTGCCCGAGGTATAGAGGATCGCGCCGAGATCGTCGGGGCCGCGATCGACATCGGCGAAGGTGGTCGCGGCCGCCAGCCCCTTGTCGGCGAGCGTGCCGGCCGAGACGTCATGCGAGCGCCAGACGCCCAGCGTCTCCAGCGTCGCGCCGGCCTTCTCGGCATAGGGTCTCATCGCCTCGGCCCGCGCCGGATCGCAGACGAAGACCGCAGGCTGCGCGTCGCCCAAAAAATACTCGATCTCGGCGGGTGTATAGGCGGTGTTGAGCGGCAGAAAGATCGCTCCGCTGCGGATCGCGCCGAGATAGAGCATCAGCGCCTCGATCGACTTCTCGACCTGCACGGCGACGCGGTCGCCGGGCTTGACCCCGAGCGAGACCAGCACATTGGCGAAGCGGCCCGACACATCGACCATGTCGGCATAGGAATAGCGGCGGCCATCGTCGAGCAGGGCGAAGGGCGCAGCCGCTGCGGGCATGCGCGCGCGGATGAGGTCGAACAGATGGTTGCCCATGATTTCGGGTCCTTTCAGGCGTTTCCGGTAGGCTTGAAGATCAGGTCGCCGGCCGCAGCAGCTTTCGCACGCTGGAATTGGCGACGACAGTGTTGCGGGTGGCGAAGGCCTCGTGATTGATCTCGATCTCGTCGAGGTCGTAGCGGTAATTCACCATCACGCCATGCGACTCGCGCAGGCCCCGCGCCGAGAGATTGCCGCCGACATTGATGCGCTCCAGCCGCGCGCCATTGCCGAGATGGAAGCGCGCCACGGGATCGATGACGCGGCCAGACGCCGTGCGCGCCCGCAGCAGGTATTGCGCCGCCATCTGGCCGAGCAACCTGTCGCGGCGGGCGCGCGTCGCCTCGTCGAGCGAGATCGCCTCACCGGGCGAGCGGCCGAGTTCCGCGCGCTCCTCGTTGGTCATGCGGAAATCGCCGGGCTCTTCGACGACGCCCGATAGCCAGCGCGAAAAACCCGGCAGCGGCGAGAGCGTGACGAAGGTGTCGAGATTGGGCAGCTCGCGCTTCAGGTCCTCGGCCACCTGCTTGATCAGGAAATTGCCGAAGGAGATGCCGCGCAAGCCTTCCTGGCAGTTCGAGATCGAATAGAAAACGGCAGTGCTCGCAGCCTGCGCCGTCAGCACCTCGCGGTCGCCGGCCAGCACCTCGCCGATGCTGCGCGGGATCTCACCGGTCAGCGCGACCTCGACGAAGATCAGCGGCTCGTCGATCAGTTGCGGATGGAAGAAGGCGAAGCAGCGCCGGTCGGCCGGCTCCAGCCTGCGGCGCAGATCGTCCCAGCCCTGGATCTCGTGGACCGCCTCGTAGCGGATGATCTTTTCCAGCACGTTGGCCGGCGTGCGCCAGTCGATCCGGCGCAGCACGAGAAAGCCGCGGTTGAACCAGGAGCCGAACAGGTGCCGGAAATCGCTGTCTGCGGCGGCGAGTTCGGGATCGGCTTCCGCCGCTTCGAACAGGCTCTCGCGCATCCTGACCAGCACATGCGTGCCGCCGGGCGCGAGGTTGAGGCGGCGCAGCAATTCCTGCCGGCGCGGCTCGGAGGCCAGATGAAGGGCAGCGATATTGGCGGCCGAGGGATCTTCGCGATAGGCTTCGATCGCCTTGCCGAGCCGGTCATGATCGGGGCCGAAGCGCTCCTGCAGCATCGCGAAGAAGCCCTGCCGCCCGGCCTTGTCCAGCCGCTCCCAGGCGTCGAGCACGGCCTGCGCCAGCGCCATGCCGGAGGCCTCGCCCCGCCCCGACAGCAGATCCTCGCAGAGCTGCGCGATCGGCCGGTTGCGGCCGGCGAAGCGCTCGAATCCGATCAGCGCCCGGCCGCGATCGGCGACGCTGGTCAGAAGATCGCCGAGAAACGCCATGTCCATGCAACCCCCTGTTCGCGCGCGGCATCTTACATTTGCGATAGCCGGAACCAAGCACTCAGGCCAGCAAGCCCCATGCCTTGAGGAAGAAGTCGGGCGCGCCGAAATTGCCTGATTTCAGGGCGATGACCATCTCCGGCCCATCGACGACGCGGGTCCAGGGCACACCGGGGTCGATCTCGGGCCCGATCTCGAGCGTGCGGATGCCGAGCCCCTGCACCACAGCGCCCGATGTCTCGCCGCCCGCGACCAAAAGCCGGGTGACACCGCCGGCCGCCAGCAACTTTGCCGTCTCGGCAAAGGCGTGCTCGACCGTCTCGCCGGCCTTGTCGCGGCCGAGCCTGTCCTGGATGGCGGAGACTTCGGCGGGATCGTCGCTGGAATAGAGCAGGAAGATCTTGTCGCTGGTTTGCGCCAGCGCCCATGCGGCCAGCGTTTCGGCGCTCTGCGCGCCCGATACCAGCGCCATCGGATCGACCTTCAGCGCCGGAACGTTTGCGGCGACCGCAGCCCTGATCTGGCCGCGCGTCGCGGTCGAGCAGCTTCCCGAGATGATGCCTGCGCGCCCTGCCGGCGCGCTCAACCGAGCGGCGACCTCGCGCTCGGGCAGGAGCCCCGCCTTGCGAAAATTCTGCGGCAGGCCCATCGCGATGCCGGAGCCGCCGGTCAGCAGCGGCTCGTCGGCAACCGCCTCGCCGAGCACCATCAGGTCGGCGTTGGTCAGCGCGTCAGTCACGAGATAGCGCACGCCCTCGGCCGTCAGCGCCGCGATGCGCGTCCTGGCCGCGTCGGGCCCGCTCAGAACCGTCGCATAATCGACGAGGGCGACCTTGCCTTGCGTCTGGGCAGCCATCAGCCGGACGAGGCTGGAATCGCGCATCGGCGTCAGCGGATGGTCCTTCATCGAGCTTTCGTGAAGCGGGACCGCGCCGACGAAGAGATAGCCTTGGTAGATCGAGCGGCCATTGGCGGGAAAGGCGGGGCATATGATCGCGCTGCGCGCGCCGAGCCGCTGCATCAGCGCGTCCGCCACTGGGCCGATATTGCCGGCGGGCGTCGAATCAAAGGTGGAGCAGTATTTGAACAGGATCTGCCGCGCGCCGGCGGCCAGCAGGGCCTCGCAGGCACCCAGAGAATCGGCGATCGCCTCGGCGACCGGATTGGTCCGCGATTTCAGCGCAACGACGACGGCGTCGGCCTCGGGCAGGGCCGCTCCGGGCGCCGGGGCTCCGATGACCTGGACGGTGCGCATGCCGGCGCGGTTCAGCATCAGCGCGACATCGGTCGCGCCTGTCATATCATCGGCGATCACACCCAGCAGCATCGGCATCGACCCTTCATTCCCTTCGACCCTGATAACAGAGATGACAGCGCGCGCGACAGTGCGGCAGAGTAGAGGAACCCTGCCGCCGACGCGCGGGCTTGGCCGCGCAATTGCATGCAGGTTGCGCCAAACGCCGCATGCAGAAATCTGCGGGTGCGACGATGATGCGGCATCGACGGCGTACCGGAACTGCGCCAGATTGGTACCGACTGGAACGAAATCGGCGGAGCGCCGGGGAATGGCAAGGATGGTCGCGGCAAGGTCGGGGTGGAGGAGAACGTCCGACCGAGCTTCTGCGACGGCGTCTGCCAGCGGCTAGCCGTGAACAACGGGTTCAAAGTCACAAAAAACAGGGGATATGCGATGAAACTCTTGACCGTTCTGGCCTCGGCGACATTCCTGACGCTCGCGGCGCTGCCCGCAATGGCGCAGACGCCCTCGACCCTGCGCATCGGCCTGCAGGAAGACCCCGACGTGCTCGACCCGCACAAGGCGCGCACCTTCGTTGGCCGCATCGTCTTCAAGGGGCTCTGCGACAAGCTGCTCGACATCGATCCCCAGTTGAAGCTGACGCCGCGTCTGGCGACCGAATGGTCGTTCTCCGCTGACGGCCTGACGCTGACGATGAAGCTGCGCACCGACGCCAAATTCCATGATGGCGAGCCCTTCAACGCCGAGGCCGCCAAGGCCAATCTCGAACGCGCCCGCACGCTGCCCGACTCACTGCGCAAATCCGAACTCGCCTCGGTCGACAGCATCGAGGTGATCGACGGCAGCACGATCGCGCTCAAGCTGAAGCGCCCCGATGCGACGCTGCTCGCCCAGCTCACCGACCGCGCCGGCATGATGCTCGCGCCCAAGAGCCTGACCGCCGATATCGGCGCCAAGCCGGCCTGCTCGGGCCCCTACAAATTCGTCGAGCGCGTGCAGAACGACCGCATCGTTCTGGAGCGCTTCAAGGAGCATTGGGAGGCGCAGAACTACCATTTCGACCGGGTGCTCTACCGAGCCATCCCCGACACCACGGTGCGGCTCGCCAATCTGCGCTCCGGCGAACTCGACATGCTGGAGCGTCTGGCCCCCACCGATGTGAAGTCGGCCCAGGGCGACCGGGCCCTCAAGGTCCAGAGCACCGCCAACATCGGCTACCAGGGCATCACCATCAACACCGCCCATGGCGATGCGGCCAACCAGCCCATGGCCAAGGACAAGCGCGTTCGGCAGGCGCTCTCGCTCTCGATCGACCGCAAGGTGCTGAGCCAGGTGGTGTTCGAGGGTCTCTACGAGCCGATGATCCAGCCCTTCAACCCCGGCAGCCCCTATGTCAGCGCCGAGTTCCCGGTGCCGGCGCGCGACGTCGCCAAGGCCAAGGCGCTGCTCAAGGCGGCGGGTCACGAGAAAGTTTCGGTCGAGCTCTTCGTCACCAACAACCCGGTCGACGCCCAGCTCGGCCAGGTGATCCAGGCGATGGCGCAGGAAGCCGGCATCGACATCCAGATCAGGTCGACCGAATTCGCCAGCCAGCTGCGCGACCAGCAGCAGGGCAAGTTCCAGATGAGCCGTATCGGCTGGTCCGGCCGGATCGACCCGGACGGGAACCTGCACCAGTTCGTCACCTCGAAGGGCAACCAGAACGACGGCCGCTACTCGAACGCCGAGGTCGACAAGCTGCTCGACCAGGCCCGGACGGTCTACGACGTCGCCGAGCGCAAGAAGCTCTACGACGCTGCGCAGAAATACCTGCAGGACGAACTGCCGATCGTCTATCTCTACAACCAGACGGTCTTCTTCGCGCTGCGCGCCAATATGCAGGGCTTCACGATCAATCCCGACGGCATGATCAGGCTTTCGGGGCTGAAGCGGCAGTGAGGCGATCGCCGCTTCAGCGTGCGCTTGTCAGCGCTGTCTTGTCCCCTTCCCCCCGCTTGCGATGGGGAAGGGTTAGGGATGGGGGGGCGTGCAGAAGGAACCCCGACGCCGACGTTTGGCTCCAACGGCCTAGACTCTCCCCCCCACCCCTAACCCTTCCCCACCGCAAGCGGGGGGAGGGAGAAGACCATGCTGACCCTGATCACCCGCCGCGTCCTGGTCGCCATCCCGACGCTGTTCCTGGTGGCGCTGATGGTGTTCGCCCTGCAGCGCGCCTTGCCCGGCGATCCGTTTCTCGTCATCGCCGGCGAGGAGCGCGATCCGGAGATGATCGCGCGGCTGCGCGCGGTCTACCGGCTCGACGATCCGATTTTCGTGCAATTCTTCGCCTGGCTGGGCCAAGTGGTGCAGGGCGATTTCGGGCGCTCGCTGCGGACCGGCGAGCCGGTGCTCGGGCTGATCGCGCAGAAACTGCCGGTGACGCTGCAGCTCGCCGTCGCCTCGATTCTGGTCGCGGTCGCGATCGGCATTCCCGCCGGCATTCTGGCTGCGCGCAACAAGGGCACCGCGATCGACTATTCGACCAGCGCGCTTGCCCTGTCGGGCCTCTCCATCCCGAATTTCTGGCTCGGTATCATGCTGATCCTCGTCGTCTCGGTCGAGCTGAAATGGCTCCCGGCCTCGGGCTATGAATCGATCTTCGTCGATCCCAAGGCCGCGATCGAACGGCTGATCATGCCGGCCTTCGTGCTCGGCGGCGGGCTGGCGGCCTTCATCATGCGCCATACCCGTTCGGCCATGCTGGAGGTGCTGCGCTCCGACTATGTCCGCACCGCCCGCGCCAAGGGGCTGGACGAGAACACGGTGGTCAACCGCCATGCGCTGCGCAACGCGCTGGTGCCGATCATCACGCTCTCGACTCTGCTCTTCGGCGAGTTGCTGGCGGGCGCCGTGCTGACCGAGCAGGTCTTCACCATTCCCGGCTTCGGCAAGCTGATCGTCGACGCCGTGTTCAACCGCGACTACGGCGTCGTGCAGGGCGTCGTGCTCTGCACCGCGATCGGCTTCATCCTGATGAACCTCTTGGCCGACATCCTCTACGTGCTCGTCAATCCCCGACTGAGGAGCGGCTGATGAGCGACGCCACCCTCGACCCTGTCGTCGCGGCAGTGCAGACAGAGACGCCGTTGCCCCGGCGTCGCAGCACGCTGTCGAAGCTGCTGCGCAACCGCTCGGCGCTGATCGGCGGCACGGTCGTGCTGCTCTTCGTGCTGATGGCGGCGTTCGCGCCGCTGCTGCCGCTGGCGGACCCGCTGAAATCCAACTTCCTTGCCATCCGCAAGCCGCCCTCCGAACTCTACTGGTTCGGCACCGACGAACTCGGCCGCGACCAGGTCTCGCGCCTGTTCTACGGGGCGCAGACATCGCTCTTGGCCGGCATCGTCTCGGTGATGATCGCCCTCGCCATCGGCATCCCTTTCGGCCTTCTCGCCGGCTGGTATGGCGGCTGGACCGACATCGTGATCTCGCGCATCACCGAGGCGATGCTCGCCTGCCCCTTCCTGATCCTCGCCATCGCGTTTGCCGCGATCCTCGGCCCATCCCTCACCAACGCGATGATCGCGATCGGCCTGTCGGCCGTGCCGATCTTCATCCGGCTGGTGCGCGGGCAGGTGATGAGCGTGAAAGCCGAGGATTTCGTCGAGGGCGCGCGCTCGATCGGGGCCGGCAATTTGCGCATCATGCTGGTCCATGTGCTGCCCAACACGCTGTCGCCGATCGTGGTGCAGTCGACCTTGTTCATGGCGCAGGCGATCATTCTCGAGGCTTCGCTCTCCTTCCTCGGCCTCGGCCAGCAGCCGCCCTCCCCGTCCTGGGGACAGATGCTGAACGTCGCCAAGAACTTCATGGAGCAGGCGCCGTGGATGTCGGTCGCGCCCGGCGTCGCCATCTTTCTGGCGGTCCTCGGCTTCAACCTGCTTGGCGACGGCCTGCGCGACGCGCTCGACCCGAAGGAAGGGTGACATGTTCTTTTCGATCGCTTTTTGCTCAACATTGTCATCCCGGGCGTAGCGAAGCGGAGACCCGGGATCCATTCCGGAACCTCGCCCGGAAAGGTTCTGGAATGGATCCCGGATCGGCGCGGCTTCGCCGCTTGTCCGGGATGACGACTACGCTTGTTTACGCCTGCGACTTGAGGGACTTCTGTGATGTTCACCACCCGCCCCGAAATCCTCGGCACCTTCGGTGTCGTCACCTCGACGCACTGGCTCGCCTCGGCCTCGGGCATGGCGATGCTGGAGAAGGGCGGCAACGCCTTCGACGCCTGCGCGGCGGCCGCCTTCGTGCTGCAGGTGGTCGAGCCGCATCTGGTCGGCCCCGCCGGCGACATGCCGGCCGTGTTTTATTCGGCGCAGACCAAAAAGGTCGAGGTGCTGTGCGGACAGGGTCCCGCCCCGATGGCCGCCACCATCGACGCGTTCAAGGCGCTCGGCCTCGACATGGTGCCGGGCTCCGGGCTGCTCGCGACCGTGGTGCCCGGCGCGTTCGGCGGCTGGATGACGCTGCTGCGCGACCATGGCCGCCTGCCGCTGCGCGAGGTGCTGGAACCCGCGATCGGCTATTTCGAGAACGGCCACCCGATGCTGCCGCGCGTCTCGGACACCATCGCCGGGCTGACCGGCCTGTTCACGCAGGAATGGCCGACTTCGGGCGCGGTTTACCTGCCGGGCGGACAGGTTCCCAAGGCCAAGGCGCTGTTCAAAAACCAGGCCGCGGCCGACACCTACAAGCGCATCCTGAGCGAGTCGGAAGCCGCCGGCGGCAGCCGCGAGAAGCAGATCCAGGCGGCTTACGACGCCT
>JBKJSB010000337.1:0-4323 GCA_046593015.1 Allobosea sp.
CCCGTCGAGATCATCGGCATCAATGCGGCGACAGCGACCATGATCGAGCGTCTGGCGACACACGACAAGCAGGGCGCGGCTCTCGCATCGCCGGGTCACTGACACCATGATCCCGTGGGAGACCCTCGACAGCGCTCCCTTGCCCGGCGGGGGCGAACTCCGGCTGAAACGGCGCGGGGCCGAGTTCTCGATCATGCTCGGGGCCAACGAGCTGATGAACAGCCGCCTCAGCGGCTCGGAGGAGGCGCTGGCCGGGCTCGCTGCGGAACGGCTCTCGGGACGCAAGGCCCCTCGCATCCTGATCGGCGGGCTCGGCATGGGCTTTACGCTGCGGGCGGCGCTGGCGACCTTCGACACCGACGCGCGGATCATCGTCGCGGAACTCGTGCCGCAGGTCGTGGCGTGGGCGCGCGGGCCGATGGCCGGCCTGTTCGCCGGGTGTCTGGACGATGCCCGCGTCGATGTGGCGGTGTCGGATGTCGGCGCGCTGATCGCGGCTGCGCCTGCGGGATACGACGCCATCCTGCTTGATGTGGACAACGGCCCCGACGGGCTGACGGTCGCGGCCAACGACGCGCTTTATGACGAGGCCGGGCTGGCCGCGGCCCGCGAGGCGCTGACGCGCGGAGGCATGCTCGCGGTCTGGTCACAGGGGCCGGACCGTGGCTTCACGCAGCGGCTGAAACGGGCGGGATTTGCCGTCGAGGAGGTGACGGTGCGGGCGGGTCGCGGCGGACGCGGCAAGCGCCATGTGGTCTGGCTGGCGCAGCGGCGCTGAAGACAGTCGAACCAATCTAGTCTTCCCCCAGCGGATACCCCCCGAACTCCTTCAGCGCCTTGAGCGCAAATGTCGTCGCGATCTTCGCCACGCCGAGCTGGGCGTCGGCGAGCCAGGCCCCCGTCAGCTCCTCGTAGTCGGACAGCGAGCCGGCCACGATGCGGGCGAGATAGTCGGCGTCGCCGCTGACGACCTGCAGTTCGACCACGTCGGGGCAGGCCCGCAGCACCTTTTCCACCCGCTCGCGCCGGCCGACCGAGTGGTCGCGCAGCGAGATCGAGGCGAAGGCGACGACGGCGTGGCCGGCCAGTGCGGGTGCGAGCCTGGCGCCGTAGCCCTGGATCAGGCCGGACGCCTCGAGCTTGCGCACACGCTCGAGGCAGGGCCGCGCCGAGAGGCCGACCCGCTCTGACAGCGCCTGGTTGGTGATGCGCCCCTCCTCGCGCAGGATCGCGACGATCCTGCGGTCGATGGCGTCTAGCTCGACGGCTTTCCGCTTCACGGCCGGCCGATATCCGCCACGCGCCCCTTGCCGAGCGCGCGGGCCTCGGCGATCAGGCACAGCTCTGTGAAGAGCACCTGCGCCGCGCATTGGGCGGTGTTGCTGGTCGCGTCGTACTGGGGCGCGACCTCGACCACGTCGGCTGCGACGATGTTGGCGCCTTTCAGCCCGCGCAGGATGGCCAGCGCCTCGCGCGGCGTCAGTCCGCCGACCTCGGGCGTGCCGGTGCCGGGCGCGAAGGCCGGATCGAGCGAATCGACGTCGAAGGACACGTAGGTCGGGCCGTCGCCGATCACGGCCAGCGCCCTGGCGATCACGGCCTCGATCCCGAGATCGTCGATCTCGTTGGCGTGGATCACGGTCATGCCGCTCTCATAGGAGAACTCCCAGAGATACTCCGCGCCGCCCCTGATGCCGATCTGGATGACGCGCTCGGGATCGAGCACGCCATCGAGCACCGCCTGCCGGAACGGCCCGCCATGGTGGAATTTCGAGCCCTCATAGGGGCCCGACGTGTCGCAATGGGCGTCGATATGGACCATGCCGACGGGCCGCCTTTCGCCGACCGCGCGCATGATCGGATAGGTGATCGAATGGTCGCCGCCGACGGCCAAAGGCGAGACGCCGGCCGCGACGATGGTCCTGAAGGTCGCCTCGATGTCCTCGTGGCAGCTTTCCAGCGAATAGCGCGACCGGAACGGCACGTCGCCGATATCGGCGACCTTGAGCATCCCGAAGGGCGCGGTGCCGAGTACATGGTCCATCGGACCCATGCGCTCGACGGCGCGCACCGCGCGCGGCCCCAGTCGCGTCCCGGCGCGGTTCGTGACCCCGAGATCCATCGGCAGGCCGATGATCGCGACATCGAGCCCGCCGAGATCGGGGCTGGTCAGCGCATCGGGCCGGTAGGGCGCGCTGATGAAGGTCGCGACGTCCGAGAAGGGCCATTTGCGCCGATCGCCCTTGAACTGGTCGGCGGCGACCTTGGCGAAGTGTGGATCGTGGATGTCGGCCCCGCTCGCACCGGCATAGCGCGCCTGGAGTTCAGCCAGCTTGTCCTTGTGCATCGCGCGCCCTTTCGTCTCGGCCCGGAGTTTCGGCACGCGGAGGTTGACCGCGCGGGGGAAGTGTTTCATGTGCTCCGCGCGCAGCCGTGCCATGTTCCAGGCGCAATTGTCGAGCTTGTAGAATTGGTTGACGGTCGATTCATGTTTGGGGAGATGTGCGCAAAATCTGTGCAAGTATAATTTCTTTGCCGGCTCGCCCGTTGCACCAAAGAACACCACATCCGGCCTTGAAGATCGCAGCGGTCAACCGCCAATGTCCTGAAACGTCGTCGAACGGGGCAAAGCCCGTCTACGCGTCATTATTCGAAGTCCCAAGGAGAGAGTGCCTCATGAAGCGTCGTCAATTCATCCAGACCGCCGCAGTCGGCGCGGCCGCTGCCGCAGTCGCCGCCCCCGCGGTCGCGCAGTCGAACCCCGAGATCAAGTGGCGCCTGGCGTCGAGCTTTCCCAAATCGCTCGACACGATCTATGGCGGCGCCGAGGTCATGGCCAAGATGGTCTCCGACCTGACCGACGGCAAGTTCCAGATCCAGGTCTTCGCGGCCGGCGAAATCGTCCCCGCCCTCCAGGCCGCCGACGCCGTGACCAACAACACCGTCGAGATGGCCCACACGGTGTCGTACTACTATGTCGGCAAGGATCCGACCTTCGCCGTCGCTGCGTCCGTGCCGTTCGGTCTTAATGCGCGGGGCCAGAACGCCTGGCTGTATCAAGGCGGCGGCAACGACCTGTTCAACGAATTCTACAAGAAATTCAACATCTACGGCCTGCCCTGCGGCAATACCGGCGCGCAGATGGGCGGCTGGTTCCGCAAGGAGATCAAGACCGTCGCCGATATGCAGGGCGTCAAGATGCGCATCGGCGGAATCGCCGGCCAGGTGCTGGCCAAGCTCGGCGTCGTGCCGCAGCAGATCGGCGGCGGCGACATCTACCCGGCACTGGAAAAGGGCACGATCGACGGCGCCGAATGGGTCGGCCCCTATGACGACGAAAAGCTCGGCTTCTCCAAAGTCGCGCCGTTCTACTACTATCCGGGCTTCTGGGAAGGCGGGCCTACCGTCCACGCCTTCGTCAATCTCGAGAAGTGGAACGCGCTGCCGAAGGCCTATCAGGCCGCGCTGACCGCAGCCTGCACCTACGCCAACACGCAGATGTCGGCGAAGTACGACGTCCAGAACCCGGCGGCGCTGAAGCGTCTCGTCGGCGCCGGCACGCAATTGCGCCCGTTCTCGCAGGAGATCCTCGAAGCCTGCCTGAAGGCCTCGAACGAACTCTACAGCGAGATCTCGGCCAAGAACCCCGACTTCAAGAAGGCGATCGAATCGATGGCTGCCTTCCGTGGCGACCAGTATCTCTGGTGGCAGGTCGCGGAGCTGACCTTCGACGTCTTCCAGGTCCGCTCGCGGGCGCGCTGAGCGAAAAACACCCAGTTTTCAGGCGTCTTTCGCCTGCGATCGCGAAAGCCCGGCGCAAGCCGGGCTTTTTTGTTTGATTTTTCCCTCTCCGAGCCGGAACGGCGTCATCGACAGGACGCACAAAAAATCGCCTGCTCCCGCGCCGATGCCGGGCGATACGCGCCATGGTGGCAATCTGTCGTGGATTCATGCGGTTGACGCATGCATGCCATGCTTTTTCGCTTGCACTTATGACGAGACCTGCTTTGCTGACGTCAACGTGACGACCGGCGAGAACCGGCGCGCGGCCAGTTCTTGAGGGAGGACACACCACGATGAAGCGTCGTCAATTTCTGAAGGTCGCCGGCGTCGGCGCCGCAGCAGGGGCCATCGCCAGCCCCGCCATCGCGCAATCCTCGCCGGAGGTGAAATGGCGCGTGACCTCGTCCTTCCCCAAATCCCTCGACACGCTCTACGGCGCGTCGGAAGTGGTGGCGAAGGCGGTCTCCGAGGCGACGGACGGCAAGTTCCAGATCCAGGCCTTCGCGGCGGGCGAGATCGTGCCCGGCCTGCAGGCGCTCG
>JBKJSB010000011.1:0-9878 GCA_046593015.1 Allobosea sp.
CGGTCACGATCGCGCCCATGCGGCGCGCGGTCGCGATCGCCTGCAGGCCAGCGACGCCGACGCCCATGATGAAGATGCGCGCGGCCGGCACGGTGCCCGCCGCCGTCATCATCATCGGCAGCGCCCGGCCATACTCGGCCGCGCCGTCGATGACGGCGCGATAGCCGGCGAGGTTCGCCTGCGAGGAGAGCACATCCATCACCTGCGCGCGGGTGATGCGCGGCATGAACTCCATCGCGAAGGCGGCGACATTGGCCTCAGCCAACGCGGCCACCGCCGCCTCGTTGCCGTAAGGGTCCATGATGCCGAAGACGAGCGCGCCGGCCGGCAGGGCCGCGATCTCGCTCGGCGCGGGACGGCGCACCTTCAGGATAATGGCCGCGCCGGTGAGAGCGTCCTTGGCGGATTTGGCGATGGTCGCGCCGGCCGCCTCGTAATCGGCGTCGCTGAGGCCCGAGGCTGTGCCCGCGCCAGTCTCGACCACGACCTCGGCCCCGAGGCTGATGAACTTGCGGATTGTCTCCGGCGTCGCGGCGACCCGGGTCTCCGACCCTTGCGTTTCGGCTGGCACGGCGATGCGCATGGCGGGCGGAACCTCTCGGACGTGACGTTTAGGGCTTAGTGCGCCGCCGGCAGCAGGACGAGCGCGAGCATCAGCAGGACGAAGGGCACCATCGGCGCCTTCCAGCCCAGCGACTTCGAGGCGATGCCGACACCGGTGCCGACCAGCGTCAGGAGCGTGCCGAAGATGGCGAAGCCCCAGGCTCCCTTGGCGCCGCCGACAGCGAGCGCGGCCACGATGGCGAGGCAGGCAACGGTGCCGACCTCGGCGAAGTGGACGAAGCCCTGATAGGTGCGCTCATGCTCGACATAGTCCATCTGCGGAATTTCGCCGGCGTGGTGTCCGTGGTCGGCCATGAAAGGGTGTCCCGGATGCGGTTGGTTTCCAAGCCCTGTAGCGCACCATCGCCGGGTCGGCAACGGAGCGCCGCAAGGCGGCCCGACGACGCATTGCCGCAAGGCAAAGCGCGCCGGACGCTATGTCACGGAACTCATCATGTAAATCGATTTAGATAGTATGATTTTTCATTATTTCGGCCGAGACAGCCCATTTTTCTCCAGAGCCTCGCTCTGACGCCGGTCCACGGCGGCCGTCTCGAAATTCTCGATCTCGCGCTCGAACAACTGGTGGAAATTCAACTCCGCATCGAGATGCAGGAACACGCCGCCGAGTCCGATCGCGGCGCGGTCCATGAAGACGAATTCGCGCGGCACCGTGACCGGCTCCTTTGTCTTGAGCGCCTGATGCACTTGGAAGGCCTGCTTGCGGCCGTATTCCGCTGGGCTGACACCCTCGGCGATGCGGCGCACGCGGTCTTCCAGCAGCGGCCCGTAGATGAATTTCGCCCAGATGTTGAGCGTATCGACGAGATCCTTGGTCAGCCCCTTGAAGCCCCAGGTCTCGTAGGCGTGGACGACGCGAGCATCGTCGCCTTCCAGAATGCCGCGATAGAGATCGACCACGCCACCGACGAAGCTCGGCGGGAATATCCGGATGCAGCCATAGTCGAGCAGGTTGATGCCCTGCGGCGCACCGTCCTCCGAGAACACCGTGTAATTGCCCAGATGCGGGTCGCCATGGATGACGCCGTGATGGCTGAATGGCCGCCACCAGGCCTTGAACATCGCCGTCGAGATCCGGTCGCGCGCCTCTTGGCTGTCCTGCTTGTGGTCGAGGATGCGGTCACCCTCCAGCCAGTGCATCGTCAGCAGTCGCTTCGTGGACAGCGACGCCTCCAGCGCCGGCACGCGCACCTCCGGCGTATCCTTGAGAATGCTCTGGTAGAGCGCGATGTGCTTGCCCTCGCGGACATAGTCCAGCTCCTCCCGCACCCTTGCGCCGATCTCCTTGGCGATCTCGCTGGTGTCGATCACCGGGTCCATGCGCCGGTGCAGCGCGAACAGGATGTCGAGCTGCGAGATGTCGGCCTCGACCGCCGATTCCATGTCGGGATATTGCAGCTTGCAGGCGAGGCCGACGCCGTCCAGCGTCGTCGCCCGATGCACCTGTCCGAGCGATGCCGCCGCCGACGGCTTCAGGTCGAACTCGCCAAAGCGCTCGCGCCAGTTCGCGCCAAGCTCCGCCATCATCCGGCGCTTGACGAAGGCCGCCCCCATCGGCGGGGCCTGCGACTGCAGCTTCTGCAACTCGGCGGCGTATTCCGGCGGCACCACGTCGGGAATGGTGGCGACGAGCTGCGCCACCTTCATGATCGGGCCTTTGAGCCCGCCCAGCGCCTTGGCCAGCGCCTCGGCATTGGAGAGGTTGCGGTTGTCGACATTGAACAGTCGCGCACCGGCCATCCGCGCCGCCACCCCGCCGACACTGGCCCCGACGCGGGCGTAGCGCGCGGCGCGGGCGGAAAAGCGGTTGGCTTCGGTGTCGCGTTCGGACATGGGGCTCGGCGCTTTCGGACGAAGTCTGAACCGAGCATGTAGGGTGGAGCAGGCTCATCGCCAATGCGACGAGGTGCCCTTCCCGACGATCTCAACCGATCGCCTCATCGCCTCACTCCGCCAAGCGTCGTCGTGGCGGCAGCGCGCTACAGTCCCTTCAGCACATTGCCGAGGAACAGCACCAGAAAGGCGGAGCTCATTACCCAGAATGCCGGAACCCCTGCAATCGGCAGGACACGGAAGAAGACCAACAGGGCCACGACCGCCAGCAGCACGGCGATCACGAAAGCCAACTGGCTCGGCGCGCTCAAATTCATCGTTCAGTCTCCAGCCTCGTAGACCAACACCTGGCCATGCGTCATGTCACCTTGATGACCCATACGGATCCAACTGTCCATGCCGGGCCCGGGTTGGGGCGAGCCTCGTCCTCCCCGCCGCTCCGCCCTTGAGACAGGGTTCACGCCGGCGCATCCTTCGGCCAGTTGTCGCGGATCCAGCGCGTCAACCCCTCCTCATCGACCTCCCCGGCCGCCAGCGCGAGGATGGCGGCGGCGATCTCTGCGTTGGAGACGGCGAGTGAGATGCCATTGAGGCCAAGGAACGTGACCAGGGACGTCAGCGCCGCGCCGTTGTTCCTTCATTCCGGATCGGCCGACGCGAATGTGGGCGCGGGCCGATCAGCCTGCCGAGATCGACGCCGAGCCCCGCGATCATGACCGGCGCGACCGGCGCGTCTTCCGCCAGCAGCGAAAGAGGGGCATCGAGCGCGTATTCGCGCGGCGGAAAGCCCCAGGCGAAATGGTCGGAGAACATCAGCCGGTAGATCGGCGTCGGCATGCCGGGATAGGCTTTCGCCAGCGCGGCGCCCAGACGGGTAAAGCCCGGCTCGTAGATGGCGAAGCTCGGATGGACCTTGTGCCTCTGCGCCACCGCCATGCCCTCGCGGATGTGATCGTCGGGGTTCTGGTAGATGAAGCCGCCCTCTCCTACCGGGATGCCGGCGAAGCTCGTCCAGTTGCAGGAACCGGGATCGAGCACGCCCCATTCGACCAGCCCGCGTTTGGCTAGCTCCTCCAGATGGGTGTAGCGGCCTGAGCCAATCAGATCGCCGGCATAGGCAGAGCCGAGGATCGGGATGGTCGGATAGACGATGGCGTCGACTTTGGCGCGGATGCCCTCGATCGCCTTTGCGTAAAGCTCCCAGTCGTCGCGCTGCCGCCCGGTCTCGACGTCGTAGACGTGGAGATGCACGATCGCCGCGCCGGCCTCCACTGCGGCGATCCCGTTGGCGACGATGTCGGGGATCGTGATCGGGATGCCGGGCTGGCGCTCGACGCCCCAGGGACCGTTGATCGCGGCCTCGATCCAGATCGGTGTGGTCATCGACTACGCTTCGGGCGAGCGATGTGGTCGCGAAGCCATTGAGCCAGTATTTCTTCCTCCGCCTCGCCGGCCGCGACGGCCAAAATAGCGGCCGTCATATCCGCTTGGGGCACGAGCAGATCGATATCGTTCAGGTTGAGAAACACGATCATGGCGGCAAGCGCAGCGCGCTTGTTGCCGTCGATGAAGGGATGATTTCGCGCAATGCCGAACACATAGGCAGCCGCCAGCGCCGCGAGATCATGCTCGCCATAGGCAAACTTATTCTGCGGACGGCCGAGCGCCGATTCCAGCATCCCCCGGTCACGGATGCCGGCTGGACCGCCGAACAAGGCCAGTTGCTCGGCGTGGATGTCGATCGCAAGCTCCACGCCGAGCCATACCGGCTCGGTCATTTCGCGAGCTCGCGAAAGGTGTCGGCGTAGTCCTTGAATGCCCGCCGCGCGAACGCCATCCCGCGGGCATGCACGTCCCCATGGGGCACGAGCTTCACCTCTCGGTCAGGTTGCCTCACAACGGTGAACCTGTCGCCCTCTGCCAACCCGAGACGAGCCAGCATCTCCTTCGACAGGATGATGCCGATCGAGTTCCCGATCTTGCGAAGCTGGACGACATCGCTGTCGGCCTCGGGCGGCTTGACGTTTTCGTTCATCACGACCTCCTCGTCGATGTTGTACGGTTTGTATAACGCTTTTGGGGACCGCCTGCCAGCGACTCATGCGATCCTTGGTTCAGGCGCTACAGCGCTTGTCGCACCGCCTCGCCCCGCCCATGACCCGTCAAACGCCAGCGTCCCCACCAGCCAGAGCCCGAGCGCCCCCAGCGCGACGCCGCCCAACGCCATGAAGGCGGCCGAATAGCCATAGGCCTGCGCCACCGTGCCGCCGAGAGTCGGGCTCAGCGACGCGCCGACGCCCTGCAAAGTCATCACCGCTCCGAGGCCGACATTAAAGTGGCCCGAGCCGCGCAGGATGCGCGCCACCAGCCCCGGCACCGCGACGCCGAGCAGACCAGCGCCGACGCCGTCGAGCACCTGCACCGGGATCAGGATCCAGAACCCGCCGAATGACGCCGCGATCAGGCCGCGCAGCGGCAGCACGAAAACGATCCAGTAGCCGCGCGATTGCGCCAGCTTGGCCGCGAGCAGCGCCATCGGGATCATGGTGAGCTGTGCGACGACCACGGTCATAGCGGTCGAGGCGCTCGGATCGCCATCGCCGCGCGCCACCATGGCCTGGCCGAGCAAGGGAAGCATCGCGGCGTTGCCAAGATGAAACAGCATCAGCACCAGCGCCAGCACGACGAGCGGCGCCGATTTGAACAGCAGCGACCAGCTCGTGCCGTTTCCGCATCACAGCGCGCTTGGCCATTGTTGCATCCACGAAGGCGCCCAGCGGCGTGGTGGCGAGCATGCCGGCGAGGCCGCCAGCCGTCATGATCAGACCGATATCCTGCGGCCCCCAGCCCTTCTCCTGCAGGAAGACCCCAAGAAAAGGGCCGAGCCCGTCGCGGACATCGGCCATGAAGAAATTGAGCGCGTTGAGGGCTGGCAGGGACAAGGGAATCGTCCTGGACGGATCGGCAAGGGCGGCGACCAAACGTCAGCGCCGCGCCGTTGTTCCTTCATTCCGGATCGGCCGACGCGAATGTGGGCGCGGGCGAGCCCGCGTGATTGCCGCAAGACCGCCTTGACCAAATGCCCTCTCCGAGCCGCTTGCCAGCCGCAACCGGCCGCGCGCCTAATGCGGCAACGACAAAAGCACTGGGACGGATGCGACTGATGGGGCTGTACTTCGAGGAGTTCACCGACGATCTGCGCGTCGTCACGCGCGGCCGTACCGTCGGCGAAGGCGACATCACCCTGTTTTCCGGGCTGTCGGGCGATTTCAACCCGCTCCATGTCGATGCCGAATACTGCGCCGGTACGCCGTTCGAGGAGCGCATCGCCCATGGCCCCCTGACGCTTGCGATGGCGATCGGCCTGATGTCGCAGCAGAACCTCATCGACGCCACGACCATGGGGCTGCTCGACCTGCACTGGTCCTTCGCAGGCCCGGTCAGAATCGGCGACACGGTCCATGCGATCGTCACCACGGCCGACCGGAAGCCCTCGCGAAAACCCGATCGCGGCGTGGTGACGCTCAGGCTCGACGTCTTCAACCAGCGCGGCGAGCAGGTCCAGACCGGCCATATGAAGCTGCTGATGAAGCGCCGCGAAGCTGGATCGGCCTGATGCTGGTCCGGCACGGCACCTATCAGGACACCGTCGCGCGCTTCGCCTGGCAGGTTCCGGAGCGCTTCAACATCGGCGTCGCCTGTTGCGACCGCCATGCCGACGGCACGGGCCGGCCGGCGCTGATCTACGAGGCGGATGGCCATGTCGCCACGACGAGTTTCGACGAACTTAAGCATAGCTCGAACCGCCTCGCCAACGCGCTTTTCGCCCATGGCGTCAGGCCCGGCGACCGCGTCGGCATCCTGCTGCCGCAGCGGCCCGAAACGGCGATCGCCCACATCGCCATCTACAAATTGGGCGCGATCGCGCTGCCGCTGTTCACGCAGTTCGGGCCGGACGCTCTGGAGCACCGGCTGCAGCACAGCGGCGCGAGCGTGCTGATCACCGATGGCGACAACCTGCCCAAGGTCGAGGCGATCCGCGCCTCCCTGCCCGACCTGAAGCGCCTTCTCGTCATCGGCGGCCACGGCCATGCCGATCTGGATGCCGAGATGGCAAAGGCCTCCGACGCGTTCACGCCGCTCGACACGCGCGCCGACGATCCGGCGCTGATCATCTACACCTCGGGCACCACAGGAAAACCCAAGGGCGCCCTGCATGCCCACCGCGTCCTGCTCGGCCATCTGCCGGGCGTGCAACTGCCGCAGGAGTTCTTCCCGCAGGCCGGCGACCTGTTCTGGACGCCGGCCGACTGGGCATGGGCCGGAGGCCTGCTCGACGTGCTGCTGCCAAGCCTCTATTTCGGCGCGCCTGTCCTGGCCTCTCGGGCGAAGAAGTTCGACCCCGAAGCGGCCTTCTCGCTGATGGCGCGGCACAAGGTGCGCAACGCCTTCCTGCCGCCGACCGCGCTGAAGCTGATGCGGCAGGTCGAGAACCCGCAACGACTGGGATACGCCATGCGCTCGATCGGCACCGGCGGCGAAACGCTGGGGGCCGACATGCTGGCCTGGGGCCGCGCTGCCTTCGGCTTCGATCTCAACGAGTTCTATGGTCAGACCGAGGCCAACCTGATCGTGTCCAATTGCGCCAGCCTCTTCCCGGTCGTGCCCGGCTCGATGGGCCGCGCGGTCCCCGGCCACAAGGTCGCGGTGATTTCGCCCGAGGGCGAGGAACTGCCGGCGGGCGAGCAGGGCCTGATCGCTGTGGCGCGGCCAGATCCCGTGATGATGCTGGAATACTGGCGCCAGCCCGAGGCGACGGCGGCGAAGTTCATCGGCGACTGGTTCGTCACGGGCGACACCGGCGCACGCGATAGCCAAGGCTATTTCTGGTTCCAGGGCCGCGACGACGACATCATCTCTTCGGGCTCCTACCGCATCGGGCCCGGCGACATCGAGGACTGCATCATCCGCCACCCGGCGGTGCTGATGGTCGCGGTGGTGGGCAGCCCCGACCCGGTGCGGACCGAGGTGGTCAAGGCCTTCATCCTGCCGAAGCCCGGCATCGCGCCGTCGGACGCGCTGGCCGGAGAGATTCAGGGCTTCGTCAGGGAGCGGCTGGCCGCCTACCAGTATCCCCGCGAGATCGAATTCGTCACCGAACTGCCGATGACCGCGACCGGCAAGATCATGCGCAAGACGCTGCGGGATGCGGAAGTGGCGCGGAAGCGGGGGATATTCCCTTCTCCCCTCGGGGGAGAAGGTGGCAGCGCGCAGCGCTGACGGATGAGGGCCGCGCCGAGGCGCGGACGCTCATCTCGATCCCGCTCACCCGGTCTTCCCTCATCCGACCCGGCTGCGCCGGGCCACCTTCTCCCCCGAGGGGAGAAGGAAGAGGCGCCACGCCCTACCCCGCCTCCAGCACCAACTCGAAGGTCATCAGCACCGGGTTGTCGCCACGCTTCAGCGGCCCTTCCGCCATCGCGCCGGTATAGTCGACCAGCGCCACGTCGATTGCCGAACCGGCGCCGTCGGGCGTGATCGTGCCGGACTTGATAGCGACCTCAGTGGCGAAGTTCTCGACGACGCGGCCATCCTCGAACCGCGCCCCGATGGTCGAGCCGACGCCGCCATGGATCGTGGCATGGGCCACGCCACGCTCTGCGCAGAAGCCTTCCAGCGCATCGAACAGATCGACGTTCGGCCGCACGCGGATGGCGAAAAAGCGGCCTTCCCGCGTCGCGCCGAGCAATTCGGCGCGAGCCGGGCCGAACAGCCTGAAGTTGGTCTCGGGGTCCACATAGGCAGTAAAACCGGCGCCATCGAGCCCCACAGCCGGCAGCGTGATTGCTTCCGCCATCATCGTCTCGTCGGGCAGGATATGGCCGCCGCTGCGTTTCCCGTCGGCCTCTTTCCAGAGGCCATGGCAGTGAAAGAACGCAGCCCCGTCGCGCTGGCCAAACGTCATCGCACCGGTCTCCAGCCGCGCGATGCCAGCCGGTCGAAAGATCTCACTGTAGAAGGCCGCGTGCTCGGGCGTCTGCGACAGCGCCGGCATGACATAGGCGAAGGGCTCGAGCGCGACACCGTCGACGCGGATGACGCCGGAGGTGAAGCCCGCCGCCGCGAAACCGCGCCGCATCGCCTCCAGCAGCGTGAGGCCCGGTTCGAGGATAAGGTCAAAACGCCGGCCATGACACTCGGCCCATTCGACGCGCTCGCCCGTTTCGGGGCCGGGCTGCTCCATGCGCCTCACGACGCGGTCCCCCGCAGCCAGTCGAGTTCGCCGCGCGCTTCCAGCTCGTCCTTGACGAGCCGCTTGGGCACCTTGCCATAGCCCGATTTCGGCAGCGCCTCCCAGAAGAAGAAGCGCTTGGGCATCTTGTAGCGCGCGATCTTCGTCGAGAGAAATTCGGCGATCTCGCCTTCGCTGGCTTTCGCGCCCGGACGCGCCACGCAGACCGCGACGCCGATCTCGCCCCAGACCGGATCGGGCAGGCCCAGCACCGCGACCTCCGCGATCGCAGGATGGGTCAGTATCTTCTCCTCAATCTCGCGCGGATAGATGTTCGAGCCGCCGGAGATGTACATGTCCGAGGCCCGGCCGGTTATGTAGACGAAACCCTGCTCGTCCATATGGCCGAGATCGCCGGTGCGGAACCAGCCGTTCCTGAACGACTTCGCATTGGCCTCGGGGTTGTCGTAATAGCCGGCGAAGACGGCCGGCCCGATCACGCAGATCTCGCCCTGCTGGCCGGTCGGGGCCTCGTTGCCCGCATCGTCCTGGATCTGGACCTCCATCGCGCTGCGCTCATAGCCGCAACTGCCGATGCGCGCCTCGGGTCCATCCTCGGCCATGTGCAGGCGCGGCGGCAGCACTGTGATGTTGCCGGTCACTTCGCCGAGCCCGAAATACTGCACGATGACCTTGCCGAGTTTCGCCAGCGCCGCCTTCTGGTCCTCGCGATACATCGGCGCGCCGGCATAGATGATGTATTTCAGGCTGGAATGGTCGTGGGCGTCGACGGCCGGGTGCTCGACCAGCATCTTCAGGATCGTCGGCACGGTGAAGATGTTGGTGATCCGGTGGCGCTCGATCAGGCGATAGGCCTCGTCGATGTCGAAGCGTTCGGTCGACAGCAGGATCGACGGCGCACCCCGCGCCGACATCACCAGCTGGTGCACGCCGGCGCCATGCGAGAGCGGCGCGACGACCAGAGAGGCATCGGCCTCGGTCGCGCCGGGCACGAGGTCAGCCAGGTGGTTCGTGACGACGAAACCCATCTGGCCATGCGTCAGCACGGCGGCCTTGGAGCGCCCGGTCGTGCCGGAGGTGAAGAAGAACCAGCACGGATCGTCATGCTCGACCGCGACATTCTCGACGCGCTCGCCGATGCGTTGCGCGATCGCCGCCTCGACATCGG
>JBKJSB010000091.1:0-3000 GCA_046593015.1 Allobosea sp.
ATGCGCGAATGGGCTCATATCGGTCAAACATGAGGGCCGTTGGTATTAGCGTGGCCCAGGCGTCGCGCGATCTGGACGTGCACGAGAACGTGCTGCGCAAATGGGTTCGGGAACCGCTCCTGAATCGGCTCGTAGTCGTCTGGATCAGGCCGATACTCGTTGGCGCGCAGGCCTAAGCGCGCAGCTTCGACTTCAGCTTCCGCAGGCGACATCGTTCCCGCGGTCACTCTGGCGATCAAGTCATCCCGCTTGGCATGGTCGCTTGGCATCGGTTGCCCCACCTTGTCGATCTCGGCGACCCAACGACCCTTGCGCTCATTTCGGCTGTTGTGGACCCCATGTGGACCCCAAAGCAAAACGCCGCCCGCTTAAGAGCGGCGGCGCTTGATACTAGGTCATTGATATGACTTCAGATGTCCTGGAGCGGGAGAAGGGATTCGAACCCTCGACCCCAACCTTGGCAAGGTTGTGCTCTACCCCTGAGCTACTCCCGCATCAGGACATGACGCAGCCGTCTCCGGCGCGAGGCCGGCTTATTGCCCCAAAGCCGGGCGCAGTGCAAGCGCCTTGTTGGCTCCGGCGTGTTGAAATTGTTATGCGGCTTGCTCACACAGGCGCGCACCGCCGTTCAAGCCCCGATCGACCCGCCGCCAGACCTCATCAAAGACCATGACCGCACCGATGACGCCCGACGAACTCTGCGCCCATCTCGCCGCGCAGGGCCTGCCCTTCCACCGCATCGACCACGACGCGGTCTTCACGGTGGCGCAATCGGCCGGGCATCGCGCGGGCATGGTCGGCCTGCATACGAAAAATCTCTTCCTGAAGGACAAGAAGGGCAGGCTCTTCCTCGTCTCGGCCCGCGAGAACGCCCGCATCGACCTGAAGCGTCTGCATGAGACTCTTCGAGCGAGCGGCCGGCTCTCCTTTTGTTCCGCCGAGGCGCTGATGGACAGGCTCGGCGTGACGCCGGGCTCGGTGACGGCCTTCGCGGTGATCAACGACCGCGCCGGCGCGGTGACGATGGTGCTCGATCGCAAGCTGACGACCGGCGAGCCGGTGAATTTCCACCCGCTGATCAACACCGCGACCCTGCGCATCGCGCGCGACGATATGCTGGCCTTTCTGCGCGGGACCGGCCATGAGCCTCTGGTCGTCGATTTGCCGACGCCTCCCGATGGACAGAACGGCTGATCCTCCCCATCTAGGGGGAGGTTGAGCCCATGACCGCCGACCACCGATCTGATTGCACGAGGACGATCCATGCTGGGCACAGACGCCGTGGCCGACCAGGCCGGCCTGATCAAGGACACGACCACTCAAGGCTTCCGGCAGGATGTCGTCACCGAATCGATGACGCAGCCCGTGCTGGTCGATTTCTGGGCGCCCTGGTGCGGCCCGTGCAAGCAGCTCACCCCGGTGATCGAGAAGGTCGTCAAGGACGCCAAGGGCAAGGTCAAGCTCGTCAAGATGAACATCGACGAGCATCCGCAGATCCCCGGCCAGCTCGGCATCCAGTCGATTCCCGCCGTGATCGCCTTCAGGCAGGGCCAGCCGATCGACGGCTTCATGGGCGCGCTGCCCGAGAGCCAGGTCAAGGCCTTCGTCGAGAAGCTGGTCGGTCCGGTCGGCCCCGGCCCGGCCGAGGAGATGGTGGCGGCGGCTGAAATCGCGGCCGAGGCCGGCGATGCGGCAGGCGCGAGCGAACTCTATGCCGGCGTGCTGGAGCTGGAGCCCGAAAACCTCGCAGCCATCGCGGGGCTTGCGCGCCTGCATCTCGACATGGGCGATCTCGACGGCGCCAAGGGCATTCTGGGCATGGCCCCGGAGGCCAAGGCGGCCGATCCGGCGATAGCGGCCGTGCGCGCCGCGATCGAGCTCGCCGAACAGGCGGCCGATCTCGGCGACACCGCCGAGCTGGAGGCGAAGGTCTCGGAGAATCCGAAGGACCACCAGTCCCGCTTCGATCTTGCCGTGGCGCTCAACGCCCGCGACCGGCGCGAGGAGGCGGTCGATCATCTGATCGCCATCATCCGGGCCGACCGGACCTGGAACGACGACGGCGCGCGCAAGCAGTTGCTGCAGTTCTTCGAGGCCTGGGGCCCGATGGACGAGCACAGCATGGCGGGCCGGCGCAAGCTCTCGACCCTGCTGTTCGCGTAACCGAAGGAAGCACAGCTCATGGGCATGAACGCCGTCTACAACGGAGCCGAGGATTGCCCGCTGGTGATCCCGGTCTTCCCGCTGACCGGCGCTTTGCTCCTGCCGCGCGGACAGATGCCGCTCAACATCTTCGAGCCGCGCTATCTCGCCATGATCGACGATGCGATCCGCAGCCACCGCGTCATCGGCATCATCCAGCCCGAGCCCGAGAGCGGCCGCCAGTCGAGCGCGCCGCCCTTGCTCCATGTCGGCTGCATCGGCCGGATCACCCAGTTCGCCGAGACCGGCGACGACCGCTACATCATGACGCTGACCGGCATCAGCCGCTTCCGCCTCGTCGAGGAACTCTCGGTGACGACGCCCTACCGGCAGGCCCGGGTGTCCTATGAGGATTTCGCGATCGACTTCACCGCCTGCGCCGGCGAGGACGAGGTCGATCGCAACGGGCTGCTCAAGGCACTGCGCTCCTTCGCCAAGGCCAACGACCTGAAGATCGACTGGAAGGGCGTCAACGAGGCCCCCAACGAGGCGCTGGTCAATGCGCTGGCGATGATGTGCCCCTTCGGCCCGCGCGAGAAGCAGGCGCTGCTCGAGGCTCCCGATCTGCGGCACCGGGCCGAGGTGCTGGTCGCGATCACCGAAATCGAGCTGGCGCGCGGCGGCGGCGACCCCGAGACGACGCTGCAGTGAGCGCGCTCGGTCGGAGAGTGCCGCCCCAGTCCTCCGCCCTCATCCCTGAGGAGCCGCGAAGCGGCGTCTCGAAGGATGCTCCAGATGTGTCAGGAGCGAACTGGAGGATCCTTCGAAACGCAGGCTTTGCCTGCTCCTCAGGATGAG
>JBKJSB010000059.1:0-11969 GCA_046593015.1 Allobosea sp.
CAGGACATGCTGTTTGCCACGCTCGATCCGACTGCGCGGGCGATCAAGCTGCCCCACGGCGCCCGCATCATGCTGTCCGACACAGTGGGCTTCATCTCCGATCTGCCGACCCAGCTCGTCGCCGCCTTCCGTGCGACGCTGGAGGATGCGATCGAGGCCGATGTGCTGCTGCATATCCGCGACGTCGCGCATGAGGACACCCAGGCCCAGGCCGCAGATGTGCAGGCGATCCTGCGCGATCTCGGCATCGATCCAGACGATGGCCAGCGCGTCGTCGAGGTCTGGAACAAGTCTGATCTGCTCAATGGACCCGAGCACGAGCGCCAGCTCGGTCTGGCCGTGCTCAAGCCGGAAGCCTCGCGCCCGGTGCTGGTCTCGGCGCTGACCGGCGACGGAATCGCACGCCTGACCGACGCGATCGAGATGCGCATCGCCAAGAGCAGGCCGGTCTACCGGCTGACGCTCGAACCCGGCGATGGCAAGTCGCTGGCCTGGCTCCACGCCAACGGCGAAGTGCTGGAACGCGCCGACGCAGAAGACGGCGTGCTCAGCCTGACCGTACGCCTGCCGCCGGAGCGGGAAGGGGCCTTTGGGGCCAGATTCCCAAAGGCCATCAAGGTGTAGCGGATTTCTCGACCAGCTTCACCGCCTGCCAGAGCGCTTCCATCTCGTCGAGGCTCGCCTCCTTCGCCGTCCGTCCCTGTGCCGCGAGCGCCGCCTCGATCCCCCTGAACCGTCGCTCGAACTTGGCGTTGGCGGCCTGCAAGCAGCCCTCCGGCTCGGCATCGACATGGCGGGCGAGGTTGGCGAGCACGAACAGGAGATCGCCGATCTCTTCCTTGACATGCGCCTTGTCGCCCGACGCCAGCGCCTCCTCGATCTCGGCGGTTTCCTCGCGGACTTTTGCGAGCACCAGCTGCGCATCGTTCCAGTCGAACCCGACGGTCGAAGCTTTCGCCTGAAGCTTCCAGGCGCGGGTCAGGGCAGGGAGGTTCTGTGGCACGCCGGCGAGCACGCCCTTGTCCTCGATCTTCTCCGGTAGCCCGGCGGCGGCTCGTGCGCGCGCCTTCTCGGACTTCTCCTGCGCCTTGATGCCGTGCCAGAGCGCCTTGACCTGCGCTGGCGTCAGGTCGCGCGCGTCGCCGAAGACATGCGGATGCCGCCGGATCATTTTCCGCGTCACCGCCTCGACCACGTCGGGAAAAGCGAAGGAGCCTTCCTCCTGCGCCATCTGCGCATGATAGACGACCTGCAGCAGGAGGTCGCCGAGTTCGTCCTTGAGATCGACCTTGTCGCCGCGCGCGATGGCGTCGGCGACCTCATAGGCCTCCTCGATGGTGTAGGGCGCGATCGACGCGAAATCCTGCTCCAGATCCCAGGGGCAGCCGGTTCCCGGCGTGCGCAGCGCCGCCATGATCTCGATCAGGCGGCCGATGTCGGAAGAAGGCTCCACGCTGCAAAACTCCTGTAGATGCGCTAGCTTGCTCCCATGATTCAGGTCACCCCGTCCATCGCCATCAACGAGAGCGAGATCGAGGAGAGTTTCGTGCGCGCCTCGGGGCCGGGCGGGCAGAACGTCAACAAGGTCTCGAGCGCGGTCCAGCTCAAATTCGACATCCGGCGCTCGCCCTCTCTGCCCAACGACGTCGCGATCCGGCTGATGAAGCTCGCCGGCAGCCGGCTGACGCAGGACGGCGTCATCGTCATCGTGGCTCAGACCCAGCGCAGCCAGAAGCGCAACCGCGAGGAGGCTCTGGAGCGGCTGCTGGAGCTGATCCGCGAGGCGGCGGTGAAGCCGCAGGTGCGGCGGCCGACAAAGCCGACCAAGGCCTCCAAGGAACGCAGGCTGGTCTCCAAGGACAAGCGCGCCTCGGTCAAGGCCGGCCGCGCCAGGCCGGGAGACGATTAATGCCGGAGGAGGGGGCGTTGCCGCCTCGCGCCGGCAAGGCGGAGCGCAGGCCGCCGCGCCGGATCACGCCCGACTATCTGCGCCGCGCCGCCAAGCATTATCTCGAACGCTATGCCGCACCGGCCGCGCAATTGCGCCGCGTGCTGGCGCGCAAGGTCGCGCTGAGCTGCCGGCATCATGGCGACGAGCCGGGCTCGTTCGACGCCATTCTCGACGAGGTCGTATCGACATGCGTGTCGTCGGGTCTGGTCGATGACCGGCGCTTCGCCGAGGGGCGGGCGGCGAGCCTGCGCCGTCGCGGCCAGTCGGCGCGCATGGTCGCGGCGAAATTGTCGGCGAAAGGTGTGGGGCGCGAGCTTGCGGCGCAGGCGAGCGCGACGGAGCTCGGCGACGAGATGGCGGCCGCGCGGATCGCGGCGAAGCGCAAGCGGCTGGGTCCGTGGTCGAGGGGGGATCGCATGGTCTCGCGCCAGAAGGATCTCGCCGCGCTGGCGCGGGCCGGCTTCCCGATGACGATCGCCCGCGCCGTGATCGACGGCGCGGGCGAGGACGATGTTTAAATCGAGCCGGGACGCTTCAGCCTCAGTCGAGCTTGACCTTGGCTTCGTTGACGACCTTGCCCCAGCGCGCGACTTCCGAGGTCACGAACTTGCCGAACTCCGCGCCGGTCAGGGTCGGAATCGGGGAGCCGTTCTTGGTCCAGGCGTCGGCGATCATCTTGGCCTTGAGGGCTGTGGTGACCTCGGCCTGCATCTTGGTGACGATCGCGGGCGGCGTGCCCTTCGGAGCCCAGAGCGCATACCAGGTCGAGACCTCGTAGCCCTCAAGGCCGGCTTCCTTGGCGGTCGGCACGTCGGGGATCGCCGGCGAGCGTGCCGGCGCCGCTACGGCCAGCCCGCGCAAGGTGCCGCTCTGGATCTGCGGCGCGGAGGTGCCCAACCCGTCGAACATCAGATCGACCTGGCCGGCGACAAGATCCTGCATGGCCGGACCCGCGCCGCGATAGGGCACATGGGTCAGGCTGGTCTTGCTCGCCAGCTTGAAGAGTTCGCCCGCAAGATGATGCGTCGTGCCGTTGCCGGCCGAGGCGTAGTTCAACTTGTCGGGATTGGCCTTGGCGAAGGCGATCAGCTCCGCCAGCGTCTTGGCCTGAACCTTGCCGGGATGGACCGAAATGACCTGCGGCGGCTGGGCGATCACCGCCACCGGCACGAAGTCCGTCTCGATGTTGTAGTCGAGCTTGGGATAAAGCGACGGCGCGATCGTGTGATGCGCCGCGCCGACGAAGAAGGTGTAGCCGTCCGGCGCAGCCTTGGCGGCCGCCGATGCGCCGACCGTGCCGCCCGCGCCGGCGCGGTTCTCGATGATGATGCGCTGGCCGAGCTGCTGCTCGAGCTGCGCCGCGATCGGCCGCGCGAAGGCGTCGGTTCCGCCGCCTGCGGGGAACGGGACGATGAAGGTGATGTTCCGCTGGGGCCAGGCCTGCGCGAAGGCCGGCGCGCCCGCCAGCGCTGCGAGGCTGGTTGCGGCGGCAAGGATCAGAAGACGGCGAGACGCGATCATGAAGCAAAGTCCTCCCGGGAGCATTCGAACAGGCTCTTGGCGGCCCTTCGATCATGACAGGCCGGTCGGCCTGCAGGGCAGCAAGTAGGGCATTACGAACGCCGGTTGGCAAGCCGGGTCGGCATATGTCTCATTCGCATAAGACATATTATGGAACCAAAAGATTCCATAAGACCGAGTTCAGCGGTCCAGTCAGCCTTGGGCCGTAACCACCATGCCATCATACGCCACACCAATCCCGTCCGGTATGCGCTTGCGAAGGCTCGCATAATCGAGATCGTTGTGGAGATTGGTCAGGATCGCGCGGCGCGGCTTCAGTTCCGCGATCAGGTCGAGCGACTGCGCCAGGGTCAGATGGCTCGGATGCGGCGTCTCGCGCAGGCAGTCGAGGATCAGCATATCGAGCCCGGCCATGGCGGCCCTGGCCGAGGCCGGCGCCAGGCTGACATCGGGCAGATAGGCCAGATCGCCGAAACGGAAGCCGAGCGATTCATAGCCGGGCCCATGCTCGACCGCGAACGGCATGGCGGCGATCTCGCCGCCGGCGCCCGCGATCGTCAGCATCCGCCCGGCAGCGAGCGAACGCAATTCGAGGATCGGCGGATAGAACGAGCCCGGCGGCGTCTCGAAGATGTAGCCGAAGCGCTGCATCAGCGTCGCGGCCGTGCGGGCGTCGGCATGGACCGGGACCTTGCGGCGCATGTGCAGCACCAGCGCGCGCATATCGTCGATCCCATGGGTGTGGTCGGCATGATCGTGGCTGTAGAGCACCGCGTCGAGATGCTGGACCTGCGCATCGATCAGCTGCTCGCGCAGATCGGGCGACGTGTCGACGATCAGCCGCGTGGTGCCGGCAGGCCCGCTGCGCTCGACCAGGATCGAGCAGCGCCGGCGGCGGTTCTTCGGCTCGGTCGGATCGCAAACGCCCCAGCCGGAGCCCGGCCGCGGCACGCCGCCAGACGAGCCGCAGCCGAGGATGGTGACCGTCAGCGCCATCCCAACCGCGCCCTCAGGCGACCGCAGCCAGCGGCGCGGCGTAGTCCATCTTCCAGTAGCAGCGCCGCGCATTGGCCGTGGTGATGGCCGCGATCTCGTCGAACCCGACGCCGAGCGTCTCGCCGAGAACCTTCGCCGTTTCAACGACATAGGCCGGTTCGTTGCGCTTGCCCCTGAAAGGAACGGGCGCAAGATACGGCGCGTCGGTTTCGACCAGAAGCCGGTCGCGCGGCACGAGGCGCGCGATCCGGCGCATCTCGTCGGAGGTCTTGAAGGTCAGGATGCCGGAGAAGGACACGTAGAGGCCGAGTTCGACGCCGGTCGTCGCCAGCGCCTCGCCGGCGGTGAAGCAGTGCAGGATCGCCGGGAACGCGCCCTTGGCGCTTTCCTCGCGCAGGATCGCGATCATGTCGTCATCGGCCTGACGGGCATGGATTACGAGCGGCAACTGCGTGATGCGGGCGGCGGCGATATGGGTGCGCAGCCCCTGAGCCTGCGCCTCGCGCGGGCTCTTGTCGTAATGGTAGTCGAGCCCCGCCTCGCCGATCGCGACACAACGCGGATGCGCCGAGAGCGCTACGAGTTGCTCGGCCGTGACGTCGAGTTCCTCATGTGCCTGATGGGGATGGGTGCCGACGCTGCACCAGACCGAGGCGAAGCGTTCCGCGATTCCGGCATAGGTCTCGAAGCGCGCGACGCGGGTCGAGATCGTCACCATCCGGGTCACGCCGGCGGCCTCGGCGCGGGCGACATAGGCCGGCAACTCCTCGGCGAAGTCCGGGAAGTCGAGATGGCAGTGGCTGTCGATCAGCATCAGGCGCTGGCCTCGGGCTCGACATAACGCGGGAAGATGCCGCTCGGGGCCGGCAGCGCAGTGCCGGAGCTCAGACGGCCGCCCTTGCCCAGCGCCGCGAAGCTGCGGGCGTCCGCCTCGACGCCGAGCAGATCGAGCAGCTTGGCCATGGCGTCCGGCATCACCGGCTGGACCAGGATGGCGACCTGCCGCAGCACTTCGGCTGTCACATAAAGCACCGTGTCGCGCCGCGCCGGATCGGTCTTGGTCAGCCGCCAGGGCTCGTTGGCCGCGAAATAGCGGTTCGCCTCGGCGATCAGCGCCCAGATCTCGGCGAGCAGAACGTGCAGCGCGAAATCGCCCATGGCGGCACGCGCCTTGGTCAGCGCGCCGTCGGCCTGCGCCAGCATCGCCAGGTCGCCCTCGGTCAAAGCACCGCACGCGGGCGCCCTGCCCTCACAGTTCTTGGCGATCATCGACAGCGAACGCTGCGCCAGATTGCCGAGGTCGTTGGCGAGGTCGGCGTTGATGCGTCCGACGATCGCCTCGTGGCTGTAATTCCCGTCCTGTCCGAACGAGACCTCGCGCAGGAAGAAATAGCGCAACTGGTCGACGCCATAGGCCTCGGCGAGGACGAAGGGATCGACGACGTTGCCGAGCGACTTCGACATCTTCTCGCCCTTGGAGAGCAGGAAGCCATGGCCGAAGACGCGTTTGGGCAGCGGCAGTCCCGCCGACATCAGGAAAGCCGGCCAGTAGACCGTGTGGAAGCGGACGATGTCCTTGCCGATGATGTGAACGTCGGCCGGCCAGTAATGCGCGCGCGGGTCCGCCGGATCGGGAAAGCCCGTTCCGGTGACGTAGTTGTTCAGCGCATCGACCCAGACATACATGACATGCTTCGGGTCGCCCGGCACGGGCAGGCCCCAGTCGAAAGTGGTGCGGCTGATCGAAAGGTCTTCCAGCCCGCCTTTGACGAAGGAAACGATCTCATTCTTCCGCGTCTCCGGCGAAACGAAGTCCGGAACCTCGGCATACAGCTTCAGCAGCTTGTCCTGATAGGATTTCAGCCTGAAGAAATAACTCTCCTCCTCGACCCATTCGACCGGCGTGCCCTGCCCGCCGAGGCGTGTGCCGTCGGGCAAAAGTTTCGTCTCCTCCTCGCCGTAGAAGGCCTCGTCGCGGACCGAGTACCAGCCCGAGTACTTGGCGAGATAGATGTCGCCATTGGCCTCCATCCGCCGCCAGAGTTCCTGCGTCGAGGGCAGATGGTCGGCGTCGGTAGTGCGGATGAAGCGGTCGAACGAACAGTTCAGCCGCTGCTCCATCTCCTCGAAGCGCTGCGCAATGCCATCGACATAGGTTTTCGGATCGAGCCCGGCGGCCGCCGCCGTGCGCTGCACTTTCTGGCCGTGCTCGTCGGTGCCGGTCATGGCGAAGACGTCGTAGCCGTCGAGCCGCTTGAAGCGTGCGATCGCGTCGGCCGCCACCATCTCATAGGCGTGGCCGATATGCGGCGGCCCGTTGGTATAATGGATCGCGGTCGTCAGATAGAATTTTTGGGCCGTGGCCATGGTCTGTCCGAAGGCTTGGCGCTTCACGCTGCGCGCGAGCGGGCGACCGCATCCGACAGGTCATGAAACATCGTCATCACGAGCGGGCGGCGGTCGAGATTGTAGGTTTCGACCTCGCGGGCCGCGCGCGAGAGCTTGTCCCATACCTCCGCAAGCGGTGCAAGGCGCGCCGCCCCCGCGCCGGCATGCGCGTGGAGATGGGCGCTGAGCCAGGCCTGCACGGTCTCGATCATGATCAGAAAGTCGTTCTCCCCGGCCTTGCCGGCGACGTCCTCGGCCAGCGCCAGCAGGCCCGCGATATCGAGGCCGGGCAGCGCGTCGAGCCGGGCGCGCACCGCCTCGACCAGCGCCAGCGTCTCCGGTGCGACATAGGTCAGGGCGCGCCTGACGGAGCCCTCCGAAAGGCTTGCGGCGCGCGGCAGGGCCGAGGCGTCGAACGGGCCGCCCATCCGCTCCAGCGCGGTCAGGCCGGCCTCCGCGACATCGTCCTCGGAGAGCGCCGGGAAGCCGAGCAGCCGGCAGCGCGAGCGGATCGTCGGCAGCAGCCGGCCGGGCGCATGCGAGACGATCAGGAACAGCGCGCGCGGCGGCGGCTCCTCCAGCAATTTCAGGAAGGCGTTCGCCGAGGGCCGGTCCATATCCTCCACGCAATCGACGATGCAGATGCGCCAGCCGCCTTCGGCGGCGCTGGAGCCGAAGCGGTCGAGCACGCGGCGCACGAACACGACCGGGATGTTGCTGGTGTAGCCGGGCTTGCCATCGGGCTTGGGGCCGCGCTTCAGCACATGCAAATCGGGATGGGACTGCGCCATGACGCGGCGGGTGGCTGGATCCTGCTCCGGCATGGCCAGATCCCGCGCGTCCTGCGCGTGAGCGACCGGATCGCCCGCCGCCAGCATGAAACGGGCGGCGCGATAGGCGAAGCTCGCCTTGCCGACGCCCTCGGGCCCGCCCAGCAGCCAGCCATGGTGCATCCGGCCCGAGCGCAGCGCGGTCAGGAAAGCCTGCTCCTGCGCGCCGTGGCCGATCAGCGCCAGCGTCTCGCGCGGATGCGGCGCGCTTTGCAGGCGATCGGGTTCGTCGCTCGTCTGGAGCATCAGGCGTCCTGCGGAATCGGCAGCCGCTGTGATAGCGCTTCCCACGCCGCCTGCGCCAGCGTGTCAGGCGGCAGGGCGGCGTCGAGCACGACGCAGCGCTCCGGCTCGTCGGCCGCGATGGCGAGATAGGCCTGCCGCAGCCTGGTATGGAAATCGAGCGCCTCGCTCTCGAAGCGGTCGCTCGCCTCCCCCGGACGGCGGCGCCTGGCGGCCCGCATCAGCCCGGCCGCAGGATCGAGATCGAGGATCAGCGTCAGGTCCGGCGTCAATCCGTCGATCGTGACCTGCTCGAGTTCGTCGAGCAGGCCGGGCTCGATCCGGCCGAGCGCGCCCTGATAGACCCGTGTCGAATCGATGAAGCGGTCGCAGATCACCCAGTCGCCGCGCAAAAGCGCCGGCCGGATCCGGCGGTCGATATGGTCAATGCGGGCGGCGGCGAACATCAGCGCCTCGACGAAGGGGCCATGGCGCTTGACCTGTCCGGACAGGATCGTCTCGCGGATCGCCTCCGCCTTGGGAGAGCCGCCGGGCTCGCGCGTCAGATCCACCTTGAGCCCGCGCGACTGCAGGCGTTCCGCGAGCGCGCGCGCCAGCGTTGATTTGCCGGCCCCCTCGCCGCCTTCCAGCGTGATGAAGCATCCTGCCGACACGCTGCTCAGCTTCGCCCCAGCGCCTTGCGGACCCAGCCCGTCGAGACCTCGAGCAAAGCGTCCAGAGCGCGCTGCTGCAGCGTGCCGGGGCCGACCGCCTCGGCGGCATAGAGAGGGATTTCCAGCGTTTTGACGTCGCCGCGCGTGACGAGCAGGCGGCCGATCTCTGCGCCCTCCTGCACCGGTGCGCTCAATGGGCCGCGATAGACGATGCGCGCGCTGACCCGCTCGCCGCTGCCGCGCGGGATCAGCAGGCTGACCGGCCCCCTGGCGCGCAAACCAACCCGGCCCTTCTCGCCGCCGAAGACGCTGGCCTCGCCGACGATCTCGCCCTCGCTAAAGATGCGGCGTGGCTCGAAGGCGCGAAAACCCCATTCGAGCAGCTTTCGCGACTCCTGCGCCCTGTCGCGCGCGTTCTTGAGGCCGTTGACGACGACGATCAGGCGCTGGCCGCTCTGCACCGCGGAGCCGACGAGGCCGAAGCCGGATTCGTCGATATTGCCGGTCTTCAGCCCGTCCGCGCCGATGTCCATGGTCAGCAGCGGGTTGCGGTTCTGTTGCCTGATCTTGTTCCAGGTGAATTCGCGCTGGCCGAACATCTTGTAGAGTTCGGGATAGGTTTTGATGATGTGGTCCGACAGACGCGCCATTTCTCGGGCGGTGACCTTCTGCTGCGGGTCGCCCATGCCGGTCGAATTGCGGAAGACCGATTTCGTCAGGCCGAGCGCCCTCACCCGCTCCGTCATCAGCCGGGCGAAGCTCGCCTCGTCGCCGGCGACGGCTTCGGCCAGCGCGATGGAGGCGTCGTTGCCGGATTGGACGATGATGCCCAGCAGGATGTCGGACAGCTTCACGCGGCTGTTGAGCTGCGCGAACATGGTCGAGCCGCCCGAGACGCCGCCGCCCTTGCGCCAGGCGTTCTCGGAGATGCCGATCTCGGTGTCCAGCGTCATGCGCCCCTGCGCGATCTCCTCGAAGGCGACCAACGCGGTCGCGATCTTGGCGATGCTGGCGGGGGCCATCAATTCGTCGGCGGCCTTTTCGTAGAGGATCGTGCCGCTGCCTGCGTCCATCAGGACGGCATGTGGCGCAGCGGACTGGAAGCTCTGGGCCGTTGCTGCGGGCGCTGTCAGGCAGCAGGCGAGTAACCCGACAGCAGCCGAAAGAAGCCGCGTCGGCCTCAGCGGCATGAAACAGGTCAACGCATGATCGGGACGCGAACTCATGCCGCGATCAGAAGCAGAGAGAAGCGAGGCCGGTCAAGCCTCGCGCGCTTCAATTCCGCGACAGCGGCTGCAGGGTCTGCGGAGCGAGATCGCGAGTCAGCGGGTGCGATGTCGAGAAACGCTGGGCGGGAGCGCGTTCCGGGGCGGCGAACAGGCTGGCCACACTGGTGCGGGGCGGCGGCGGCGTGCTGCGCAGCGTCGCGGGAAGCAGGACCGGAGTGCCGGCGTTTGCGATGGTGTCGAGGTCGAACGGCCGGCTCGGCGGCAGCGGCGCGGCGCGCACGGGTGTGCCGCCGGGAGGAACGGTCGAGGTCAGGGTCGCTGCGACGGGGGCGGACGGCGCAATCGTCCGGACCGGCTCGGCATAGGCCTGGACGACCGGCTGCTGACGCGCGACGGGAGCCTCGTCGAGATCGGCGCTCTGCGAGCGGGATGGCGCGACATCGGCGGAGCTGGCGACAAGGGTGCGCGCGCTCGTGCCCGGGATCGCCGCCGGCTGGCCGTCGGTCCGAAGCGTCGCGAGCAGGAGCTTGTCGTCGGAGCCGCCAAGCGAGGCCTGGCCAAGATATTCGAGCTTGATGCGGGCGGTGCCGAGATGGCGGAAGGCGAGCGCATCGGCCGTGCGTTGCGACACGTCCATCACCCGTCCGCCATGATACGGGCCGCGATCGTTGACGCGCACGATGATGGAGCGATTGTTGAGGACATTGGTGACGCGCGCATAGGCCGGCAGCGGCATCGTGGGATGCGCCGCGCTGATGCCGAAGCGATCATAGACCTCGCCATTGGCGGTGCGGCGGCCATGGAAGGCCTCGCCATACCAGGATGCGGTGCCAACCGATGTGTAGCCGACCGGCTTGTCATAAGGCGTGTAGCGCTTGCCGGCGATGGAATAGCTCTTGCCGATCAACTGGCGGCCGCCGCCCTTGGGCACGTCCTGGCCCTCCGCGACGACGCGCGGGCTGGCATTTCCGTATTTCGGATGGGAGAAGGCGCCGATTTCCTTGGACTTGCCGCCGCGGCGGGCGACCTGTTCGTTTGCGCAATTGGCAACGAACAGTCCGGCGATGACGACGCAGCCCAGTTTGGCAGCGCGGCCGGCGAAGGCGCTCTGGCTCGGGTCGCGGGGCGATTCCTGATAGTCGCTGGAAACGTTCGGGGCCGAGGAGCGTTCGCCGCGCATCATTCCATCGTTCCGCTATCCGCGCCGAAAACCACTGTGTCGGCAAAGCCGCAGGAGCGGCGAAACCGAAGTTTTCAGGCAATCCGATTAAGGGATCGTTAAGTGGGCGACCGAGCGCGGCCACACGCTTAACAAGCTCCGACCCCGCCTTTGAGCGGTCACAAAGGTGTCGGAAATGCGGCAGCTGTCAAGGCGGCGGTCAGAGGAGCGAAATTGGACCGTGCCCGTTGCGCTGCGGCAACGAAACAGGCCGGCCTGAGCGAGCTCGTCAAAAACCATTCGAATGGGTCGTTATGGCAGCGGCAGGCCGGCGGCCGCGGTCGTTCAGTTACCGATTCGCGCGATGCCGGTGTCGCCATTGTCCTGAACCCACTTCACCTTGCTGCCGCCGAGATCGGTCAGGGTGAAGCAGATCGTCTTGCCGTCATACCAGGTTTCCCATTTCTGGCAGAGATTGTTGCCGCGCACCCACCAGCGTCCCTTGTCGGTCGGCTTGAGGAAGCGACCGAGCCCGATCGCCTCGCCCGAGCCGTCGATCTGCCCGTCAGGTCGATAGTAGAGCGGGAACTCGCCGCCGATCGGCGCGGCCAGATAAATCCGCTTGCCCGACACGAGCTGCTTGATGGCGTCGCCCTCGACCGGCGTGTTGGCGAGCGCGGCGCCGGCTGCGGCGAGAGCCATAGCGGCGATTGCAATCCGGATGTTCAGCTTCGTCATTGTCACGGCCCTTTTGTCGTTCCATCGCGATACGACGCAAACGTCCTGCCGGATGCGGCGGATCAACGGGACGTGATGACGATGGGCTCCGACATAGCGGGCGGTGAAGCGGCTCGCTCGCGGTGATCGGCGTTGATTCGGTTTATGCTCTCGAACCTCTGCTTCCTGCCCCAAACCGTCCATTCGTCGACGCCGCTGTGAACTTCTGCTTATGGCGCGACGCCGAAGCCTGACTTCGTCAAGCCGACCAATGCCTCCGAT
>JBKJSB010000060.1:0-15831 GCA_046593015.1 Allobosea sp.
CAATGGCGCGCGACCCGGCTGGCGGCAGAGTAGCGCCTCAGCCTGCCGAGGCCCCGGCCTGCCGCATCGCCTCCTCGGCGGCGAGGAAGGCGGCGACCTCGGGGGCGGGCTCGGGGCTTTCAGCCGTGACGCCGATCTCGGCCAGCAGGCGCGCGACCGGGACGTAAGCCCGGCCGGCCTTGTCGTAGAGCGCGGCCCGCACCAGCGCGACGGCCGCCATGATCTCGGCCCCGTCCTGCCCCGTCGTCAGGATGCGGTGCTGCATCACCAGCCAGTTCTCGCTCCAGCACAGGATCGTGGTCTCCAGCCGGAACGGCCGGAACAGCCTGATCTCGCGGCGGAAGCGGATCGTGCCGGCGTTGACCACCGGCACCCAGCGATGCTTCAGCACCGCGCGCCACAGCCCCGAGCGCAACATCAGATCGGTGCGGCCGAGATCCATCAGCGTCCAGTAGCGGCCATTGTTCATGTGCAGGCTGGTGTCGAGGTCGTGAGGCCAGACCCGGAAGGGCAGCACGGAGGCCTCCCGAGGCAGGGTCAGGCGAGCCCGGAAGGCCGTGGTCAGCAGGAGCCAGAGCAGGCGAAACCAGAGATTCATCGCGGCCTTCCCGTCGGTATCGTAGCGTGTCGGAACGGGGTTCTAGCCGGAACGGCGGCGCTGTCGCTATCCTTGTCATCGCGCCGTGCCTTGCTGTAGCTGCGATCTCATCGAATCGACAGGACGGCCCTCATGCCCACGCTGCACGTCTCGTCGCTCGCCCGGCTCCACGACACGGTCGCGGCCGTGCAGGCGAGCCATCTCGTGACGCTGATCAACGTCGCCACAAAGGTCGGGCGGCCCGCCGGCATTCTGGAAAGCCGCCACCTCTTCCTCGGCATGTCCGACATCGCCGCGCCGATGGACGGCCATGTCGTCCCCGGAGAAGACCATATCGAGCAGTTCCTGCGCTTCGTGCGCGACTGGGACCGCGCCGCGCCGATGGTGATCCATTGCTGGGCCGGGATCAGCCGCTCGACGGCCGCCGCCTACATCGCCGCCTGCGCGCTGTCGCCGACGCGCGACGAAGACGAGATCGCCGCGGCCCTTCGAGCCGCCTCGCCCTCGGCGACGCCCAATCCCCGGCTCGTCGCGCTGGCCGATGCGAGCCTTGGACGCGACGGCCGGATGAGCCGCGCCGTCGCCCGGATCGGGCGGGGGGCGGACGCTTTCGAGGGCGCGCCGTTCCGGCTCGATATCGGCTGACGACCCGAAAAACCACGGAATGCCCTGCACTATCGTGCAGCCTCTCCGGAAATCGCCACCGATTTCGGCGCTGCAGCAAAAAAACAGTGCAGAAAATTGCTTGCTTTGCTTATTCTTTGCGACGAAGCATCACGGCAAAGGGATTTGCCGACACGATGACGATCGAACTCGATTCCCGCGACCGCTCGATCCTGCGCATCCTGCAGGCCGATGGGCGCATCACCAATTCCGACCTCGCCGAGAAGGTGCATCTTTCGCCCTCGGCCTGCCTGCGGCGCGTGCGTCAGCTCGAGGAAAGCGGGCTGATCCGCGGCTATGCGATGATGCTCGACGACAGGATCGCGGGCTTTCCGGGCACCGCCTTCGTCTTCGTCACGCTCGACCAGCAGGGCCGCGCCTCGCTGGAAGGCTTCGAGCAGGCGGTGAAGACCCTGCCCGAGGTGCTGGAATGCCATCTGCTCGCCGGCGCGCACGACTATCTGATGCGGGTGATCTACCGCGACAGCGCCGATTTCGAGCGCATCCATACCGATATCCTGACGCAGTTGCCGGGCGTCACCCGGGTGCAATCGACCCTGACGCTGCGCACGATCAAGAAGACCTCGGCGCTGCCGGTGTGACGATGGCGCTTTGCAGTTGCGACGCGGGCGGCGCGGGCTGATAGACTGCGCCAAACAGGAATCATGCCGTGCCCGACCTCAAGACCGCCGCCCCTGCTAATGCCGATGTCGCCGCGCTGCCGTTCGAGGCGGCGCTGAAGGAACTCGAGACGATCGTCGCCAAACTCGAGCGCGGCGACGTCGCGCTGGAGGAATCGATCGACATCTACACCCGCGGCGAGGCGCTGAAAGCACGCTGCGACGCCCTGCTGAAGCAGGCCGAGGCACGCATCGAGAAGATCACGCTCGGTGCGGATGGGAAGCCGACAGGCACTGCGCCGCTGGATGTGGACAAGTAGGGCTGGAGCGGCTGAGGCAACTGAATGGCAGCGCTTGAATAACCCAACGGATAGGTTATTCTCTGATATGGTCGTTATCCACCGCGCCCATGGCTTCCGATTCGTGATCTACACTTCGGATCACGAGCCGGCGCATATCCACATTACCGGGCCGGGACAGGCGAAGATCGACCTTTTCGGGGCGAATGGCGGCGTGAGACTGGTCTACAGCATCGGCATCAAGCGTGCCGATATGCGCCGTCTGATGGCGGAAACCTTGCTCAAACGAGACGCATTTTTGCGAGATGGGAACGGATTCATGGCCGACCCAACCGATAGCGAGTTCGCCACCGCCGAAGAGCGCGGGCGCGCCATCCTGACGACCGGGCCCCGCGCCGTCGCGGCCCGGCTCGACGGCGCGACGGGCCGCATCCTCATCGAACTCACTGACGGCTGCGTGTATGGCTTCCCGCCGGCTCTAGTCGAGGATTTGCAGGGCGCGGATGAAGGCGCGCTGGCCGAGATCGAGATCGATGGGCATGGGCTCAACCTGCATTGGCCAAGTCTCGACGTCGATCTGTTCATTCCGGCGCTTGTCGCGGGCATCTTTGGCACGAAATTGTGGATGACGCGCGAACTGGCCCGTGCCGCCGGGCGTACGACATCACCGGCCAAGGCTGCTGCCGCCCGCGCCAATGGCGCCAAGGGCGGCAGGCCACGAAAGATAGCGCAGCGCTGAAACCGCCGTCACCGAGAAGGAGTCTCCGGATGTCCCAGCTCCCCGCCGAAGACCCGATCCTCGGCGACGCCCGCTCCTGCCAGGCGATCGAGCAGGTCATCGTGCCCCGCGCGCGGGATCTCGGCGGGTTTTCGGTGCGCCGCGCTTTGCCCTCGGTCGGGCGCAAGATGGTCGGGCCGTTCATCTTTTTCGACCAGATGGGGCCGGCCGAGTTCCTGCTCGGCGAAGGCATCGACGTGCGGCCTCATCCGCATATCGGCCTCTCGACCGTGACCTATCTCTTCGACGGCGAGATCATGCACCGGGATTCGCTGGGCACCGCGCTGGCGATCAGACCGGGCGCGGTCAACCTGATGACGGCGGGGCGCGGCATCGTCCATTCCGAGCGCACCGGCGCGGAGGAGCGGCTGAAGGCCCCCAAGCTCTACGGCATCCAGGCCTGGCTCGCGCTGCCGAAGTCGCATGAGGAGAATGCGCCGGAGTTCGTCCACCACGCCGCGCCCGAACTGCCGCGGATCGTGGAAGGCGGCAAGCGCATCAGCCTGATCATGGGCTCGGCGTATGGCCAGACCTCGCCGGTCAAATTCCCCTGGGAGGTGCTTTACGCGGAGGCCGTGCTCTCGCCGGGCGCGATCCTGCCGCTCGATGCCGACCATGAGGAGCGCGCGGTCTACATCGTCTCAGGAAAAATCGACATCGCGGGAGACGAATTCGGCGCAGGGCAATTGCTGATCTTCAAGCCCGGCGTCCGCATCTCGATCATGTCGCTCGACCAAAGCCGGCTGATGCTGGTCCGCGGCGAGCCGATGGACGGCCCACGGCACATCTGGTGGAACTTCGTCTCCTCCTCGAAGGAACGCATCGACCAGGCCAAGGCGGAATGGAAGGCCGGGAGATTCGATACGGTGCCCGGCGACGAGGCGGAGTTCATCCCGCTCCCTGAGGGGTGAGTTCCCCCTCCGGCATCGCCTTTAGCTGCGGCATCGCGGACGCCATGATCGCCAGCGTCGAGAGGGCGAACAACCCGACCGGCAGCCAGATCGCCGCCTGCAGGCCGAGCCACTCGCCCATGAGCCCGCCCGCGAGCGCGCCGATCGGCCGCATGCCGTACATCGCCGTCGTCAGCGTCGCGCTGACGCGGCCGAGCAGAGCCGGGGGCGTCACCGCCTGGCGCAGGCTGGTCTGGATGATGAACCAGAGGATCGGGCCAAAGCCCAGCAGGAAGAAGGCGAGCGCCAGAGCCGGGACGCCGAGCGAGGCCGGTGCGAGACCGAGCAGGCCAACGCCGATCAGCGAAGAGGCCGGACCGAATACGAGCAATACGCCTGTCGGCAGGCGGGCGATCAGCGCGGGCGCGCTCAGCGCCCCCGCGATCAGCCCGACGCCATAGACCGAGGAGGCGAGCCCGATCGCCTCGGGCGCGAGCAGGAGCACGCGCGCGGCATAGGGCGTGACGACCGCCAGAAAGGCGAAGAAGGCGAGGTTCCAGGCGATGGCGCACAGCGCGATCGGCCTGAGATAGGGGTGGCGCGCGACGAAGGCCCCGCCCTCCGCGATGGCGCGATGCAGCGGCAGCCGCGGCTGCGGCACCGGCGCGTCGCCGGGTAGTCGCGCGGCAGCGATCAGGATGGCGATGCCGACGCCCGCGCAGAGGATGAGCCCGGCAGGTCCAGCCCCGCGCGCCACCACCCAGCCGGCGATCAATGGCGAGGCGAGGCTCAGCATCGCGCGGCCGAGCTCCATGCGGCCATTGGCGCGCGGCAGCTCCGCCACGCCGACCATGCGCGGCAGCAGGACGAAAATCGACAGCGCGATCACGACCGGGCCGGCCGCCGCCAGAAACGTCGAGAGCGCCAGCCCGAAGCCGATCTGGCCAAGGCCGAGCAGGACCGCGCCCAGCCCTGAGCCCGCCAGCATCAGCGCGCCGCCGAGCCGGATCAGCGCGCGGGGTGCGATGCGGTCGGCGAAGACGCCGGCGGGCAGCGAGATCAGCAGCCACGCCGCCGATTGCGCCGCGACCAGCAGGCCGACGAGGCGCGGGCTCGCGCCGCTTTCGGTCGCCGCCAGCGAAATCGTGTCGAGCGCCAGCTTGTCGGCGAACTGCGCCAGGACGCCGGTGAGCAGCAGGGCTGCGGGGAGCGGAGCGGACATGGATGGGATTCCTGCTTGCGTCACCCGCAAGCTCTCCCATCACCGTCCGTCCTGACCCACCCGTTTCCTGTGATCGCTCACGCCACCATCGGCGGCAGGCGCAGATGGTGGTCGCTCGCCTGTTGCAGCGCCCAGCCGATGCGCAGGGCGGTGGCCTCCTGATAGCCCGCGCAGCAGATCTGCAGCGAGAGCGGCAGGCCCCCGGCGGTGAAGCCGTTGGGCAGCGACAAAGCGCACATTTCGAGGAAGTTGCCGAAGCGGGTGAAGCGCGAGGGGAAGACCATCTGGTCGACCTCGGCGAGCCTGATCGCCGGCGTCGGCGTGGTCGGCGTCAGCAGCGCGTCGATGCCATCCATGGCGTCGGCCATGACGCGCTTGTCCTGCTGCTGCCGGCGCTTGGTCGCGAGGTAGTCCTGAGCGGAGACGCCTGCGCCCGCCAGCACGCGCGGCCGCACGGCCTCGTCGAGCTGGGCTGCCGGATCGTCGACCAGCTCGCGATCGAAGAAATAGGCTTCCGAAGCCGTCACCGCCTGCGCCCCGACGAAATCGCCCAGCAGGAAGGGCAGCCTGATCTCGACGATCTCGGCCCCGAGTTCGGCGAGCAGGTCGAGCGAGCGGTCATAGGCGCCAAGCACATCGGCGTCGCAGCCGGCGCGCTCGGCGTCGGGCATGCGCGCGATGCGCAGGCCGCGGACGCCGCGCCGCATGGTGGGCAACGGGTCTTCGGGCGCGACGCCGCGCGTATTGGGGTCGAGCGGATCGGGGCCCTGCAGCACATTGTAGAGCAGCGCCACGTCCTCGACGTCGCGCGCCATCGGGCCGGGCGTATCCAGCGTGGTCGAGAGCGGCAGGATTCCTGAGGTCGGGATGCGGCCGATCGTGGCCTTCAGGCCGGTCAACCCGCAATAGGATGCCGGCAGCCTGACCGAACCGCCGGTGTCGGTGCCGATCGCCCAGGGCGCGAGCCGGGCCGCGACCGCGACGCCCGAGCCGCTGCTGGAGCCGCCCGGCGTGCGCGGATCGACGCCGTCCCACGGATTCCAGGGCGTGCCCATATGCTGGTTTGTGCCCCAGCCACCATAGGCGAACTCGACCGTATGAGTCTTGCCGAGCACGATCATGCCCTGCGCGATCATGCGGCGCGCGATCGTGGCGGTCACGGTCGAGCGGCGCTGCCGCCACATCGCCGAGCCGCCGGTGGTGATGCGGCCTTCCAGCTCGATCAGGTCCTTCAGCGCCACCGGCACGCCATGGAGCGGCCCGACCGCGTGTCCCGAGCGGATCGCCTTGTCGGCCCCTTCGGCGGCGAGCCTTGCGTCCATGCCGTAGACGGCGACGAAGGCCTGCAGCTTCGGCTCGAACCGGTTGATCCGGCTCAGCAGGGCATCGACGACATCGACGGGCGAGACGCGCTTGGCGGCGATTTCTCGCGCCAGGATGTGCGCAGGCGCGAGAGCAAGATCGGTCGGCATCGGCGAGGCATCGTTCATGGGCAAGGCCTGGTTCATGGCGTCACTGCAGGCTCACCAGCGTCAGATCGACGAACCAGGATTGCGGCGAGATGAAGCCCTTGACCTTGGGCGACATGGCGCGCGGGTTCAGGTCGTGGACGATATAGAGCCAGGGCGGATTGTCGACGAGGCGCTCATGGGCGATCGCGGTCTGCTCGGCGATGAGCTTCGGGTCGGTCGCGGTGGCGAGCTTGACGAAGGCCGCCTCGAAGATGTCGTCCTTCCAGTTGGCGAAGTTGAAGCCGTTGGGCGGCGCGCCGGCCGCCGCGAAATAGCGCGCCATGACGCCGACATCCGAGGAGGGCGAGCTGACATTCAGGCTCAGCGCGCCGCCGAGGCTCGGCGCATCGGGCAGCGCGCGCATGCTGTTCAGCAGCACCTGCCATTCCGTGACGTTGAACTCGACATTGACGCCGCAGGCCTCCTTCAGGCTCGCCTGCATGAACTCGTTCATCGGCAGCGGCGACATCTGGCCCGAGCCCGAGGTCGAGATCATCACCTTGAAGGACAAGGGCTTCTGCGGGCCGAAGCCGGCCTGCGCCAGCAGCGCCTTGCCCTTGGCCGGATCGAATGTGTAGCGATTGACCGGCTTGCCGAAATTCGGATCGCTCGCCTTGAGCCAGCCGACGGAGGGCTCGGCCGTGCCGTTGAGCAGCTCGACGAGGCCGGCGCGATCGACGCAATAGTTCAGCGCCTGACGGACACGGACGTCCTTGAACGGGCTGTTGGTCGCGCCGATGCTGAAGAACCACGGCCAGAGATGCGGATAGGAGCCGGTGACGATCTGGAAGCCGGCCTGTTTCAGCGAGGGCAGGCCGTCGGCCGGCGGCACCTCGATCCAGTCGACCTGGCCCGAACGCAAGGCCGCCATGCGCGCCGTCGCCTCGGGGATCGGCTGCAGCACGACCTTCTCGACCTTCGCCTTCTTTCCGGCATCCCAATAGCCGTCATGGCGGGCGAGTTCGACGCGCTCGCGCGGCACGACATTTGTGATGCGGAACGGGCCGGTGCCTGCAGCCGGCAGCGTCGCGACCTTGGCCCAGTCCTTGCCGGCCTTCTCGAACGAGGCCGGCGAGGTGAACAGGATGTAGACCGCCATATAGGGGAAATAGGAGGCGGCCTGCGTCGTCGTCATCGAGACGGTGTGGTCGTCGATCTTCTTGTAAGTCCCCATCACAGGGATGCGGGCGCGGGTGATGCCGGCTGCGGGCGGCTCGAACTGGGCCGAATCCTTGTTGAAATAGCGCTCCAGATTCCAGATCACCGCGTCGGCGTTGAAGTCCGCGCCGTCATGGAACTTCACGCCCCGGCGCAGATGGAATATCCAGGTCTTGGGATCATCGGCCGCCTGCTCCCAGCGTTCGGCGAGGCCCGGCCGCAAGGCGGCGAGCTGGTCGGTGCGGGTCAGATCCCAGAGCACCAGCGATTCGAAGATCGGATAGCCGAGGAAGCGCATGCCCTCGAAGCCGTTATTGGGCAGGCCGGTCGCGGTCGGGATGTCGGACGCCGTCATGCCGATCCGCAGGGTCTGCGCGCCCGCATGCAGGGGCGCGAGCAGCGCGCCGGCCAGCGCGGCGAAACAGAGCGACCTGACGAGGCGGCGCAGCATGGAACGGCGACGGGATGGGCTTGGCATCTGGTGCTCCCTGGACGAATCGTCGGACCGATCACGCTCAGCAAGTTCTGGACCAGCATGGTCGTTGGCAAGACCGGTCCGACGCGCGCGCGTCTGCTGCATGGGGTCGCATCCAGCCGCTGGCCTTGTGCGCGCCCTTGCCGATGGGATAGACCGGCACTGTGACAAAGCGCCCACAGACCCCCCTTCTCGACCGCATCCGGACGCCCCAGGAGCTGCGCCAGCTCCCGGAAGGCGAATTGCGCCAGCTCGCCGACGAGTTGCGGCTGGAGACAGTCGACGCGGTCTCGGTCACGGGCGGCCATCTCGGCGCGGGGCTCGGCGTGGTCGAGCTGACGGTGGCGCTGCACCATGTTTTTGATACGCCGCGCGACCGGCTGATCTGGGATGTCGGCCACCAGGCCTACCCGCACAAGATCCTGACCGGCCGGCGCGAGAAAATCCGCACGCTGAGGCAGCCTGGCGGTCTTTCAGGCTTCACCCGGCGCTCCGAAAGCGAATACGACCCGTTCGGCGCAGCCCACTCCTCGACCTCGATCTCGGCCGGGCTCGGCATGGCGGTGGCGCGCGATCTCGCGGGCAAGCCCAACAATGTTGTCGCCGTCATCGGCGACGGGGCGATGTCGGCCGGCATGGCCTATGAGGCGATGAACAATGCGGGTGCGCTCGGCTCGCGGCTGATCGTGATCCTGAACGACAACGACATGTCGATCGCGCCTCCCGTGGGCGCGATGTCGGCCTATCTGGCGAGGCTCGTCTCGGGGCGGACCTATCGCTCGATCCGCGAGATCGCCAAGCATCTGGCCGAGCGGCTGCCGCGCTTTTTCCACGACAAGGCCAAGCGCACCGAGGAATATGCGCGCGGCTTCTGGACCGGCGGGACGCTGTTCGAGGAGCTCGGCTTCTACTATGTCGGGCCGATCGACGGGCATAATCTCGACCATCTCCTGCCGGTTCTGCGCAATGTCCGCGACGCCGGCAACGGCCCGATCCTGGTCCATGTCGTGACGCAGAAGGGCAAGGGCTACGCTCCGGCCGAGGCCACGGCCGACAAATACCATGCGGTGGTCAAGTTCGACCCGGTCACCGGCCAACAGGCCAAGGCCCCGGCCAATGCCCCGAGCTATACCGGCGTCTTCGCCAATGCGCTGATCAAGGAAGCCCGCAAGGACGAGCGCATCGTCGCCGTCACCGCCGCCATGCCCTCGGGCACCGGGCTCGACGCCTTTGGCAAGGAGTTTCCGGGCCGCACCTTCGATGTCGGCATCGCCGAGCAGCATGCGGTGACCTTCGCGGCGGGGCTGGCGACCGAGGGCTACAAGCCGTTCTGCGCGATCTACTCGACCTTCCTGCAGCGCGCCTACGACCAGATCGTCCATGACGTGGCGATCCAGAAGCTCCCCGTGCGCTTCGCGCTCGACCGCGCCGGGCTGGTCGGCGCCGATGGCGCGACGCATGCAGGCGCCTTCGACGTCGCCTATATCGCCTGCCTGCCCGACATGGTGGTCATGGCCGCCGCCGACGAGGCCGAGCTGACCCATATGGTCGCGACCGCCGCGAGCTTCGACGACGGGCCGATCGCCTTCCGCTATCCGCGCGGCGAGGGCATCGGCGTCGAGATGCCGCAAACGGGCGTGCCGCTGGAGATCGGCCGGGGCCGCATCGTCCGCGAGGGCACGCGCGTGGCGCTGCTTTCGCTGGGCACAAGGCTGGCCGAGTGCCTGCTCGCGGCCGAGCAACTCGGCCAGCGCGGGCTCTCGACCACGGTCGCCGACGCGCGCTTCGCAAAACCGCTCGACGAGGCGATGATCCTGCGGCTCGCCCGCGAGCACGAGATCCTGGTCACGGTCGAGGAAGGCTCGGTCGGCGGCTTCGGCAGCCATGTCCTGCATCTCTTGGCGCGCACCGGCCTGCTCGACGGCGGGCTCAAGGTCCGGACGCTGACGCTGCCGGACGTCTTCCAGGAGCATGACAAGCCCGACGCGATGTATGCCAAAGCCGGCCTCGACGCCGCCGGCATCGTCCGCACCGTCGAAAACGCGCTCGGCGCGCCAAGCGCGATCAGGCGGGCCTGAGTTCCGCTAGGTCGTTCTATGGAAGGCCGCCCTGTCCCCTTCCCCCCGCTTGCGGTGGGGAGGGAGCGGAGAGCGCAGCGCCTTGAAGCAGTCGAGTAATCCCGCAGTGAACCAGAAATACCGACGGAACCAGCGATGAAAAGCCGGGCCGACCAGTTGCTCGTCGAGCTTGGCCTGTTCGAGAGCCGGGCGCGGGCGCAGGCAGCGATTGCGGCAGGTCTCGTCAGCGCCGATGGCGCGGTGGTGCGAAAAGCCGCTGAGATGGTGGCGCGCAAGGCCGCCATCGTCGCGCAGGCCCCGCATCCTTACGTCTCGCGCGGCGGACTCAAGCTGAAGGCCGCGCTCGACGCGTTCGGCATCGACCCGGCCTCGCAGCTCTGCCTCGATGTCGGGGCCTCGACCGGCGGCTTCACCGACGTGCTGCTCGGCTGCGGCGCGACGCAGGTGGTCGCCGTCGATGTCGGCCGCGACCAGCTGCACGCCAGCCTGCGCGGCGACCGGCGCGTGCTGAGCCTTGAGGCGCAGGATATCCGCACGCTGTCGCCCGACGCGCTGCCGGGCCGGCCCGGATTCGCCTGCATCGACGTCAGCTTCATCTCGCTGAAGCTCGTCCTGCCTGCGGTAGCCGTGCTGCTTGCGCCGGAAGCTGCGCTGGTGGCGCTGGTCAAGCCGCAATTCGAGGCCGGCCGCGCCGCGCTGAAGAAGGGCGTCGTGCGAGACGGAGCCGTCCACGAGGCGGTCTGTGCCGAAATCATCGCGGTGCTGGCGGGACTGGGCTTTGCGGTGTCGGGGCCGATCCCCTCCCCGATCGAGGGGGGCGACGGCAATCGCGAATTCCTGATCGGCGGGCGTAAGTCCGGCTGAGGCCGCGTTCAGGCGAACAGCGCGTCGATCTCGTCCTGCAGATCGCGGCCGCCGGCGGCGGCGATATCGAGCGCACCGTTGGCGTTGATGAACTGCGTCGCGCGGCCGATCAGCTTGCGCAGCGCCTCGCTTGCGACATCGACGATCGGCGTCGCATCCTGCCCGGGCGGAAGTTCGGCGAGCAGCGCCGTGACGGTCGAGATCAGCCGGTTCATCGAGACGCAAAGCGCCTCGAACCCACGGCGGAAGCCCGGATCGAGCCTCTCATAGGCGGCCAGGGCCGACGCCGTGCAGCGCAGTTGCGACGCCTCGAAATGCTCGCGATAGCCCATGGCGCGCCAGGCCATCAGATCGTCGATGATGCCCGGGTCCATCGGGACCATCTCGAGCAGCATCAGCGCTTCGCCATAGCGGTTGAGATAGTCGGTCGAAAGCTGCGGCGCCGGCCCGGCGGCGGACGCGTGCTCCACGGCAATGCTCATCGCTCTCAGCGCGGAGACGGTCATCATGAACCCCGAAAATCGCGGCCACTATGCTTGCCGAAAGACAAAGAAAGTGTTGATCGGCCGGCTCGATGCTTTCATATCCGCTGCATGTGCGGCCGCTACGCCATCACCCTGCCGCCGGACGCCATGCGGGCGATGTTCGGCTATCGACAGCAGCCGAACTTTCCCCCGCGGTACAACATCGCGCCGACGCAGCCGGTGCCCGTCGTCCGCGCCCATGATGGCGAGCGACAGTTCATCCTGATGCGCTGGGGCTTCATCCCGGGCTGGGTGAAGGACCTCAAGAGCTTCCCGCTGATCATCAACATCCGGGCCGAAAGCGCGGCTGAAAAACCCTCGTTCCGGGCTGCGCTGACGCGGCGGCGCTGCCTGATGCCGGCCGACGGCTTCTACGAATGGCATCGGACCGGCCTGGGCCGGCAAAGCGAGAACCGGGCTTATCTGTTCCGCCGGCCCGATCGCGGGCTGTTCGCCTTTGCGGCGCTCTGGGAGACATGGCACTCGCCCGACGGCTCGGAAATCGACACGGTCGCGCTGGTCAACGGCCCGGCCAACGGGCTGATGTCGGCGATCCATGAGCGCTGCCCGGTGATCGTCGATCCGAAGGATCACGCAGCCTGGCTCGATCCGAACGCCGAGGCGAAGCATGTCGCGCCGCTGCTGCGGCCGCCGCCCGACGATTTGCTGGAGATGGTCCGCATCGGCAGCGCCGTGAACAAGGTCGCCAATGACGGGCCGGCGGTTCAGGCGCCGTTCGACGAGGCGGAGGACAAGCCGGCCCTGTCGGTGCGCGCCGCCCGCCGGCCCACCGGCGGCGACGGCCAGGGCAGCCTGTTCTGACACGCCGTCAGGTGTCGGCCTGCGCGATGCCAAACTTCTGCTTGAGCTGGCCGCGATCCATGCAGCTCACATCGTAGCTGACCTGTCGGCCCTTGAAGCCGTCGCGCTTGCCGAATTCCTTCGTCATGGCGGCAGTGATGTCGTCGATGCGGGCCTCGCAGGCTTCCACCGTGGTGAAGGCGAGCTCGCTGACATGCGCGGCCGTGCAGTTCGGCTCGCCCGCGACGCAGGCGACGATGACCATGGTGAACGCATCCATCAGGCGGCTCCCGTGCTTGGCTATCCGTTCAGACAGGCTCGGCCAACATGGTTAACCGCGCCTTAAACACCCGCCGTCGAGACCAGCAAGATCGACGCCAGCCGCGACCGGGGCGGGTTTGCACCCGCCCGGCCATGCAGGAACGGCACGCTGCACGAGCGCGAACGCAGGGCCAGAACCCCTGCCCGGCCGCACGATCTGTGCTCTGATCGCGGCACGCGCGCAGAACAAGGGACCGACGCAATGGATGGCCGCCGACCGACGATGAGCTCCCGCCACGGCATGGTCGCCGCCGCCCATCCGCTCGCGGCGCAAGCCGGCGCAAGGCTGCTGGCGCAGGGCGGAAACGCCTTCGATGCGGCGGCGGCGACGGCGGCGGCGCTTAACGTGGTCGAGCCCTTCATGTCGAGCCTCGCGGGCATGGGCTCCGCGACGATGTGGGTCGCCGCCGAAAGCCGGGTTCGCGTGCTCGATTTCGTGCCGCCGATCCAGGCGTCCTTCCAGCCCGAGCGCTTCAGCAGGCGCTCGGACCTCGAACGCGGCGCGCAGGCGGTCGCCATGCCGGGCAATCTCGCCGGCTGGTGCGAGATCGCAAGGACTTATGGCCGCAAGCCGCTGGCCGACATCCTTGCGCCGGCGATCGCGCTGGCGCAGGACGGCTTTCCGCTGGCGGAGTTCGGCGTCGCCGAGTTCAACGAGCAGGCGCCGCTGCTGGAGGCCTATCCCGAGCTCTACCCGGCTTTCGCGGCGGTCTACCTGCCCGATGGCGGGCCGGTGACACTCGGGCAACTGCTGCGCCAACCCGACCTCGCGCAGACGCTGTCAGAGATCGCAGCCAACGGTCCCGACCATCTCTATCGCGGCGCGCTCGGCCAGCGCATCGTCGATCATCTCGCCTCGCTCGGCGGCACGATCACGATGGCCGATCTCGCCGCCGTCCAGCCGCGCTGGCGCGAACCGCTGGCAGCGACCTATCGCGACCTGGCGATCCATGTGCCGCCGCCGGCCTGCGAGGCGTTCCAGTTCCTGCTTTCGCTGCGCATTCTCGACGGCTTCGATCTTGCGGCCCTGCCCAAGGACGGGCCGGACCATCTCGACCTCGTCTATCGCGCCATTCGCCTCGCGGCCGGCGTGCGCATCGCCCACAACAATCCCGCGCCCGACAGGCTCGCGGACATCCTCTCCGACCCCTTCGTCGAGGCGCTGCGGGCCCGCGTCCGCGACGGCCAGCCGATCACCGGCCCGACCGAGCAATGGACGCCGCAGGACAGCGAGGACCCGGCCCACACCACCTCGCTCTCGATCGGCGACAGCGAGGGCAATCTGATCTGCATCACCAACAGCATCGGCAGCCCGTTCGGCAGCGGCGTCGTGGTGCCGGGCACGGGCCTGTGCCTGAACAACTTCCTCTACTGGGCCGACGTCCAGCCTGGCAGTCCCAACCGCTCGAAGGCCGGCTCGGAGCTGCCGATGTGCATGTCGCCCAGTATTTCGACCCGGGACGGCAAGCCGGTGCTCGCGCTGGGGACGCCCGGCTCCTACGGCATCCTGCAGACGCAAGTGCAGGCGATGGTGCAGCATCTCGATTTCGGATTGCCCCTGCAGGCGGCGATCGAGGCCCCGCGCGCCCGGCTCTGGGACGGGCGCTTCATCCAGGCCGAGAACCGCATCGCACCCGAGACGATCGCAGCGCTGGTCGCGCGCGGCCATGAGATCGAGGCCTTCGATGCCGGCTGGACGATGAGATGCGGCGGCATGCAGGCGGTGTCGCGCGACCCGCGGAACGGCGTGCTGACCGGCGCGGCCGATCCGAGGCGGGACGGCTATGTCGCGACGCCGTAAGAGGCTCTCGGCCTGCCCTTCACGGAGAATGGCTTTCCCCTTGTGAGCGTCAGCGTAGAATAATATTCTATACCCCCGATCCTGCCGCGCGAACCGAAGCGATGACGATGACGACCAAGCCCGATTTCGACCTGCCGATCGACCGCCGCGGCACCCACTCGGCCAAGTGGGACATGATGGAGGCCAGTTACGGGGTCCCGGCCGCGGAGGGCATCGCCATGTGGGTCGCCGACATGGACTTCCGGCCGCCTGCCTGCGTGCAGACCGCTCTGGAGGACATGGCCCGGCACGGCGTCTACGGCTATTTCGGCGACGACAGGGCAAGCCGCGACGCGATCTGCTGGTGGATGAAGACGCGCCATGGCTGGGAGGTCGAGCCGGCCTCGATCTTCACCACGCACGGGCTGGTCAACGGCACAGCGCTCTGCGTCGAAGCCTACACCAAGCCCGGCGACGGGGTCGTGCTGATGACGCCGGTCTACCACGCCTTCGCGCGCATCGTGAAGGCGTGCGGCCGGCAGGTGGTGGAGTGCCCGCTCGCGCTCGATGACGGCCGCTACGTTCTCGACATCGCCGGATGGGACGCCCGGATGTCGGGCACCGAGTCGATGCTGATCCTGTGCTCGCCGCATAATCCGGGCGGGAGGGTCTGGACCCGCGAGGAGCTGCGCGCCATCGCCGATTTCTGCGTGCGCCACGATCTGATGCTGGTCTCGGACGAGATCCACCACGACCTGCTCATGCCGGGCCAGACGCATACCGTCATGCCGCTCGCCGCGCCCGACATCCTGGACCGTCTGGTGATGATGACGGCCACGACCAAGACGTTCAACATCGCAGGCTGCCATATCGGCAACGTCATCATCCCGCATGGGGCGCTGCGCGCACCGTTCCAGGCGCGGATGAACGCGCTCGGCATCTCGCCGAACTCGTTCGGCATGATGATGGCCACCGCCGCCTATAGCGAGGACGGCGCGGCCTGGGTCGATGCGCTCACGGCCTATCTCGACGGCAACCGACGCCTCTTCGACGAGGCCGTGAACGCCATTCCGGGCGTCCGCTCGATGCCTCTGGAGGCGACCTATCTGGCCTGGGTCGATTTTGCGGGCACAGGCATGACGCCGCGCGAATTCACCGCCCGCATCGAGAAGCAGGCCAGGATCGCGGTCAATCACGGCCCGAGCTTCGGGCTGGGCGGCGACAGCTTCCTGCGCTTCAACCTCGCGAC
>JBKJSB010000061.1:0-19533 GCA_046593015.1 Allobosea sp.
CGCGAGACCTTCCGGCATATCCCGATGGAGCCGATCGCGAAGGCCGCGAGCGTCGGCCGCTTCCTCGCCACCGCCGATTTCGGCCGGATGGGCGAGCCCGACGCACTGCTGATCTGCGTGCCGACGCCGCTCTCGCGTCATCGCGAGCCCGATTTGTCCTATGTCCGCAAGACGACGGAGGCGATCGCCGCCCGCTTGCGGCCGGGCCAGCTCATCGTGCTGGAATCGACTACCTATCCCGGCACCACCGACGAGCTGATGCGGCCGATCCTCGAAGCCAAGGGCCTGAAGAGCGGCCGGGACTTTTTCCTGGCCTATTCGCCCGAGCGCGAGGACCCCGGCAATGGCGAGTTCGGCACCGCCGACATCCCCAAGGTCGTCGGCGGCGACGGCGCGGACGCGCTGGCCATCGCCGATGCTCTCTATGCGGCGCTGGTGGTCAGGACCGTTCCGGTCTCCTCGACCGCGACCGCCGAGGCGGTCAAGCTGACCGAGAACATTTTTCGCGCCGTCAACATCGCGCTCGTCAACGAGCTGAAGCAGGTCTACGCCGCGATGGGCATCGATGTCTGGGAGGTGATCGAGGCCGCCAAGACCAAGCCTTTCGGCTACATGCCGTTCTATCCGGGGCCGGGACTGGGCGGGCACTGCATCCCGATCGACCCGTTTTACCTGACGTGGAAGGCGCGCGAATACGACATCGCGACACGCTTCATCGAGCTTGCCGGCGAGATCAACACCGAGATGCCCTATCGCGTCATCGACCGGCTCGCCGAGCTCGTCGACCGCGAACGCAGCCGCGCCTTCAGCGGTGCGCGCATCCTCGTGCTCGGCCTCGCCTACAAGAAGAATGTCGAGGACATGCGCGAGAGCCCGGCGCTGAAGCTGATCGAGCTGATCGAGGCGCGCGGCGCCAGGGCCGACTTCCACGACCCGCACATCCCGGCGATCCGGCCCTCGCGCAAACATGGCGGCCTGACGGCGCGGGCCAGCGTGGCGCTGACGACTGAGGCGGTCGCTGCTTACGACGCCGTGCTGATCGCAACCGACCACGACGAGGTCGACTACGCGCTGGTTGCGGCCCATGCGAGGCTGATCGTCGACACCCGCAACGTCTGCGCGCGGAACGGGCTCGCCGGCCCGACGATCTTCAAGGCCTGAGCGCCGTCAGGCCTCGACCACATAGCCATCGGCGAGATCGGCGGCACGCGCGGCGGGGTCGCGCAGGGACGGATCGCCGTGGCCGCCGCCGCCCGGCGTCACCATGCGGACGATGTCGCCGGCCACCAGCACAAAGCCGATCGTCTTGGCGGCAAGCTGTGTCTCGACGCCGTCGCGGATGACGCTGAGGCTGCCGCCCCGCCCAGGCTCTCCACCGGCAAGTCCATAGGGGCGGGACGCGAACGCGTCGAAGGAGGCGTTGAGCAGGCCGTGCGCGGCGATGAAGCGCCATTCGCGCACCAGCCCAAGCCCGCCGCGCATCCGCCCCGCCCCGGCCGATCCGACCGCGAAACCGTAGCGCAGGAAGCGCAGGGGAAAGATCGCCTCGATCATCTCGACAGGGGTGTTCTGGCCGTTATGGAAGCCGGCCGACAGGCCCGATGGGCCATCGACCTCGGGATGCGCGCCCCAGCCGCCGATCTCGGAATCAAAATAGACCTGCCGGCGGCCGTCGCCATGGCGGATGTTGACCGCGTGATTGAAGGTGACGCCGTAATAGGAGGCCGGGATGCGCTCCGGCACCACGCCGGCGAAGGCCTTGAGCACGGCAGTCGCGATGCGGTGGCCGGTCAGCATCCGCATCGAGACCGGGGCCGGAAACCGCGCATTGACGAGCGACCCCTCGGGCGCGCTGACCGTGATCGGCCGGTAGCAGCCGGCATTGGCCGTGGTCTCGATGCCAGAGGCCGCAATCACCGCGTAGTAGACCGCCGATTTCGTCGTCGCCATCGTCGCGTTGATCGGCCCGCGCGCCTGCGCGGCCGTGCCTGCGAAATCGACCGCGATGCTGTCGCCCGCAATCGTCAGCCGCGCCGCGATCCGCTTCTGACCCTCATCCATGCCGTCGCCATCGACGAAATCCTCGGCCTCGTAGACGCCGTCCGGCAGCGCACTCAACGCCGCGCGCATCGCCTGCTCGGAATGGTCGAGCAGGGCCGCGCCGACCTGGCTAAGAGTCTCGACGCCGTAGCGCCCGGCGAGTTCGCGTATCGCGCGAGCCCCGACCTCCAGGGCTGCGATCTGACTCAGGAAATCGCCGCGAAACGTCTCCGGCTCGCGGACATTGCTGAGCATGGTCGCGAAGAGATCGTCCTGCATCTGCCCGGCCCGCACCATCTTCACGGGCGGCAGCCGGAACCCCTCCTGAAAGATTTCCACCGCATGGGCGTTGTAGCCGCCGGCCGCGCCGCCGCCGACATCGACATGATGGATCAGCACGCAGGTGATGGCGATGCGCCTGCCCTCGACGAAAACCGGCCTGAAGGCGAGAAAATCCGGCAGATGCTGGCCGCCGCTATAGGGATCGTTTGTGACGACGACATCGCCCTCCTCCCACCGCTCCAGCGGCAGGTGGCTGGCGATGATCTCCTGCAGGCAGAGCTCCATCGAGTTGAGATGCACCGGCATGCGCGCGGCCTGCGCGACGTTGCGACCCTCTCCGTCGAAGACGGCGGTCGAATAATCGAGCAGTTCGCGCACCGTGGTCGAGCGGCTGGTGCGCCAGACCGTGATCGACATTTCCTCGGCCGCCGAGACCAGCGCATGCGAGACAATTTCGAGAAGAACCGGATCGACCTTTGCCATCACGCCAGTTCCCGCTTCGCGACAAGATCGCCCGAGGGCGCGACGGTGAGCCCCCAGCCGGCCGGGATCAGCAGCGTCGTATAGGCCTGCTCCACCACGGCCGGGCCGGTGATCGTCGCGCCCGCGCCGAGCCCCTCCTGCCGGTGGACCGGCGTATCGGCCCAGCGCCCGTTCATATGCACCGGCCGCAGGCGCGGCTCGCTCGCGCCAGTCGGCTCCGGCGCGCGCGTCTGCGCCATGCCGCCGAGCTTGCCGATCGCCGAAAGCCGCAGCGTTACCAGTTCGACCGTCTCTTGCGGGTCGTCGAAGGAGAAGCGTTGGCGATGCAGGGTGTGGAAACGCTCGCAGAGCCCAGCAATTCCGGCATCGTTCAGCGCGGCCGCGTCGAGCGGAACCAGCAGTTCGAAGGCCTGGCCGCGATAGCGCAGATCGGCCGCCAGTTGGAGTTCGCTCTGCGCCTCTCGCAGGCCGTCGGCCGTCAGCAGCGCCTGCCCTTCCGTCAGAAGTTCTTGCGCCAGCGCCAGAACGGCGGGCGCGCAACCGGGCTTCAGCGGCACGATCCGGGTGCGGGCGAGATCATGGACGATGTCCGATTGCAGGATGCCATGGGCCGAGAAGGTCGAGGGATCCTTGGGGAAGATCACCGTGGTCATGCCGAGTTCCTCGGCGACCTCGACCGCATGCAGCCCGCCGGCCCCGCCAAACGACATCAGCGCGAAATCGCGCGGATCGAGCCCGCGCTCGAACAGAGAGAGTTTGATCGCGCCCGCGAGCCTGGCGACGACGACGGCGAGGATGCCCGACGCCGCGCGGTCGGGATCGAGCCCGAGCGGCGCGGCGATCTTGTCTTGCAGGGCAAGGCGCGCAGCATCGAGATCGAGCGCGAATGCGCCGCCGAGAAAGGTCGCGGCATCGAGCCGGCCGAGGAGCAGGTTGACGTCGGTGACCGTCGGCTCCGTGCCGCCGCGCCCGTAGCAGACCGGGCCGGGCTTGGCCCCGGCGCTGCGCGGGCCGACCAGCAGCCGCCCCGACGCGTCGAGCGAGGCGATCGAGCCGCCGCCGGCCCCGATCGTGCGCATGTCGACCATCGGCACGCGCACCGGCAGACCGTCGATCTCTCCCTGTGCGATCACGGCGCGACGGCCCTCGCGGATCACCGCGACGTCATAGCTCGTGCCGCCCATGTCGACGCCGACGACATCCGGATATCCCAGCCGGTTCGCCACCGTCTCGGCGGCGAGCACACCGCCCGACGGCCCCGACAGCAGCAGTTTGACCGGCGCCTGCGCGGCGGCCTCGGGCCGGGTCGCACCGCCATTGGACTGGACGAGATAGAGCGGCGCTTCGAGCCCTTCATCCGCGATGCGCCGCTTCAGCGCGTCGATGTAGGCGCGCACGACAGGGATCAGCAGCGCGTTCAGCACAGTCGTCGAGGTCCGCTCGAACTCTCGGATCTCGGGCGAGACCTCGTGCGAGCAGGAGATGGCGATATCGGGCAGGCGCGCCCTCAGAGCGTCGCGGATCGCGATCTCATGGGCCGGATTGGAAAAGCCGTTGATCAGCGCGATGGCGCAGGTAGCGGCGTTCGATGCCGCGACGCTCTCGACGGCGGCAGCCACGCTGGCCGCATCGAGCGGCGTCAGCACCTCGCCGGCCGGCCCGATGCGCTCGACGACGCCAAAGCGTCGTCGGCGCGGCACCAGCACGCTGCGCGGCTCGGGCTTCAGCCGGTAGATCTGGGTCCGGGCATGCCGGCCTATCTCCAGCACGTCCTCGAACCCGGCCGTGGTGATCAGCGCGCCGGCCGGCAGGTCGCGCGTCAGCACCGCATTGGTCGCGATCGTGGTGCCATGCATCAAGAAGGAGATGTCGCGCAGCGCAAAGCCGAAGCGCTCCGCCGCGCCGGCAACCGCGTTCATCAGCCCGAGCGAGGGGTCGTCGGGCGTCGTCGCGGTCTTGAAACTCTGCGCCTCGCCCGTCGCCTCGTCGAGACACTCCAGATCGGTGAAGGTGCCGCCGATATCGACGGCGATCCGGATTCGGCGAGGCGGCATAAGAGAACTCTGCTGGGCGGCGATCGTCTTGTCTTGAACGCTCGCACGCCATGACCGAGCGCCGCAAGCGCGGTCCCGGCGCGATTGGCGCATTCACGACCAGCACTGTGCCTGTTCATTCGACATGCGCCGGACCGCTGCCGCCTTTTTGGGGCTGGCGCGACCCGACGGCTCCTGCTGAATTGCAGCGATGCTGACCAGGCCCGATCATCCAACCGACCTCTCGCGGCTCAAAGCCCATGAGCGCGTCATCGCCCGCGAGCTGGAACTGCTCTGCCTGCCGGGCAAGCCCTGGCTGCGCGAACACAGGACGGCATCGGGCGAGCCGCTGCGCGACGTCGTCATCGTCGGCGCGGGCATGAACGGCGTCAGTGCGGCCGCCGCGCTGATCTTCAAGGGCATCACGAACATCGCCGTGCTGGATGCGGCCGCGCCCGGCCGGGAAGGCCCCTGGGTCACCTATGCGCGGATGGACACGCTGCGCTCGCCGAAATTCTTGCCCGGCCCCGTCTCCGGCATCCCGTCGCTGACTTTCCGCGCGTGGTACGAGGCGCAGCATGGGCAGGCCGGCTGGGAAGCGCTCTACAAGATCCCCAACGCGGTCTGGGCCGACTATCTGAGCTGGCTGCAGCAGGTTCTGAAGCTGCCTGTGAGCCATGGCGTGAAAGTCAGGCGGATCGTGCCGCAGGACGGCAATCTGGCCTTGCACCTCGCGACCCCGCAGGGCGAGCGCGTCGTCCATGCCCGCCGCGTCGTGCTCGCGACCGGGCGCGGCGGAGCCGGCGGCAACCACATCCCGGCTTTCATCGACCGCAGGCTCTGGCCCGACCGCGCCGCCCATGGCAACGAGCCGATCGATTTTGTGGCGCTCGCGGGGAAGAGCATCGCCGTCATCGGCGGCAGCGCCTCGGCCTGGGACAATGCCGCGACCGCGCTGGAGCAAGGCGCGGCTCGCGTCGATATGTATATCCGGCGCGAGACCCTGCCGCAGATCAACAAGGGGCGCGGTTCGGCCAATCAGGGCTTCTTCCATGGCTGGAGCGCGCTCGATCTCGCGGAACGCTGGAAGCTGGCGGTCTATCTCAACGACCGGCCGGCCCCGCCGCCGCACGAGACCGTGCTGCGCGGACTCAGACAGAAAGGCCTGCACGTCCATCTCGGCCATGGCCTCACAGCCGTGCGCCGGACGACAGGCGGCGTCGAACTCGACCTCCGAACCGACGGGGTCGCACTCACCAGAACGCATGACTTCCTGATCGTCGGGACCGGCTTCGCCATCGACATCGACCGCGTGCCGGAATTGGCCGTCTTCGCGCCCGATATCGCGCGCTGGGGCGACGTCTACATGCCGCCGCCCGATCTGCGCAGGCCGGAACTCGCCGGCTATCCGTTCCTGGGCCCCGCCTTCGAGCTCACGCCGCGCTCGGCGGCGGCGCCGCCCGAGCTCGCGCGCATCCATCTCCTGAACCATGGCGCGGCGACGAGCCATGGTCAGATCGCCAGCGATATCCCCGGCACGGCGATCGCCGCCGAGCGCCTAGCGGTCGCCATGGCGAGCGCTTTCTTCCGCGAGGACATCGCCGATATCAGCGCCGCTCTCGACGCCTTCGACGAGCCGGAGCTGGAGAGCACGCCGTACTACATCCCGCGCATGCGGGCGGAATAACGACGATGCGAGATTGAGAGGATGGGGCGTGAGCGGGTACCGGGAATCGAACCCGGGTATTCAGCTTGGAAGGCATGAGTGTTTCGCAGCAATATCAACGACTTTTCCAACTTCTTGGTTGCTGGAGCGGCCCCATTTTGCGGTGCTAGTGGAACGTCGCGATCACCCGCGCGAGCAGCAGATCGACCGGTTGAGCGCCTCGTGACCGGCCATTCCCTGAGAGCCGGCCGGCTCGCCATCGCGCAGACAACCTGCCGCTTGGCACGCCAGGACATGGGGCCTGAGCGGAACTCCGCCGGCCGGCTCCGGTTGAGCCCGAAAAGGGAGTCAGCCATGCACCCGATCACCACCGTCGAGGAATACGAGGATGCCACCAAGCGGGTTGCCGAGCTTGCCGGCTACATCGAGGACGGCACGGAGGAAGCCGAGCTACAGGCGCTTATCGCCGCCGTTGAGAAGCGGGACTTCGACCACCAACCTGCCCCCCCGCCCGCAAGCGGACGCATGGCGCAAAAGCACGCTAGCGCGAAGCGCGAAGTAGGCGATAACATCCTGACGCAGGGACGTGCTGATGGTCCCAAGGATTGATCGCGATGAACCCGCCAGGATTATGGATGCTCGCCGCAGCGCCAGCCTTGCTCGCGCTTTTTGTTGTCGTGCTGCTTTGGGCAACTCGGCCTGACAAACATTCGGCTGAGAATTGGCGAGAGATAGACGAACTGGTAAAGCGGAAGGGCTGACGGGCCGGGCCGTTGATGCACGTCCGCCGCCGGCTCGCCCCCGCAACATCTCCTCGATCACCGCACGCGCTGCTTTATAGACCGGACCCTTGACCAGTAGCGAGCAGAGACCCCGGGGCAAGCCCAGCGCTACCGGCTGCGCACAGTCGTCTGCTTGTCGGGCGGTCGACTGGCTATGCACGCAAGAGACGGTACCGTCTGTTCTCCATGCAGGCATTCACCACGAGGACATAGTCCTCCATCGCCCGCTCCTTGGTCTCGGCAGCATTCCCCGAGGTGGCGGCCCCCACATTCTGCACCGCATTTGATGCCCCCGCGAGGATATGAGCCTGCCGGAAGCCTGGGACCGGGATGAAGCTTGCAATGGCGCCGACCGCCTGGATAGTGGCGCCGGTCGATTCCTGCTGCGCCGCGCGCCGTGCGGCAGCCTCCTGGGGAGCCGCCTGGCCACGGCAGTCTTGAAGATCCTTCTTGAGCTTGGCGAGATTGACCCGATTGGTGTCAATCAGTGGCTCGTATAGCGGCGGGACGGTTGCGGTTTCCGAAAGACTGGCGGGCGCAGCTTGCACAGCCGAGCCTGTCGCCTGCGCGGCTGTTTGTGGCGGTAATGCAGTTTCGGCAGTTTGCCTTGTCTGGTTGCAGCCTCCCAGCGCAACACTCAAAAGTAGTCCAGCAATTATGCGCATGCCACGAGCTCCCCAGCGCACCGCATATTTGCGTATGCGATTAGGCAAAAAACATGACAAGACGAGAATGGCAAGATCGCTACGGAAGCTCTGCCTAGTTCCATCAACACCCGCTGGATTAATCCGGGCCCGTAAGAGGGGCTTTGGAAAGCGCGACGCGCGGTTCGGCGGAATGCTTGCCTCACAACGCAAAAAGGCCAAATCGCGATGTCGCCCGTCTTGCACGCCGAGCCGATTCGGACTTATCTAAAAGACGTCGCTGAATGACATCTGGAGAGAAAACATATGCATTTCATCATTGCCATCGCGGCAGCAGTCATGTTTTCGACCGCAGCGCCGACAGTCGCCTCCGCGCAGGGGTGGAATCAGAAGTCCTACAACAACTCGCAGGCCGCTAAGACATCGCAGCAGCAGTACAACCGGCAGACCAATCGCCGCTGAACTGGCCGTCTATCAACTGCATGTTATGCCCCGCCGCTCACCCGGCGGGGTTTTGCGTTTCAGGCCAGCCGCAATCTGGATTGCTATCGCGATTGCGACCAGCGCGATCTCAGGGGCTACAAAATGGGTTCTGATGGCTGGCGTGTATGGAGACGGTCCCGGCGATGGCGCCAGAGGCGTGGCTGTTCACCCTTCCCGCGGGCCGAGTTCTGGCCGTCTCAGAGTTCACCAAAGAGTTCCGAAAGCTCTGCGAGCAGGTCTTCCCGGGTGACCTGCGCCAGATGCGTGACATGCGGCGATCGGGGACCGTCGAGGCCTTTGCAGGCGGTGCCACCGCTGCAGACGTAGGGACGAAGATGGCGAACTCGATCGGCCGGTCGAACGTGCTGATGGCGACCTACAATCCGGTCGATCTGGCGAGCGTCCGGCGCGCCGACGACGCCCGCTTGATCGGCCGTCGGAAACGCCGCGACGAGACATAAATCGAACGAAAGTTGGAATTCCAACCCGATCTTCAGCCAATAAAGTTGGAATGGCCGAGCGGTCGGTTTCCCTAACCCATTGGTAGGGTTAGGAAAGGAGTGGAGCGGGTACCGGGAATCGAACCCGGGTATTCAGCTTGGAAGGCTGCTGCTCTACCATTGAGCTACACCCGCGCCGGGCCGGCGCTGCACGGTCTCCGACAGCATAGCGGGGACACGGTGGTGGGGGAAGCAGGACTCGAACCTGCGAAGGCATAGCCAGCGGATTTACAGTCCGCCCCCTTTGCCGCTCGGGACATTCCCCCGCCGTGTCGCGCCTGGAAACCGTCGGTCGCCATCCGCAAACCCGCATCCATCGGGCGATGGCTGCGAGCGAGGCCGGACTTATGGTGAGCCGGGTTGTGCCTGTCAACGCCAAAAAGCCCATTGCCGCCAATCGGCAGGGCGGCGACATTGCGATGGCTCCGCGAGGCGTCCCCGGGCCTGGCCCGCTCTGGCCAAGCGCGACGCATCGTGTCAGGGCATGATCCGCCATACTGGAAACGCCCGATGCCAGCCCCCTTCCGACCCCGGCCCGACAGGCCCAATCCCGCCAAACAGCCCTGGGACAAGCGCCCGCGCGGCCGCGACGACGGCCCGCCGCCGCATCGTCCCGGCGATATCGACGAGGCGATCCTCTACGGCGTCCATCCGGTGATCGAGGCGCTGAAGAACCCCAGGCGCCACCATCGCAAGCTGCTCGCGACCGAAAACGGGCTGAAGCGGCTCACCGACGAACTCGGCGAACTCCCTGTTCGCGCCGAGATCGTCCGCCCCTCCGAGATCGACCGATTGCTGACGCCCGATTCGGTGCATCAGGGCCTCTACCTCGTCTGCGATCCGCTGCCCTCGCCCGATCTCGACACCCTGCCCGACGATTCGATCGTGCTCGCGCTCGACCAGATCACCGATCCGCACAATGTCGGCGCGATCCTGCGCTCGGCGGCGGCCTTCGGCGTGGCTGCCGTCATCGTCACCATCCGCCATTCGCCGGCCGCCACCGGCGTGCTGGCGAAGTCGGCCTCGGGCGCGCTCGAGCATGTCCCGCTGGTGGCCGTTCGCAATCTCGGCGATGCGCTCGACAAGCTCGGCAAGCGCGGCTTCCAGCGCCTCGGCTTCGATTCCGACGGCGAGGTCGCGTTCGACGACGTGACGCTGACCAAGCCCCTGGTCATGGTGATGGGCGCCGAAGGCAAGGGCCTGCGCCAGCGCACGCGCGAGCTCTGCGACCAGGTCGCAAGGCTGGAGGCGCCCGGCGCCATTACCAGCCTCAACGTCTCCAACGCCACCGCGATCGCGCTCTACGCCGCCAGCCGCCGCCGGTAGCGCTTCAGCCCAGCCGGCCTGCAGGCGAAAACGACGACGCAACGTCACGCGTCTTTCGTCTTACGTCGAAGGATGCAAGACCAAGTGCCTGATTGATTTGAGGAACCGGCGCGAGCTTGAGTGCGCGCCGACGGATCGGCGTGGCCTGACGGCTGAGCCCCCGGCAGGTTCGGCATCGCATCAAAACAACATCGAGCCGCACAGAAAAAGGCAGCCGGGATCACCGCGCTGTCGGGCACAACGCAGGGGAGCACGCCATGAGCATGGCAGCACAGACATCGGGGACCGTGGCCGCGCCGCGCCCGATGACCAAGGAAGAGAAGAAGGTCATCCTGGCCTCGTCGCTGGGAACCGTCTTCGAGTGGTACGATTTCTATCTCTACGGCTCACTCGCCGTGATGATCGGCGCGCATTTCTTCTCGGCCTTCGATCCCAACACGCGCGCCATCTTCGCGCTTCTGGCCTTCGCGGCCGGCTTCCTCGTGCGTCCCTTCGGCGCGCTGTTTTTCGGCCGCCTGGGTGACCTGATCGGCCGCAAATACACCTTCCTCGTCACGATCGTGATCATGGGCGCCTCGACCTTCCTGGTCGGCCTGCTGCCCGGCTACAACACAATCGGCTGGATCGCGCCGGTCATCCTGATCGCACTGCGCATGCTCCAGGGCCTGGCGCTCGGCGGCGAGTATGGCGGGGCTGCGGTCTATGTCGCCGAGCACGCTCCGCCGGGCCGCCGCGGCTTCTACACCTCCTGGATCCAGACCACCGCGACGCTCGGCCTGCTGCTCTCGCTGATCGTCATCCTCACCATCCGCGTCCAGATGGGCGAGGCGGATTTCGCCGCCTGGGGCTGGCGCATCCCGTTCCTGCTCTCGATCTTCCTGCTCGCCATCTCGGTCTGGATTCGTCTCCAGATGCAGGAATCGCCCGCCTTCCAGAAGATGAAGGAAGAGGGCACCGGCTCGAAGGCCCCGCTGACCGAGGCTTTCGGCCAGTGGAAGAACGCCAAGATCGCGCTGCTGGCGCTGTTCGGCCTGACCATGGGCCAGGCGGTCGTCTGGTACACCGGCCAGTTCTACGCGCTGTTCTTCATCCAGAGCATCCTCAAGGTCGATCTCTACTCGGCGAACGTCCTGATCGCCTGGTCGCTGATCATCGGCACCGGCGGCTTCATCTTCTTCGGCTCGCTGTCGGACAAGATCGGCCGCAAGCCGATCATCCTCGCCGGCTGCCTGATCGCGGCGCTGACCTATTTCCCGCTCTTCGGCGCGCTGACCAAGGCCGCCAATCCGGGCCTCGCCGCGGCGCATGGGAACGTCAAGGTCCAGGTCGTCGCCGACCCGGCCACCTGCGGCTCGGTCTTCGATCCCGTCGGCGTGCGCACCTTTACCGCGCCCTGCGACGTCGCCCGCCGCACGCTCGCCCAGCAGGCGATCGTCTACACCCAGGCCCCGGCCCCGGCGGGCACGCCCGCCAAGGTTACCGTCAACGGCAAGGACATCGCCATCGACGCGACCTTCGCCCGGACCATCGCGGCAGAGGCCACCGCAGCCGGCTATCCGGCGGCAAACGACGCCCGCATCGTCAAGGTCGGTTTCGTCAACGCGCTGTTCAGCGCCCAGTCGTTGACCATCATCGGCATCCTGACGATCCTCGTGATCTACGTCACGATGGTCTACGGCCCGGTCGCCGCCGCGCTGGTCGAGCTGTTCCCGACCCGTATCCGCTACACCGGCATGTCGCTGCCCTATCACATCGGCAATGGCTGGTTCGGCGGCCTGCTGCCCGCGACCTCGTTTGCGATGGTGGCCGGCACGGGCGACATCTATTACGGCCTCTGGTACCCGATCGTGTTCGCGCTCGCGACCTTCGTCATCGGCCTGCTCTTCGTGCCGGAGACCAAGGATCGTGACATCATGACCTACGAGAACCAGTGATCTGATCGCTTGAGACGAAAACGGAGCCCCGCCTTTCGAGGCGGGGCTTTTTCGTTGGCGCAGGTTTATCTCGCCGGAGACGACATGGCGGCCCTGCCCCCACGACCTTGCCCTCGTCCCGCCGGGCTGGTAACCGCTGGCACGTCAGTCTGGGCCGGCGTAGCACAGCGGTAGTGCAGCGGTTTTGTAAACCGAAGGTCGGGAGTTCGATCCTCTCCGCCGGCACCAGTTTCCAGCATCGCGCCAAAGCGGCCCGCGGTTTGCAGGCGAGGCGACCTGTCGGAACCGGCGATGACGGCTGCCGTTGGATCAAGAATGGCGATGGAAAACCCCGAACCTCTCCTCGTGCTGGCGCAACGCTGCGAAGGGTCGCAAAAACCCGATCGCGCGCTTGATGCCGACATCTACGAGGCGCTCGGCTACACTGTCAGGCGCAAGCCGACCAATCTGGTCAGCCGGCGCGCGCCTCCGGGCGGCATCTACCAGCAGGGCGCCTTGTGGAAGACGCTCGGCACTGTCAGCGCCGATATCGACGTCGCGGTCGACGTGCTGCGCCAGAAGGCGCCGGAGTGGAACTGGAGCCTGCAATGCCTCGCCGCCGAGGAGAGCGCGGCCTTCCAGGCGGTCGTCGCCGATTGCTCGGGCAACGCCGCAATGGGCTCGCTGGCGCTTTGCGCGGCGATGCTGCGCGCCTTCGCGCGCAGGGGCCTGCCGGGACGCGCTTTTCACCGGCAGAAGTGAGTGCAGGCTGAACAAGCAGACATCAAAGCCCGCCGCTCACGGAAACTTGACTGGCTGCAACGCCACGGCGGTTGAACGAAGGCTTGCTGCCGCTAGGTTCACCCGCAGGCTTGGACCGAGCCGAGGGAGAAGAACACCATGAAAATCAACGATCCGTCGCGCCGCACCGCGATGGTCGGCGCGGGCGCGCTCGCCGTCGCCACCGCCTTCGATCTTCCCGCCGGCGTCAGCCCGGCTCATGCTCAAGGAGCGCCCGTGACACAGGCCCCCGGTTTCTATCGCTACAAGGTCGGCGACATCACCGTCACCGCCATCAATGACGGCTTCGCCCGCCTCCCGCTCGAAGGCTTCATCCGCAACGCCGAACTCGCGGACGTCAAGAAGGCGATGGAACAGGCCTTCCTGCCTGCCGACGCGCTGAACATCTCCTTCACCACGCTCGCTATCCAGAACGGCGGCAAGCTGACCCTGATCGATACCGGCAACGGCGATTCCGGCGCGCCGACCTCGGGCCGCTGGATGGCAAATTTCAAGGCGGCCGGCTTCGACCCCAAGGACGTCTCGACCGTCGTGTTCAGCCATTTCCATGGCGACCACATCAACGGCTTCCGGCTGAAGGACGGCGCCGCCGTGTTCCCGAACGCCGAGGTCATGGTGCCGGCGGCCGAATGGGCCTTCTGGATGGACGATGCGAAGATGAACGCCGCGCCCGAAGCCATGAAGGGCGCCTTCGCCAATGTGCGCCGCGCCTTCGCGCCGGTCGCCAAGGACGTGAAGCAGTTCGAGGCCGGCAAGGAGATCCTGCCCGGCATGACCTCGGTCGCGGCTTACGGCCATACGCCGGGCCACACGACCTTCACGCTCGCCTCGGGCGGCAAGTCTCTGATGGTGATGTCGGACACGTCCAACCACCCCGCCCTGTTCGTGAAGAACCCCGACTGGTCGGCCATCTTCGATCAGGATCCCGACATGGCCCGCGCCACCCGTCGCAAGCTGCTCGACATGGTGTCGGCCGACAAGATGCAGGTCGCCTTCTACCACGCCCCCTTCCCGGCCACCGGCTACATCGCCAAGTCCGGAACCGGCTTCGAGATGGTGCCGGTGCAGTGGAGCCCGGCCATCTGAGACGGCGAGAGCGAAATCGAGGCCGGGGGCGACCCCGGCCTATTTCATATCGGCCGATCGGAACGCCCGAACGCAGGCCGCCACTGGTCTGAACAAACCAAAACGGGGGGAAACCATGCCGATCATCGCACCGTCGCGCCGCACCGTCATCGCCGGAGCAGGCGCGCTCGCCACCGCCGCCGCCTTCAACGGTTCGGCCGATCTCGATACCGCCCATGCTCAGGGAACGCCCGTGACCCAGGCCCCCGGCTTCTACCGTTACAAGGTCGGCGACATCACCGTTACAGCGGTCAATGACGGCTTCGCCATGCGCCCGATCGAAGGTTTCGTCCGCAACGCCGACATCGCCGACGTCCGAAAGGCGCTCGAAGCCGCCTTCCTGCCGACGACCGGGTTCCAGAACAGCTATACGACACTGGTCCTGCAGACCGGCGGAAAGCTCGTCATGCTCGACACGGGCCTCGGCGACAACGGTCCCCCGACGACCGGCACCTGGATGCGCAATTTCCGCGCCGCCGGCTTTGATCCGGCGCAGGTCGACCAGATCGTCATCAGCCATTTCCATGGCGACCATATCGGCGGGATTCGCCTGAAGGACGGCTCGATGCCGTTCACGAAGGCCGAGATTTCGGTGCCCGCTCCGGAATGGGATTTCTGGATGTCCGACGACCGCATGAACGCGGCTCCCGAAGCGGCCAGGGCCGGATTTGCCAATGCGCGGCGCGTGTTCTCTCCGATCGCGCAACAGGTCAAGCGCTACACGCCCGGCGCGGAGGTCGCGCCCGGCGTGACGTCGATCGCAGCCCACGGCCATTCGCCCGGTCACACGATTTTCGGCATCGCCTCGGGCGTCGGCAAGTTGCTCTTCGTGGTCGACATCACCAGCCATCCCGCGCTCTTCGTCCGGAATCCGGACTGGTCGGCCGTTCTCGATCAGGATCCGGACGCCGCCCGCGCCACGCGCCGGCGCGTCCTCGACATGGCTGCGGTCGAGAAGACCCAGGTCGCCTTCTACCATGCGCCCTTCCCGGCGACCGGCCATATCGCCAAAGCCGGCGCCGGCTACGAGTTGGTGCCCGTGCAGTGGAGCCCGGCGGTCTGATCTCGCCGTCCTCGTCGCAAGAGACCAGGGCCGGGGCGATCCCGGCCTTTTTCACGCGGCGGCCTCGCGAGCCCGAGCCTGGCCGTGCTAGGCATGGCGGCCTTCACCGGCATGCCGCCCAGCAGGATTCCTGATGACCGAGCGTTCCCGCGCCATTGCCTTCATCGCCAGCGAGACGCCCGAGGCGCAGGCGGCGCTTGCAAAACTGGTCGATCGCTACGGCAATGCCGACGCGGCCGAGGCGGACGTCGTCGTGGCGCTGGGCGGCGATGGGCTGATGCTGCAGGTGCTGCACCGCTTCCTCGGCACGGGCAAGCCGATCTACGGCATGAATCGCGGCTCTGTCGGCTTCCTGATGAACGAGTTCCGCGAGCGAGGCCTGACGAGAAAGCTGGAAGCCGCGCAGCGCAGCGTGGTCCACCCGCTGTCGATGCGCGCCATCGACCAGAGCGGGAGCGAGGTCCATGCCATGGCGATCAACGAGGTCTCGCTGCTGCGCCGCTCCTATCAGGCCGCCAAGCTCAAGATCTCGGTCGACGGACAGGTCCGGCTGGCGGAACTCGTCGCCGACGGCATCCTGCTGGCGACGCCGGCCGGCTCCACCGCCTATAACCTGTCGGCCAACGGCCCGATCCTGCCGCTCGATGCGCCCCTGCTGGCGCTGACGCCGATTTCGGCCTTCCGCCCGAGGCGCTGGCGCGGCGCACTCCTGCCCGACCATGCGCGGGTCACGATCGAGGTGCTTGAATCGCAAAAGCGCCCGGTCAGCGCGGTGGCCGACCATACCCAGATCGAGAACGTCGTCTCGGTCTCGATCGAGATCGATCGCAGCGTCGAGCTCGTCATGCTGCACGATCCGGGACACAGTCTGGACGAGCGGATATTGCGCGAGCAGTTCGGGTATTGAGAGCCGCTCACGCCGCTCGCCTTACATCCCCGATCTCCAGCTCGACCAGAAGCGCCGGATCGGCCTCGACGAGAAAGGCCAGCGCTGCGTCGTCGGCGAGTGAATCCGCCATGGCGCGGGCCTCTTCGCGGGCGGCCTCGGAATCCATCCGTCGCAGCAACGCCATCAGCGCGTTCGCGCCGGGATCGTCCAGCGCCTCGACCGCGATCAAAACCTCGCGCAAGAGGCTGCGGTCGATACCGCGCCCTCCTCCAGCCTTGTCGAAACCCCGCGCATTCAGCGCCATGATCGCCGCTGTGAACGCCGGCTGCACGGCGTCCGGCAATCCGGCCTTGCGATAGAGCGCCTTCAGGCCCGAGCCGCGCCGGTCGCGCAGCAGCGCGGCGACGCGGGTCGCCGGCAGTTCCGAGAGCGAGACGAAGGCGGCCTCCGCCAGAGCGGGCTCGCCGCTGAGCAGCGAGCGCAGCATCAGGCCGGGCGTCAACCGGGCCTGCGCGCGCAGCACTTCGACGATGGCAGGTGCGTCGCTGTCTTCCCCGCCGGCAGCCAGCGAGACGGCCACGCGCTCGGTCGCCTCGCGGGCAAGCCGCGCGCCACGCTCGGGCGAGAGCCAGCCGCAATGGGTGACGAAGCTCGTCAGCGCGTCGGAGACATGGGCGGCGATGGTCTGGCGCAGGCTGGCGGGCAGATCGTCGCGCGAAAGCAGCGCCTCGCGCAGCGCGCCTGATCCGGACGTGCGCTCGACCATGCGCTCCAGCGAGAAATCGGGGATGTCGGCGCTGGGATTGCGCACCAGCGCGACCAGCGCCTCCTCGACGCCGACCTCCGCGAGCGCAGCGGCGACGCTTGCCGGTAGATGCGCGCGCTGGGCGATGGCGCGCTGGGCGAGCCCGTCGCCGATCGCGGCCGCATCGACCAGATCGGCCTCGCTGAGCACAGGCGAATGCGCCAGCATCAGCGCCGCGACATCGCTCTGGTCGGCGATCAGGCCGAGCACGAGATTGCGCGGGGCGTATGGCGAGGTCGCCGTCTCTTCGGCGATGGCGCGCCGCACCAGCGGCGATGGATCGTCGATGAGCGAGATCAGCGCGGTTTCGGCCTCGCGCCGGTCCTCGTCGCCCATGCCCGACCGCAGATAGGCCCCGGCGAGCGCGGCCGCGCCGTCGGCGCGCGCCTGCGCATTGGCCGTGCGGGCCCAGAGCAGGAAGCGGCGGACGATCATGTGCCGCTCCGCTGGATCATGAAGGAAGACAGGTCGAGCGGCGCGCGGCGCGGCTTGGCAGCGGCGCGTTGCGGCTGCGCGGCGGCAGCGGCCGGTTGCGTCAGTTCGACGGGCCGCGACGGCGGCAGCGGTGCGCGCGTGAGCACCGCGGGCGAAGTAGCGGCGGGCTGGGCCGCGGCCGTGCTGGCGACTAACCCGACCGGAGACGCGTCGTTCTGCGTCTGGCGCGGGAAGTAGCGCGAGCCCTCGTCGAGCGAGGCCAGGCGCGTGCCGCCGCTGCGCGGCGTGGTCCAGAGATTGGCGACAGCCTTCGAGACCGGCTCCCGCGACCCCTCGGTCGAGAACAGCCCGATCAGCCCCCTCGCCCGGCCAGGTGCGAGCGCGGCTGCGATCTGGGCCGGTTGATCCGCGCCCTGCCCCGTAGCGGCGGCGGGCTGGGACGCGGCCGTGGCGGTGGCGAGTTGCGTGTTGGCGTGGCTCGCCGCCAGCACGCCATAGACCTCCTGCGCGCTACGGGCGCGGCCGGCCTTGTCGAAGAAGATGTTTTTATTGGCGGCCGCGGCTTCAGGAAAGTCCTTCGCGGCGCTGCGCGTCGGGTCGGCCATGGCGGTGCGGATCATGTCGGAGGCGCCGCGCGCACCCAGCACATGGGCCATGTAGAGCTCGCCCGCATGCGGCTGGCGGCCGAGGCTGGCGGCAAGCTGGTCGCGGTTCTTCTGCGTCAGCGCGCCGGCCATCACGGCCGAGACCTGCGGATCGGTGCGCAGCTGCAGGATCTTTTCGCGGGCGGCGGGGTCGGCCACCGTCAGGCGGCCGTTCTCGCCCTCGCTGATCGCATTGGCGTAGTCGCTCAGGCCCTGTTTCGGCCCCTCCTGCTTGACCATGGAGAGCCAGGTCTGCTCGATGAACTGGAACAGCCCTGTCGCGCTCGATGTCTTGGCCTTGGCGTCCGGCTCCAGCGCCGATTCCCGCTGCGCCGTTTTCAGCAGATAGTCGAATCCCGCTCCGGTCTTCTGCGCACCGTCGCGGATGGCGCTGACGACGGGGTTGGCGGGGGCTGTCTCTTTGGTCTGCGGCGTGCTGAACAGGAACATTGGAACTCTCGGGCGGGTAGCGGCCGCCAGGTCGCCGTCGTGAGACGTAGGCGCGCCTGTGGAGAGTGGCCCGATTATGGTAAGCGAACCGTTAAGCGCGGGATTCGGCGGCTGTGCCGAGATGCCCGCAAGGCGAGGAGATGCAGGGCCATGGCGGACGGACAGCGGCACAGGCGCGGCGGCATCTATTTCGAGAATTTCGTCATAGGCTCCGTGATCGAGCACGGGCTGACCCGCACCGTCACCCAGATGGACAACATGCTGTTCTCCAACATGACGCTGAACCCGCAGCCGCTCCATATCGACGCGCATTTCTGCGCGACCGAGACCGAATGGGGCAAGCCGCTGATGAACTCGCTGTTCACGCTCGGGCTGATGATCGGCATTTCCGTCAACGACACCACGATCGGCACCACGATCGGCAATCTCGGCATGACCGACGTCACCTTCCCGGCGCCGCTGTTCGAGGGCGATACGCTGAACTGCACCACCGAGATCGTCGCCAAGCGCGAATCGCGCTCGCGACCCGATGCCGGCATCGTCGAGTTCCAGCACCGCGCCTTCAAGCAGGACGGTACGCTGGTGGCGCAGTGCCGCCGCCAGGCCTTCATGCGCAAGCGCCCCGCCTCCGACACGATGACGGCCTGACCGGCATGCGCTCACTCCTGTTCGTGCCGGGCGACAGCCAGAAGAAGCTCCAGAAGGGTCTCGAAAGCGGGGCCGACGCGCTGATCCTCGACCTGGAGGATTCGGTCGCGCTCGCCGGCAAGCCGCAGGCCCGCGCGATCACCCGCGAATTCCTTGACGCCGCCCGCCAGCTGGCGAGCCGGCCGCGCCTGATCATCCGCGTCAATGCGCTCGGCACCGGCCTGACCGAAGCCGATCTCGACGCCGTGATGCCGGGCGGACCCGACGCGATCATGCTGCCCAAGGCGGAAGGCGGCGTCGACACGACCCACCTCGCCGCGCAGATCGCCGTGCGCGAGGCCGAGAACGACCTGCCCGACGGGGCGACCAAGATCATCCCGATCGCGACCGAGACCGGCAAGGGCATCTTCGGCCTCGGCAGCTATGCCGGCGCGACGCATCGCCTGCTGGCCCTGACCTGGGGGGCGGAGGACCTGTCGGCCGATCTCGGCGCCGAGACCAACCGTCTCGAGAACGGCTCC
>JBKJSB010000047.1:0-10138 GCA_046593015.1 Allobosea sp.
CGCCGAGGCGGGCATCGTCGAAGGCGACCAGCAGCAGATCGCGCTGGCCGGCGAAATGCTTTGCCGCCGTCTCGCGGACCTGTTCAGCCGTCGAGAAATGGATGAAGCCATCGGCGAGATCGACCGCCGCGCCCCTGAACACGCCGGCGGCCTCGGCCTCGCGCCAGAGCGCCTCGGGGCAGATCTTGTAGATGAGCGGCACGGGCTGGTCTCGGGCTGTCGGGATGATGCGGCGACATAGCGGCAGCGGCCGGCTCAGGGCAAACCTTATCGCGCTCTCCCCAACAAACTGATTGAAGTCTCATGCGATAGGGGATATTTCCTATTTCCATCCCCGCCTTTCCGGCAACATCAGGAATGAGGCCTCCGCGGTGCTGTCCCACGACCAGATCTGGAGCGCCATCGACGCGCTCGCCCAGCGCTATGGCTTCACCGCCTCCGGCCTCGCCCGCAAGGCCGGGCTCGACGCGACCACCTTCAACCGCTCCAAGCGCATCGGGCCGGACGGGCGCGAGCGCTGGCCCTCGACCGAATCGATCGCAAAAATTCTGCAGGCGACGGGCGCCTCGCTCGACGAGTTCATGGCGGTGGTGATGCGGCGCGGTCCCGCGCCCTCGCGCACGATTCCGCTGATCGGCTTCGCGCAGGCGGGTTCAGGTGGCTTCTTCGACGATGGCGGCTTCCCGGTCGGGACGGGTTGGGAAGAGGTCGCCTTCCCCGGCGTCGCCGACGAGAAGGCCTATGCGCTGGAGATCGCCGGCGATTCGATGCTGCCGCTCTACCGCGACGGCGACACCATCATCGTCTCGCCGACCGCGACAGTGCGGCGCGGCGACCGGGTCGTGGTCAAGACGGTCGAGGGCGAGGTGCTGGCGAAGCAGCTCCGGCGTCAGACCGCGAGGACGGTCGAGCTCGCCTCGCTCAATCCCGAGCATGCCGAGCGGGTGCTGAACCTCAGCGAGATCGCCTTCATGGCGCGGGTGATCTGGGCGAGTCAGTAAGCCCTTCCGTCAGTTTCCGTTCTGCCTTGCCGCTGGCAGCGTCACCTTGAACACGGCCCCCATCGGCGATGGCTCCAGCGCGATCATGCCGCCATGCAGCCGGACCAGTTCGGCGGCGATGGCCAGTCCCAGGCCGGTGCCGCCGGGGCTGACCGAGCCGCGAAACGCCTGGAACAGGTTTTCGCGGGCGCGAGGAGGAACGCCCGGGCCGTTATCGGCCACGCGTAGCGCGATCTCGCGCTCGCCGCGCTGCGCCTTGACCACGAGCATGGGCAGGCCGCCGTCATCGGCCCCGGCTTGCGTCAGCGCCTGCACGGAGTTGCGCATCAGGTTGAGCAGCACGCGCGCCATCTGGTCGGGGTCGCAGGGGGCGATCAGATCGGCCGGCACCTCGTTGGAGAAGCCGACGAGCTTGCTTTCGGGCAGGCCGAGCAACTCCGCCTGCTCGGAGACGAGCTGGCGCAGCGCCACGTCGCGCAGGACCGGCGTGGCCTCGGTCGCCCGGCCATAGGCCAGCGTCGCCTGGCAGAAATCGATGGCGCGACCGAGCGTCGCGATCAACCGGGGCGCGAAGCGCTTGATCTTGGCGTCGCGGGTATCGACCAGCCGGTCGGACATCAGCTGCGCGGCGGCCAGCATGTTGCGCAGGTCGTGGTTGATCTTGCTGACGGCCAGGCCCAGTTCGGCGAGGTGCTTCTTGGTGCGCAGTTCGTCGGCCAGCGTCATCTGCATGCGGGCCAGCGCCCGCTCGGCCTCGCCGATCTCGTCGGCGCGTTGCGTCGGCTCGATGATGTTGCGCGGGTTCTCGGGATCGGCCTCGAATTCCATGACATTGGCCGCGAGCCGCCGGATCGGCCCGACGATCATCCAGTTCAGCGCCAGATAGACCGCGACCGCCGTCAGCCCCGAGATCAGCAGCGAGAGCAGCAGGATGTTGGCCGAAAAGACCAGCATGGCCCGCCGCAGCGGCGCCTCGTCAATGACGAGCTCGACGAAATCGGCTTGCCCCATCGCCTGCCCGATGACGCGGATCGGCTTGTCGTGCGGCGGGGTGACCAGCACCTCGATCGCCTCCTTGATCGCGTTCATCCAGCCGCGATCGCGCAGATCGACGGTCCGGACCACTTCGAGCGGCATCGAATCGAGGCTGAGCAGGCGGCGCGCGCCGCCGACCCGGGCCGCGATGGCGCGTGCGCCGACGCCCGCGAGCAGCCGCGCCTCGCTGCCATCGGGCAGTCCGTCCTGCGGCGCGCCCTCCAGCACCAGAACCGCGACTTGCGCCGCCGCCAGCCGGTCGTTCAGCCAGTTGCGCCGGAAGTTCGCGACCGAGGGCAGGTAGATCAGCACCTCCGCCACCATCACGAACAGCACGGTGAGCACTAGGAGCTTGGCCGACAGGCCAAGCCGGGTCAGGCCGCGCGGTACGCTGACGGAAAGAGACTTCTGTGGGGGCTGTGAATTCGGCATCGGGCGTGAAGTCTATCCGAAACGGCGCAGAAAGCCGATCAGCTTGCGGATGCCCGGCTTGGCCGCCAGCGGCGCGTAGAACGAGACGGCCGCGCGCTTGGAAACCTCGGAGACCGTCGGATAGGGAAAGACCAGACCGGCCATGTCCTTGACGCCCATGCCCTTCTGCACAGCCATGCACCAGGGCACGATCATGTCGCCTGCCTGCGCGCCGACGATGGTCACGCCGAGAATGCGGCCCTTCTTGTCGGTGACGAGCTTGACGAAGCCTTCGGTCTCGCGCTCTGCCTGGGCGCGGTCGTTCTCGGCATAGGGCCAGCGCAGCACGCGGATATCGCCGGCGGCCTTGCGCGCCTCCTCCTCCGAAAGCCCGACGCTGGCAAGCTCAGGGTGGCAATAGGTCACGCGCGGGATCGCCTTGGCCTGGACCTTGACCGGCAGGCGGAAGAGCGCGCTGCGCAGCACGAGGCCGGCATGGTAATTCGCGACATGGGTGAATTGCAGCGCGCCGGCCTGGCCGCTGGCGCAGTCGCCGATGGCGTAGATGCGCCGGTTGGCCGTGCGCAGGCCCCGATCGACGATCACGCCTTTGACGTCGCTGGAGACGCCGGCGAGATCGAGGTCGAGCGCCTCGATATTGGGCTTGCGTCCGGCGGCGACGAGCAGATGCGTGCCGTCGAGCGCTTCCTCCGCGCCGTCCGCCTCGCCGGCGAGCACGAGCCTGACGCCGCCCCTGATCGCCTCGGCCCGGACGACCTTGGCCCGCTCCTTCAGAGTCACCCCCTCGCGTAGCAGCCGGCGTCGCACGATCGCCGCCGCCTCGGGATCATCGCGCGAGAGCAGAGTCTGCGCCTCGACGACGGTGACCGCGCTGCCGAGCCGCGCCATCGCCTGCGCCAGTTCGACGCCGATCGGGCCGCCGCCAAGCACCAGCAGCCGTGCCGGCAGCTTCGTCAGCTCGAACACGCTCTCATTGGTCAGGTAGGGAATGTCGGCGAGGCCCGGGATTGGCGGAGCCGAGGGTCGCGAGCCGGTGGCGATGACGAAGCGGCGCGCCTTGATCACCTGCTCGCCGACCACGACCGTGCTGCGGCTGGCGAAGCGCGCCTCGCCCTTGATCACGGTGACCCCGAGCGCCCCGAAGCGCTCGACCGAATCATTGGGCGCGATCGCCGCGATGACGCGATGCACATGGTCGTGGACCTGCGCATAATTGACCTGCGGCTCGCCCGCACTGATGCCGAAGCGCCCGGCCTCTCGGATGGCTTGCGCGCGCGCGGCAGCCGCGATCAGCGCCTTGGAAGGAACGCAGCCGACATTCAGGCAGTCGCCGCCCATCCTGTCGCGCTCGACCAGCACGACCGGGACGCCAAACATCGCGCCCGCCGCCGCGACCGAGAGCCCGCCGGAGCCCGCCCCGATGACGCAGATGTCGGGCGTCAGCGGCGGGGGCGTCGTCGTTGCCTTGGTCTCGCTCACGCCGCGTCTCCCCGGTCGCTCGTCTTCGCCTTGCTGATGCGTCGCCAGATCACGGGAATCAAGGCCACGCAGCCCAGAAGCGCAAACGCGATCAGAAGTTCCGGCGTCAGGATCGCCTTGAGGTCGAGGCCGCCGGCGCAGTCGGCGCGTCCGGCCGCCTGGCAGGCGGCGCGCGCGCTCTGCTGCGCCGCGATCACCGAATCGAGCCCTGCGCCCGCCACCGCGAAGGCGAGTGTGCCGGGGATGATGCCGACAAGCGTCGTCCAGGCGAAGACCGGCAGGCTGACGCCGCCGAGCGCGGCCGCCAGGTTGACCAGCCAGAACGGAAAGGCCGGCACCAGCCGCAGGAACAGGAGATAGGACGCGGCGTCCGATTTGAAGCCGGCGAGGATGCGCGCCAGAGCCGGTCCCGCCTTGCGCTGCAGCGCTTCTCCGAAGGCCGAGCGCGCCACCGTGAACACGATGATCGCGCCGATGGTGGCGCAGACCACGATGACCGCGCCGCCGAGCACGCCGCCGAACAGGAAGCCGCCGAGCAAGGTCAGCAGCGCCGCGCCCGGAAAGGACAGCGCGACTGCGGCGACATAGATCCCGGCGAAGACGAGCAGCGCCACCGGGCGGTTGGCGGCGACGGATTGCTGGAGCTGTTCGCGGTGCTGCAGCACGGCGTCGAAGCTCAGATAACGATGCAGTCCCGCCGCATAGGCGCCGGCCATGGCAAGCGTCAGCACGGCGACCGGCAGGTAGCGCCGCCATGCGGGCCTGTCGTCGCTGTGCTCCGGCACGGCCGCGCCCGTCGATATCCCAGGCTCGGTCATGCGCCCATCCACCCTCAGGCCGGTCGTTCGGATGGTTAGTTAAGCGAAGCCAGCGGCAAACGCATCGCCCTGTCACCGCATAGTGAGGCGGCGTGACACGGCAGCCGGGTCAGGCGACGTGACGGTTCTTGTCGGGAGAGAAGCTCGACATCGGCTCGGGCCGGCCGAACAGATAGCCCTGCGCCCGCTGCGCGCCGAGCAGTTGCACCGCGATGCGCTGCTGGTCTGTCTCGATGCCTTCCACGACGACGGTCATGGAGAGCCGGCGCGCGAGCTGGCAGACCGCCTCGATGATGGCCTTGGAGGCCTCGTTCTCGGTGACGTTGCGGGTGAAGCTCTGGTCGATTTTCACATGGGCGAAGGGGTAGGTCGAGAGATAGGCCAGCGAGGAATAGCCGGTGCCGAAATCGTCGAGCGCAAAGCGCACGCCGAAGCTGCGCAATTCGTCGATCACGGCCAGCGTCGTCTTGTTGTCCTCGATCAGCAGCGATTCGGTGACCTCGAGCGTCAGTCGGTCGGAGGTCAGGCGCGAGGACAGGAGAGCCTGCTTGACCGTCTCGACGATGCGGCGGGGCTCGCGGAACTGCAGCGGCGAGATGTTGACCGAGACGCCGATCGAGCCGGGCCAGGTCGCGGCGTCCTTGCAGGCCTGGCGCACGGCCCAGTCGCCCATCGCGGCGATCAGGCCGGACTGCTCGGCGATCGGGATGAAGATTCCGGGCGGCACCATGCCGCGCGTCGGATGGCGCCAGCGCATCAGCGCCTCGCGCGAGACGATCTCCTGCGTCTTCAGATCGACGATCGGCTGATAGTACAGCTCCAGCGCGCCTTCGTCGCAGGCCTTGCGCAGATCGACCTCGATCTCGTGCCGGTCGAGCATCTCCTCGGCCATGGCCGGGATGAAGAACATCAGCGAGTTCCGGCCCGCCGCCTTGGCCTTGTAGAGCGCGGTGTCGGCATGGCGCAGCAGATCGGCCGGGTCGGCCCCGTCATGGGGGGCCATCGCGATGCCGATGCTCGCGGTGATGTAGACGCTCTTGGTGTCGAGCAGGAAGACCTTCGCTATCGCGTCGATCATCCGCTGGGCGATGGTGGTGACCACCGCGTGGTCGGCCGAGGGCAGGATCAGCAGGAACTCGTCGCCGCCGAAGCGGGAGAGATGGTCTCCGGTGCGGATCGCGGCCCGCAGCCGGTTGGCCGTCTCGGTCAGCACGCGGTCGCCGATATCGTGGCCGAGGCTGTCGTTGACCTGCTTGAAGCCGTCGAGATCGAGATAGAGCAGGGCGAACTGCTCGGCCGTGCGGTCCATCCGCGCGAAGGCCTGCGCCAGTTGCGTGTTGAATTCGAAGCGGTTGGCGAGCCCGGTCAGTTCGTCGAAGCGCGCCATCTGCTCGATGCGCGCCTCGGTCGCCTTCCGTTCGGTCGCGTCTTCGGTCAGCATCAGCACGCCGCCCTCGGCGGCTGGCGCGATGGAAATGACCAGAACGCGCCCGCTGCGGGTCTGGAGCTCGCGGGTCAGCGTCGCCTGCGTCGCCTGGACGATGGCGAGCGTGGAGCGCATGTCGCGGACCTGATCGCCGTCCACGACCTGGCGCTCGATCAGGAACCGCGCGATCGCCGTCAGCGGCGTGCCGGGCAAAGCGAGCGTTTCCGGGATGCCGTAAAGCGCCTGATGGGGCGCGTTGCTGACCGCGAGCTTGAGATCGCGGTCGAACATCGCCAGACCGTGGATCATGGTGTTGAGCGCGGCGTCGAGCGTCAGGTTCTGCGAATGCAGCGCCGTGGCCAGCGCCTTGGATTGCTTGGTCGCGTCGCTCAGCGCCAGCAGGTTGCGGTGCAGCGAATTGGTGATGGCGATGTTGGCGATCACATACAGGAAGGCGAAATAGCCGATATACTGGTAGTAGACGTTGTGGGCCTGGATCAGCCCGAAGGCCATCGGCACGCAGAAGGTCAGCAACTGCACCGCGACGAATTTCGGCCGCCCGGCATTGCGCGAGACATAGCCCGAGGCCAGCGCGATCGTCGATGCGACGGAGGTGATATGCGCCGCCGGATCGCCGGTCTGCGCCAGCGCGATGTAGCAGCTATAGCCGAGGACGGCGCTGAACACGGTCGCACCGATGAAATATTCACGGTCCCAGCGCCGCGTCTCGGCGAAGCTGTCCTCGGAATGTTCGCGCCTGCGATAGCTGACGACCGTGATCAGCCTGACGACCACGACGAGCCCGACCAGCACGGTCAGCGTCATGAACAGGCTCATCCCGGTGGAGAGCCAGCACAGATAAGGCGTCAGGATGCCGGCGATGCCGCCGGGAACGATCGAGGCCGGTGAGGAGAACAGCGAAGAGACCAAAAGGCGGTAACCCGGCAGGTCGGAACCCTCTGTCGGTCTGGTCGTCCCGCCTTTGAGAATACGCCCGAGAGCGCCTGCCATCCGCTCTTGCCTTGTGCCGGCGAGATCGATCGAGCGCACTACGCGCCGTAAACCTCGCCATTCAAAGGGTTTAAGGCAGGAGAGGTAAATGTTTCGTATTTCGTCCCCTAGGCCGTGCGGGCTAGATCTCGTCTCGGCCGGGCAAATTCCCGGCTTCAATGCGCGCCGCCGACGATTGCCGGTGCGGACCGCTGATAGACGCGCGCCAGCATGCGGTCCTGTGTCGCAGCGATCCGCTGCAGCTTGGAAATCGCGGCCGGATTGAGCCGCAGCATGCAGTCGGTCCAGATCTCGCCGAGGCTGTCGAGCTCGCCGCGCAGGTCGCCGGCGCGCCGGTTGAAGGCAGAGAACAGCGCCGTCTTGGCGGCATGCATCGGCAGGGAATCATTGGCGTATTTGCGGATCCAGCCCTCACCCGTGCCGGCCGGTACGACCGCCTCGAGCCCGCCCGCCGCCATGAACTCGGTCGCGCTCATCTCCTCGCCCGAGAGCAGCATCCGCTCGGCGGCGCGCGGACCCATCCGGCGCGACAGGATCGCGACCGCCGTGATCGGGAAATGGTTGAACTTGATCTCGGGATAGACGAACGAGGCCTGCTCCTCGGCGATCATGATATTGCAGGAGCGCGGTGCGTCGATGCCGCCGCCGATCGCCTTGGCATGGATCGTCGCCAGCGTGATGACCGTGCCGTTGAGACCGCCGGCGTTCAGCACCGCGCCCTCGATCGAGAGCCTGGCGTATTCGGTCAGCGCCGCCCGGTCGTTCTTGGCCAGGCAGTCGAGATAGAAGTCGAGATCGCCGCCGAGCGTGAAGAACGGCCCGGCGCCGCGGAAGGCGAGAAAACGCACCGGCGAGCGATGATATTGCTCGGGCTGGCCCCAGAGCGCGATGATGGCGCGCTGGATCTTGCCGAGACTGTCGAGCAGTTGCAGCGTGAAGACCGGCTTCAGCTCGGGCTTGATCGTCACCCACAGCGTCTTGATCTCGGCCTCGTAGGCGAGCTGCACCTCGGGCAGGAAGCCGGCCTTGCGCCGCACCGCGTCGATGACCTCGCAGCACTCGGTCTGCGTCGCAGGGGTTGTCTCGGTGAACGGGGCAAATGACGCGAACATGCCGCTGATCCCTCTTTCGGCAACGCAACAAAGCACTGGATCACGGTAGGCGAAGTTAACAGTGTGTAAACGAAAACCCCGGGAAATGGTTAATTTCATTAAGGTTTGTTTGCTAATGATTTTGACGCGGAAATGCTCTCGGCAACCCGCGGCCGATCGTGTGGGGAGCCGCGCTCGGCTATCCAACGATGGGTGATGCACGCATGAGTCGTGCCAGGTCTGACGCGTTCGCGTCCCACGCGGCGAAACGGGGGACCGCACCGGCATGCGTCGCCGTTGAAACGCCGCCGGACCAAGGCGCCTGAGCCATTCCGGCGCAGCGCCTGTCCGATGCTGGCACGCAGGCGTTTCGCCGCGAGCCTTGTCGCCGTGCTTGTCGAATGCGCCACACAGGGCTATCGGTTGCGCCGCGAATTCGCCGTGTTCCGGGCGTTGAACCCATCATGCCGAGTTGATTTGCGTGACCCGCCAGCCATCCGCCGACGACGAGAAGCGGGCGCGCCTTGCCGCCGCCCTGCGCGAGAACCTGAAGCGCCGCAAGGCGCAGGGACGCGCCCGCCGTCAGGATGAGGCGCTAGCGCAAGAGCCCGAGCAGCCCATCCAGGCCGAACCTCCCCGGTCCTGATCTTTGATTTCATGCGCCCGGCCCCTCGCGCCGCTGCGCTCCAGCAGGACTGACGATGGACAAGATCCGCATCACCGGCGGCCAGCCGCTGACTGGCACGATCCCGATCTCGGGCGCCAAGAACGCCGCCCTGCCGCTGATGATCGCGAGCCTGCTGACCGACGAGACGCTGACGCTGGTCAACGTCCCGCGCCTGTCGGACGTGACCGCGCTCTCGCGCATCCTGTCGAACCATGGCGTCGATCGCTCCGTCGCCGGCAAGCGCATCGGCCAGTCGGCCGAGACCGGCCAGACCATCTCGCTCACCGCCCGCCAGATCGTCGATACCTGCGCCCCCTATGAACTGGTCTCGACCATGCGGGCGAGCTTCTGGGTCATCGCCCCGATCCTGGCGCGGATGGGCGAGGCCAAGATCTCGCTGCCGGGCGGCTGCGCCATCGGCACGCGGCCGGTCGATCTGCTGCTGATGGCGCTGGAACAACTCGGGGCCGAGATCACGATCGAGAACGGCTATGCGCTGGCGCGGGCGCCAAAAGGTCTCAAAGGAGCCGAGATCGTCTTCCCGAAAGTGACGGTCGGCGGCACGCATACCGCGCTGATGGCGGCCGTTCTGGCGCAGGGCACGACGGTGATCGAGAACGCCGCGCGCGAGCCGGAGGTCGTCGATCTCGCCGCCTGCCTGTCCAAGATGGGCGCGAAGATCGAGGGCGCGGGCTCGAGCCGGATCGTGATCACCGGCGTCGCGCGGCTGGGCGGCGCGCATCACGCCGTGCTGCCGGACCGGATCGAGACCGGCACCTATGCGATGGCGGTCGCGATGACCGGCGGCGACGTCGTGCTGGAAGGCGCGCGGGCCGACCTGCTGCAATCGGCGCTCGACGCCATCGTCAAGGCCGGGGCCGAGGTGACCTCGACCAATGAGGGCATCCGCGTGCGCCGCAACGGCCATGGCCTGAACGCGGTCGATATCGACACCGACCCGTTCCCCGGCTTCCCGACCGATCTGCAGGCGCAGTTCATGGCGCTGATGACGCGGGCCAAGGGCACCTCGCGCATCCGCGAGACCATCTTCGAGAACCGCTTCATGCATGTGCAGGAACTGGCCAGGCTCGGCGCGAAGATCAGGCTCGACGGCGACGTCGCGCATGTCGAGGCCGTCGCCAAACTCACCGGCGCGCCGGTGAGTTTGGCGACGGCCT
>JBKJSB010000186.1:0-7346 GCA_046593015.1 Allobosea sp.
TGCGGCGCCTTGAAGTCCCCGTATTCGATCTCGGCGACGACGCCGCCATCGGATTCGAGCCGTCGCGGCAGGCCGTCGTCGCGACCGATCCAGATGCGGCTCGAATCGAGCTTGCCCGGCGTCAGCGGATTTGCCTGCCTGTAGGCATAGACCGCCATCGCGACGCCGCCGCGCGTCTCGAAGACCGGTCCCGTGCATTGGCTGAAGGGCAGCATCGCGAGCGCCTGCTCCGCCATGGCGCGGCGTTTCGCGCCGTCCATCGGCACGCGACGCCAGGGCGCGGTCGGCGCTTCGCGCATGAACATCGCATCCTTGAGCATGACGCTCTCGATCACCGTCCCGGCCATGGAGACGCGGTGGCGCGCGCTCTGCTGCGGGCCTGCCAGGCTCGCCTTGACGATCGGCTCGCAGGCCGGCTCGGCGGCAAGGGCGGCCCCCGTCACCAAGGGGAGCAGGGTTGCGGCGCAAAGCGCCCGGAACGTCGCCGTCATCTCGCTGCCTTCCTGTGTCGAACGGGCTGATCGCGGCAGTCTCGACGATTTTTGCGAAGGCGTCATCCATGGCGCGCAAAGGTTGAAATCGCCGCTTCCAGACCGCAAGGTCCGGTGGCCGCCGCCCCCCGATCGACCTGGAGATTCGATGCATCACGGCCCGCTCATCGCCATTCTCGTCGCGGGCCTCTGCCTCGCCTTCGTCTTCGGGGCGCTGGCGCAGAAGCTGAAGGTCTCGCCGCTCGTCGGCTATCTGCTCGCCGGCGTCGCGGTCGGCCCGTTCACGCCGGGCTTTGTCGCCGACCAGGGGCTGGCCAACGAACTCGCCGAGATCGGCGTCATCCTGCTGATGTTCGGCGTCGGCCTGCATTTCTCGCTGAAGGACCTGCTCTCGGTCCGGGCCATCGCGGTGCCGGGCGCGCTCGTCCAGATCGCGGCCGCGACGCTGCTCGGGCTGGGGCTTGGATTGGCGCTCGGCTGGAGCGTGATCGCGGGCCTCGTCTTCGGGCTGGCGCTCTCGGTCGCCAGCACCGTCGTGCTGCTGCGCGCGCTGCAGGAACGACGCCTCGTCCAGACCGAGAAAGGCAAGATCGCGGTTGGCTGGCTGATCGTCGAGGACCTCGCCATGGTGCTGGCGCTGGTGATGATCCCGGCCGTGGCCGATGCGCTGAACGGCTCCAATCCGGGAACTCCGGTGCCGCTGGCCGGCCGCTTCGAGCTCGGCCTGTGGGGCGTGCTCGGGCTGACGCTGGCCAAGGTCGGTGCGTTCGTCGCCTTCATGCTGATCGTCGGCCGCCGGATCATTCCGTGGATCCTGCATTGGGTCGCCCATACCGGCTCGCGCGAACTGTTCAGGCTGGCGGTCCTGGCGATCGCGCTCGGCGTCGCCTTCATGGCGGCGAGCCTGTTCGGCGTCTCCTTTGCGCTCGGGGCCTTCTTTGCCGGGATGATCCTGAGCGAATCGCCGCTGAGCCAGCGCGCGGCGGAGGAATCCCTGCCGCTGCGCGACGCTTTCGCCGTGCTGTTCTTCGTCTCGGTCGGCATGCTGTTCGACCCCGCGATCCTGCTGCGCGCGCCGCTGCCGCTGATCGCCACGCTCGCGATCATCCTGATCGGCAAGTCGCTGGCGGCCTGGCTGATCATGCGCGCCTTCGGCCGCTCCGATGCGGTCGCGCTGACGATCTCGGCGAGCCTCGCGCAGATCGGCGAGTTCTCCTTCATCCTCGCCGGGCTCGGCGTCTCGCTGAAGATCCTGCCCGAGCAGGGCCGCGACCTGATCCTGGCCGGCGCGATCCTCTCGATCCTGCTCAACCCGGTCCTGTTTGCGCTGGTTGACCGCTTCGCCTCCGAGACGACCCCGGTCAAGCCGAAGCCGAGCGCCGCCCGGCCCGAGCCGGAACCCGAGCCGGAGCGCGACATCCTCCCGACGACGCTGTCCGACCATATGGTCGTGGTCGGTTACGGCCGCGTCGGCGCGCTGCTGGGCGCGGGGCTGACGGGCCAGGGCCATGCCGTGCTCGTCATCGAGGAACAGCCGCAGGGCATCGCGGCGGCCAAACGCGACGGGGCGCAGGTTCTGGCCGGCAATGCGGCCGATCCTCAGGTGCTCGCCGCCGCCGGGCTCTCGCGGGCGAAGCGGCTCTTCGTGGCGATCCCGGAGAATTTCGAGGCGGGCCAGGTCTGCGAGCAGGCGAGGGCGAACAATCCCGACCTGCCGATCATCGCGCGCGCCCATTCGGACGCCGCCGTCGAGCACCTCACCAGATGCGGCGCGACGCTGACGATCATGGGCGAGGCCGAGATCGCCCGCGCCATGCTGGCGCAATGCGACGCGCTTGATCCCGCGCCGGCGTAGAGCGTCAGGCGGCGGCGCCGCGCGCGCGGATCGCGGCCAGCGTCACCTTGCCGATCGCCGTGCCATCCGGGCCGGTGAGCGTCGCCTCGTCCGCGCCGGCGGCCAGCAGCATGGCCAGCACCTCGCGCAGATTGGCCTGCGCAGGGAGGCGCGGGCCGGACGCCGCTTCGCCGGGCTCGGCCAGCACGTCGGCCTTCACCAGCGAAAGCCGCCGCAGCGCCCGGTCGGCCCCGACGAAATCGGCGACGAACGCATTGGCGGGCGCCGCCAGCAGCCGGTCGGGCGTGTCGTATTGCACCAGCTTGCCGTCGCGCATGATCGCGACGACGTCGCCCATGCGGATCGCCTCGTCGATGTCGTGCGTCACCAGGATCACGGTCTTCTCCAGCCGCTTCAGGATGGCGAGGAACTCGTCCTGCAGCCGGCCGCGCACCACGGGATCGACCGCCCCGAAGGGCTCGTCCATCAGCATCACCGGCGGATCGGCGGCGAGCGCGCGCGCCACGCCGACGCGCTGGCGCTGCCCGCCCGAGAGATGGCGCGGATAGCGGTTCAGGAACTGGCCCGGATCGAGCCCGACCAGCGCCAGCATTTCCTCGACGCGGGCTTTGGTCCGAGGGTCGGGCCAGCCGAGCAGTTTCGGCACCGTCGCGACGTTCTCGGCGATCGTCATATGCGGGAACAGGCCGATCTGCTGGATGACGTAGCCGATATGCCGGCGCAGCTCGACCGGATCGCCTTTGGTGACGTCCTGCTCGCCGACGAAGATGCGGCCCGACGTCGGCTCGATCAGCCGGTTGACCATGCGCATCGTCGTGGTCTTGCCGCAGCCCGACGGGCCGATCAGCACGCAAATTTTCCCCTTCTCGATCGTCAGGTCGAGCGCATCGACGGCCGGTCGCGCGACGCCGGGAAAAAGTTTGGTGACGGCTTCGAACCTTATCGTCATGCAGCACCCATGCGCAGTTGCCGCGTCAGCAGCCGTTCGAGCCCCGCGAAGGCGAGTTCGACGAACAGCGCCAGCAGGGCGACGGCGACCGCGCCGGCGACGAGCTGCGGAAAGTTGAAGTTCGCCATGCCGGCCGTGATCAGCTCGCCGAGCCCACCGCCGCCGATGAAGGCGGCCAGCGTCGCCGCCGAGACGATCTGGACCGCCGCCGTGCGGATGCCGGCGAAGATCACCGGCAAGGCGAGCGGGATCTCGATCTGCGTCATCACCTGCCGGTCGGACAGCCCCTGCCCCCGCGCCGCCTCGACGATGTCGGCGTCGACCTCGACCAGGCCCGTATAGGTGTTCAGCAGCAGCGCCGGCAGGCCGTAGAGCACCAGCGCCACGGCGGACGGCAGGAAGCCCGTCCCCAGCAGCGGCAGCATGATCACCAGCAGCGCCAGCGAGGGCACGGTGCGCAGGATGTTGACGATGGCGATGGCGGCATTGGCGAAACGGCGATGGCGAGTCAGGGCGAGCCCGAGCGGCAGCGCGATCAGGATGACGGCGGCGAGCGCCACGCCCGAAAGCTGGAGATGGTTGTTCACGGCCGTGCCGAAGATGCCGGGGTTGTCGCTAATCCATTGCCACATCAGACGCTCTCCGCCTGTGCGGCGCGCAGGCGCATCTCGACCCGGCGCAGGCTTTCGTCGCAGGCGATGGCCAGCGCCGAGCATGTGACCGCGCCGACCACGACCTTCTCGCCGAAATCCTGGGTGATGCCCTGGAAGATGATGTCGCCGAGCCCGCCGGCATTGATGAAGGCGGCCACCGTCGCGACCGATACTTGAGTCACCACGGTGATGCGGATGCCGGCGATGATCACCGGCAGGGCCAGCGGCAATTCGACCGCAAGCAACCTGCGCCAGCGGCCAAAGCCCATGCCGTCGGCGGCGTCGAGGATATCGGGCGAGATCTCGCGCAGGCCCGTGGCGACATTGCGGATGATGATCAGCAGCGCATACATCACCAGCGCGACCACCGCCGGACCGAAACCGAGCCCCAGAACCGGGATCAGGAGCGCGAAGATCGCCAGCGCCGGCACGGTGTAGAGCGCGCCCGAGACCAGCAGCACGGCGAGATAGAAGCGCGGCTTGCGCGCCGAGAGCACGCCGAGCGGCAGGCCGATGACGAGCGAGATCAAAAGCCCCGCGCCGACCAGCCGGATATGCTCCCAGAGCGCGATCAGCAGCCTGTCCCAGTTCTCGATCGCCCAGGTCATGGCTCGGCCCCATCGCCGGTCGCCATATCGGCCAGCATCAGGTCGCCGGCCTCGATCACCAGCGCAAGCGCCTCGTATTCGCCGCCCATCGGGCGGTCGTCGTCGAGGCGGGCGACATGGCGGCGCACGAAGGCGTGCGCCGCGGCCGTTCCGCGCCCAAGCGTGATCGCGCCGCGCAGATCGACGGCCTCGGCCGCCACAACGAGTTCGATCGCGGAAAGCCGCGCAAGACGCTTCGCAATGGCATGCGTCTTCTCGACGATGGCCGGCGTCATCGGCGCATAATCCTCGACACCATCGGCAACGGGCAGTGTCATCGCGCCCAGCGGCAAGGCGAGGTGGCGAATTTCGGCCTCCAGCGCGGCTGCGGTCTTCTGGCTGGTGGCGAAGCCGGAATGCGCGCCACCATGGCGCGTCAGGAAGCGCGGGAGATCGCTCATCGCCGGCGACATCAGCTTCGTGATCCGCGCGGCTGAGGTGGCGGCCAGATGCGAGAGCGCGAGCCCGGCGGCTTCGAAGGTCAACGCAAGCTCGGTCGTGTCGAAATTGACGCTGGACAGCAGCGTGTCGCGCGCGACCAGCACGGCGGGACTGTCAGGGGCGCTGGCGATTTCGTTGTCGACGGCGAGGCTCGCGGCCGCGACCGCGTTGATCGCATGTCCGGCCACGGGGGCGAGGCACCGGAACGAGATCGGGTCCTGCAGCCGCCGCGCGCATCCGGGCTCGAACAGATCGCTGCCGGACAGAAGGTTGCGCAATAACCTGACCCCGACCTTGTGGCCGGGCATGGCCCGCATAGCGGCGAGGTCGTCGTCGAGCGGCGACAGATTGGCGCGAAAACCTTCCAGCGACAGCGCGCCAGCCATCAAGCCGGCATGACTGGCCCTGTGCATGGCCTCGACCGCCAGCGCGGCCAGGCCGACGCTCTGCGCATTCGCGTTGAGCAGGGCCAGTCCGTCCTTGGGGCCAAGCGCGGGCAGTGCGATCCCCGCCGCCGCCATGGCCTCGCCGCCGGGCATGATGGCACCCCTGAACTCCGCCTCGCCCTCGCCGACCAACGGCAGGAAGGCCTGCGCGAGCGGGCTGAGATCGGCCTCGCCGAGCGAGCCGATGCGCCGCACCACCGGATGGACGCCGGCGTTCAGCATGGCGGCGATCGTCCCGGCCAGTTCGGGCGAAAGGCCGGACGCGCCGTGGCAGATGGCGACGAGGCGCGCCGCCAGCATGGCGCGCACCTCAGCGGTCGAAAGCCTCTCGCCGACGCCGACGGCCCGCGCCCGGATCGCACGCGCCTGAAAGGCCGGGATCGCGTCAGCGTCCAGCCGCGTATCGACGGCGGCGCCCAGTCCCGTGGTCAGGCCATAGACGCTGTCGCCGCGCGCGAGCGCGCGCAACACGACCGCCCGCGCGGCCGCCAGACGCGGGGCGACCGACTCATGCAGACGAACCAGCGCGAAATCGAGAGCGATCGCTCGGATCGCCTCCGTGCCGATGGGCGCATCGCCGAGGACGACCGGAGGATGGCCTTCCGCGTCCTCGACAGCCGCTGTCGCGCTCAGTTCACCAACCCCTTGGCCTTCAGGAACGCCGCCGCGACGACGCGCGGCTCCTTCTTGTCGACCTCGACCTGCCGGTTCAGCTCCTGCATCACGGTGTTGTCGAGCGTCGCGCCGACCTTGTCGAGAATCTCGACGATCTTCGGATTGGCCTCGATCTCGCGGCGCACCACGGGGGCGAGGAAATAGGGCGGGAACAGCGACTTGTCGTCGTCGAGCGCGACGAACTTGTCCGCCGCGATCTGCCAGTCGGTCGAGAAGCCGTTGGCGACCTCGATCTGCTTCTGGTTCAGCGCCTCGTAGCGCAGGCGCAACGCGGCGAACTGCTTGAACTCGGCGAATTTGATGCCGTAGACTTCCTCCAGCCCCTTGATGCCGTCGCGGCGATCGACGAATTCGGTGCCCGCCCCGAGCCGGAGCTTGCCGGCGACCTTGCCGAGATCGGACAGGGTCTTGAGGTTGTATTCCTTGGCCGTCTCGGGGCGAACCGCGATGGCGTAGCCGTTGTTGATGCCGGACGGCTTCAGCCAGGTCAGGTTGAACTCCTTCTCGTAGAAGGCCTTGACCATGGAGCGCACCTTCTCGGGGTCGGTCTCGGTCACGCCCTGCGCCTTCATCACGGCGTTCAGGCCGGTGCCTGTGTATTCGGGATAGAGGTCGATCGCGCCGCTCTTCAGCGCCTCATGGGCGACGAGCGTGCCGCCGAGATTGATCTTGCGCTCGACCTTGAAGCCCGCGCCTTCCAGCGCTGCGGCATAAAGCTCGGCGACGACGAACTGCTCGGTGAAGTTTTTCGAGCCGATCTTGATGGTCTGGGCGGCGGCGGTTGAGAGGCCGGCCGCGATCAGCGCGGCGGCGGCGAGCAGCGTTCTGGCGAGGCGCATGGGTCTCATCCTTCTCTGGTCGATCTGGCGATCAGGCTAGCGGCTATGCCGGGCGGCGCAAGCGAGCCCGGCGGGAAAGCATGAAACGGCCACGCAAGCGGCGTGCCGTGGCTGAAACGCGGCCCATCGCCGCTCACGACAGCGGATCGCGTTCGCCGCCGCGCACGGCGACCGGCAGGCGGTTCTCGAAAGGCGAGAGCGGACAGACCCAGGCCTCGGAATAGGCGCAGGACGGATAATAGGAAAAATTGAAGTCGAGGATCGTCTTGCCGCCACGCGTCGCGCCGAGATCGGCGCTCTTGATCGTGTCGAGCAGATAGCGCCCGCCCGAGAAGGTCTCCTCGCCATTG
>JBKJSB010000058.1:0-12014 GCA_046593015.1 Allobosea sp.
CAACTGGAAAGTATGCCAGTTCGCATTCTCCATCGTGTCGAATACCTTGGAAATGAATGCGTCCGACACGTCCTTATGGAACAAGTCTGACATCGAGTTGACAAAGATCATCTTCGACCGCTTCCAACTTAGTGGTTGCTCAAGGCGCTCGGGTCGAAGGGTCAGGTCGAAGCCGTGCTCGAAGGCGTTGCCAGAAACTCCGCGAAACCGTTCCGAAAAACGCTCTGCATAGCAGTTGTCGCAGCCTCGACTGATCTTCGTGCAACCCGTGACTGGGTTCCACGTCGCATCGGTCCACTCAATTGATGTGTCCTGCGCCATGGTTTTCCCAAAAAAAGAATGGCCCACAGTCGTTTTGGTGAGCAGAGGTTAATCAAAGCATCCCGAAAACGCTACTTGGGTTCGTGCTCCGCTCGCAGCGCCGCCAGCCCCCAGACCAGCCCGAGCAGCAGGTAGAAATGCCGCCAGTGGTCGGTGTCGATCTGGATGCCCTGCAGGATCGTGACGAACAGCACCGACCAGAGCACGATCGCGTGGTTCTGCGTCGGCGTGCGGCGGAACACCAGCGTCCAGCCGACATAAGCCGTGGCGGCCATCAGGCCGAGCCAGGCGAAGCCACCGAGCCAGCCATAGGAGGCGAAGGCGTTGATGTAGACGTTGTGCGGGTCTTCCGGAAAGAAGAAGCGGAAGCGCAGCGGCCCGAAACCGTTGGGCAGGTCGAGCAGCAGCGGGATCGAGCGCAGCTGGTTGCCGAAACGGCCGGTGACGCCCTGGTCGTAAGTCTGGTCGAGCGTGGCGCGCACCTCGAAGACCGCGCGGATGTTCTCAAACGACAGCGCGACCAGCAGCGCCACGACGAGCGCACCAAGCGCGACCAGCGTCAGGAAGACAATGCGCGTCCGCCGCGAGGCGTTGGGCGAGGTCAGGAAGGTCAGCGCGATCATCATCAGCGCCGCGGCCGCGAGATTGCCCCAGGCGCCGCGCGAGAACGTCAGGAAGAGCGCCGCCAGCGGCAGGCTCATGATGGCAAGCCCGCGCAGCAGGCCGATCCGGCCGATCAGGATGTGCTGCAGCGCAAACACGATCGGCAGAACCAGGAAGGGCCCGAGCACGTTGGGGTCCTTGAAGGTGCCCGAGGCGCGGCCGTACAGCGAGAACACCGAGCCCAGCCCCGCCACGTCGAAATAGCCGAGCAGGCCGGCAAGGCTCGCGCACCAGGCGGCGAAGAGGTAGCCCTTGCGCAGCGTCTCGATGCGGCCATACGCGTCGTCGGCCATGATCGCGGCGAGGAAGATCGCCGTGATCATCAGATAGACCGAGACGGCGGTGAAGCGCACCGAGGGCGCCTCGTCCATCCACGGGATCAGCGAGATGACGCCGCCGAGATTGTAGAGCAGCAGCAGCAGCGCCAGCGGGATCAGCTTCTGCGAGAAGCGCACGCCCGTCAGCGCGAACACGAACAGCGTCAGCAGGAAGACGAGCTCATAGGGCGAGGGCTCGATCAGCGCGAAGCCGCTGCAGGCCGCCAGCAGCCAGAGCGTGCCGCGCTTGATCGCGGCGTACGAGATCGTCAGGCCGCGCGGGCGGCCATGCGAGGGGTCGGTGCGGTCGGCGAGCGCGCTCAATAGGCATTCTCGTTCTTGGTCATCAGCGAAAGCGGCGTCTTGATCAGGATGTAGATGTCGAGCAGCACCGACCAGTTCTCGATGTAGTAGAGGTCGTGCTCGACGCGGCGCTGGATCTTGTCCTCGGTGTCGGTCTCGCCGCGCCAGCCATTGACCTGAGCCCAGCCGGTGATGCCGGGCCTGACCTTGTGGCGGGCGAAATAGCCGTCGACGACCTGCTCATAGGCGCGGTTCTCGGCCTTGGCGTGGACCGCATGCGGGCGCGGGCCGACGAGCGAGAGATCGCCCTTCAGCACGACGTTGAAGAGCTGCGGCAATTCGTCGATCGAGGTCTTGCGGATGAAGCGGCCCACCCGGGTGACGCGCGGATCGTCCCTGGTGACCTGCTTGCTGGCGGCGAAGTCGCTCATCTCATGATAGAGCGAGCGAAACTTGAACACCTCGATCAGCTCGTTGTTGAAGCCGTAGCGCTTCTGCCGGAACAGCACCGGCCCCTTCGAATCGAGCTTGATCGCGATCGCGGTGGCGATCATCAGCGGCGACAGCGCGATCAGCGCCAGCGTGCCGACGACCTTGTCGAACAGGAACTTGACGACGATGTCCCAGTCCGCGATCGGCCGGTCGAACACGTCGAGCACCGGCACGGCGCCGATATAGGAATAGGATCGCGGCCGGAACCTCAGCTTCGACATGTGGGCAGAAAGCCGGATGTCGATCGGCAGCACCCAGAGCTTGCGCAGCATGGTGAGTAGCCGCGCCTCGGCCGAGATCGGCAGCGTGAAGATCACCAGGTCGAGCTTGGTGCGGCGCGCGAACTCGACGAGATCGTCGATCGTGCCGAGCTTGGGATAGCCCGCGACGAGATCGGGCGAGCGGTCGTCGTTGCGGTCGTCGAACACGCCGCAGACGCGCAGGCCCGTGTCGCGCTGCATCTCCAGCGCCTTGATCAGCGCCTCGCCGGCCTCGCCGCCGCCGACGATCGCGGTGCGGCGCTCCAGCCGGCCCATCCGGGTGAGGTGGCGTACGCACAGCGTGACGCAGAGCCGCTCGAACAGCAGCGCGCCAAGCCCGCCGGCATAAAGGCTCGCCAGCCAGACGCGCGAGACCTGGTCGCCGATCTTCAGGAAGAAGAAGGCCGCCAGCGTGATCAGGAACAGCGTGGTCCAGCCCGCCGTGAGTCTGACCGCCATGGTGATGAAATGGCGCAATGCGCCGACATGGTAGAGTTGCAGGGCCTGGAAGGTGCCGAGCGCGCCCACGGCGAGCAGCGGGATCGTGATCTGGTAGGTCGTCGAGCTTTCGACATTGCCGGCGACGTAGAGCCAGTAGACGAACCCGCCGACGCCGACCACAGCCAGCACGTCGAACAGACGCACGAAGCCTTCGATCATCACCGGCGACAGGGTCCGCTTGACCGGCATGGCGGCGATGCGTTCGGCCAGCGGGTGGAAGACGCGGGTCGGGCGTGCCGCATCGACGCCGGCCATCTCGGCCGTGGCTGCGGAGGCCGCATCGACCTTGATCAGATCGCGAACATCGAAGGCGCCCATGACGTCACATCCCTGGTCCGACCGGCGAGGCGATGCCCGTCGATCTTGACCAAGCGCTACTCCAAAATGCTCACGGAAGGCTTAATCGGACGCCTCGCTGTTTTCGGGGATTCGCGGAAGGTCAGGCCGGGGCGGGCGCGATATCGCGCAACCGTTCGCCGCGAAGGCGCGTGCGGAGGACGGTTTCAGGAAAGCTGTTTTTCGCCCGACCGATCAAGGTATTGATACCGTTTTTCTTGATCGGGAATGCGCTCGACGTTTCCAGGAAAGTGATGAAACGACGCCCTTGCGTTGACAGAAATACAGTTTTCGGGCATATCCGCTCGCGATGAGTGTCTGAGAAGCACATTTTTGAGCGGAACATGTCCCCGGCGAGAGCCGTCTCCGGACATGACGCTGTGCTGCTTGGGCGGAGACCTCCGCCGAAGTCTTATTCTGGAACTCGTCCTAAAAACTCAAACGATTGCCGAGCCGACCGGACCCGCACCCGCGCCGTCCTGAATCTGCTTCGCCCTGTGTGCTCCATGTCTTTCCACTGGTTGATTCTGCTCGCGGCCATCGCCGTCGAGATCGTCGCGACGGCCGCGCTGAAGTCGTTCGTCTCAGGCCCACTGCTCGTCGCCATCCTGCCTCTCCTCCTGATCGGACTGTCCTTCGCCCTGCTCAGCGTCGCGCTGCGGGTCATCCCGCTCGCGGTCGCCTATGCGGTCTGGGAGGGGCTCGGCATCGTCGGCATCGCCGCTGCCGGGCACTGGTTCTTCGGCGAGCATCTGACTCCCGGGCGCATAGCGGCGCTCGCCGCGATCATCGCCGGCATCGTGCTGCTCGAGCGTGGCGTCGCCAGCGGCGGAGGTGACGAAGAGGGGAGCCCGGCATGATCGCCCCCCTTCTTCCGCAGTCGCTGGCCCTGCTCTGGCTAGCGCTGGCCGTCATCCTCGAAGTCGGCGGAACCTGGCTGCTCAAGCTTTCCGACGGCATGAGGCGCAAAGGCCATGGCGTGCTCGGCGTCGCCCTCGTCATCGGCGCCTTCGCGGCGCTGGCGCAGGCGATCCGCGGCATGGACCTGTCCGTCGCCTATGCGGTCTGGGGCGGGGCCGGACTGGTGATCACCGCGATCGTCGGCGCGCTCGTCTTCGGTCAGCGCATTCGTCCCGGCGGTTGGGCCGGGATCGGGCTCGTCATCGCCGGCGTGGTGGCGCTGAAGCTGCTATAGGGGCAGCGCTCAGGTCCCGCGCGCCGTCATGGCCTCGCCATAGGCTGCGAGCACCCCGTCGATCATCGCATCGAGCGCGAAATTCTGGCGCACATGCTCGGCGAGGTCGGCGGCCTGCGCCCGTCGCTCGATGTCCGGCGTCGCCAGCGTGGCCCGGATCGCGTCGGCCAGGATCACCGGGTCGTTGGGCGGGATCAGCCGGCCGCGATGCGCCGGGCCATAGATCTCCTTGATGCCGCCGACATCGGTCGAGATCAGCGGCTGGGCCGCGGCCGCCGCCTCCAGAATGACATAGGGCAGCGATTCGGCCCGCGACGGGATCACCATGATGCGCGCCTGCGACAGCGCCTTGCGGATCGGCCCCGGCGGCTCGAACACGCATTGCGCGTCGACGCCCTGCTGTACCGTCATCCGCTTTAGTTCAGCTTCGTCAGGGCCCGAACCGACGATCAGCATGCGCGGCGTCAGGCCGTCGCGCGTCTTCAGCAGGCTGAGCGCCTCGATCAGCGTGTCGACGCCCTTGGCCGAGCGCAACTCGCCGAGATAGACGAGGTCGAAGCCGGCCTGCGCATGGTCGATCGGCTCGAACTCGGCCTCCGAAATGCCGTTCAGAACGATGCGATGGTCGGTTGCCGGCATGTGCCCGATATGGGCCTCGAAACGCCCGGCGATGAAGGCGCTCTCGAAAAGGAACATGTCGGTGGCGCGCTCCAGCAGGCGCTCGACCGCCATATAGACCTTATGCTCGATGCCGCCGGGCTTGTAATTGAAGCTGCCGCCATGGGGGGTGTAGGCGGTGACGTAGCGGCGTTTCGGCGTCACCAGCGCAGGCAGACGCGCATAGACCCCGCCTTTCGAGCCATGGGCATGGACGATGTCGGGTGCGAGCCTTTTTCGCGTGGAGGCTGCGCTTGCTTGAGCCTTCGCATCGGTGAAGCTCGGATAGCGCGACATCGGCACCCGCGTTACGCCGAGCGCAAGCTGTGGGACAAGCTCGGCGAAGACCTGGTCGGCGCGCGCGCCTCCCGTGGTCGAATCGCAGAAGATGCCGACATCGTGCCCGCGCGCGACCTGGCCGCGCGCCAGATCCTGAACGTGGCGGAACAGCCCGCCGAGCGGCGCCCGGAAGACATGCAGGATGCGCAGCCGGCGCGCGGGGGCGGCGTCCGTCATGGCGATCTCCCGCTGTTCCTTCAGAACCAGCGTTCCTTGATGACGATGGTGTCGCCGGGCTGCACGGCATAGGTGATCGGCACCGAGGCCGTGATCAGCTGCCCGTCGACCTGCCGCGTGACCTCGGCCCAGGAGCGCTGCCCGCGCGGCGAGAAGCCGCCGGCGATGGCGACCGCCGTCTGCACGGTCATGCCGTTGACGTAGGGAAACTGGCCCGAATTCGTGACCTCGCCCAAAACGAAGAAGGGGCGGTAGGCATCGACCTCGACGGAGACCTGCGGTTCGCGCAGGAAGCCTCCGCGCAGCTTGGCCTCGATAGCCCGTTCGAGCTGCTGCGTGGTGCGCCCCTGAGCGTCGACCGTGTCGATCAGCGGCATCGAGATCCGGCCGCCGCCATCGACCGCATAGATATTGGAGAGGTTGTCCTGCCCGAACACGATGATCCTGAGCCGGTCGCCGCTTGCGAGGCGATAGGGCCCCTGCGCCTCGGCGACCGCGTATTCTGACGCGACATAGCGCGGCGCGCAGGCGCCCGCCGCCAGGGCGGCGGCCAGTGCGAGAGAGGCGAGCTGTCGACTCATCACGTGCGATACCCATGCAGAAACTGGGTTCAGAGTTAGGTCGACGTGGTTAACAAAGCGTGTCGCGTCACGTCCGCAGCTCTCGATAGTTGTCGCACCCGAGAGGGGCATCCGTTTGCGACATTAACCGGTCACTAACCTTAATCGGGTTTGCTTGACCCTGCGTCCCTCCGAATGGGCGACAGTTTTGCGTGAATGGATGGGTCATGACCGCTCACACCGAAAGCCAGATGCGGGATGCCGGCGAGAACCGGGGCGACATGCTCGATCTCGCGGCCCTCTGGGTTGCGATCAAGCGGCGCAAGGCCTGGATCATCGGCCCGTCGCTCGCCGCGCTCGGCCTGTCCTTCGTCGCCGTCAACCTGATTCCGGCGCGCTATACCGGCGAGGCGCGCCTCCTGCTGGAGAATCGCGACAGCTTCTACACCCGCCCCGGCCAGAACGGCAGCGGCGGGGAGGGCGGCGGCCAGCAGTTCGACAGCGAGGCCGTGCAAAGCCAGGTCCAGCTCATCATGTCGCGCGATCTGGCGCGCGAGGCGATCAAGCGCATCGGCCTCGTCGGCAACAGCGAATTCGATTCGGGCGCGGGTGCGCTGAACGCGCTCAAGAAGATCGGCGTGCTGATCGGGCTCGGCGCCCATCCGGCCGACCGCTCGCCCGAGGAGCGCGTGCTGGAGAAATATTACGACCGGCTGCTGGTCTTCCCCGTCGGCAAGTCGCGCATCGTCTCCGTCGAGTTCACCTCGCAGGATCCGGCGCTGGCCGCCAAGGGCGCCAACATCATCGCCAACACCTATCTCGAGACGCAGGAAGCCGCCAAGCAGGACACCGCCCGCAGCGCCTCCTCCTGGCTCTCGACCACGATCGAGCCCCTGCGCAAGCGCGTCGCGGAGGCCGAGGCCAAGGTCGAGGAGTTCCGTTCGCGCAACGGGCTGCTGGTCGGCGCCAACAACACCACCATCACCTCGCAGCAGCTCGCCGACCTCTCGACCCAGCTTTCCGATGCGCGCCGCCAGCAGGCCGAGGCGCAGGCCAAGGCCGGGCTGATCCGCGATGCGATCCGGCAGGGCCGCACCTTCGAGATTCCGGACGTCGCCAATAACGAGCTCATCCGCCGGCTGATCGAGCAGCGCGTCAACCTGCGCGCCCAGATCGCGCTCGAATCGCGCAACCTGCTCTCCGAGCATCCGCGCATCAAGGAGCTCACCGCCCAGCTCGCCGATCTCGAAGGGCAGCTCAGGGGCGCTGCCGAACGCACCGTGCGCACGCTGGAGAACGAGGCCAAGATCGCCAATCAGCGCATCGAGAGCTTCACCGCCGCGCTCGACGGCCAGAAGAAGAACGTCTCCGGCGCAAACGACAGCGAGGTCCAGCTCCGTGCGCTGGAGCGCGAGGCCAAGACGCTGCGCGACCAGCTCGAACAATACATGCTGCGCTATCGCGAGGCTGTCGCCCGCGACGCCGTCAACGCCACGCCCGCCGACGCCCGCGTAATCTCGCGCGCCATCGAGCCGACCGAGCCGTCCTTCCCCAAGAAGATCCCGACCATGATCGTCGCGACGCTGGCGACCTTCCTCGTCGCGCTCGCCACCATCGTCTCGCGCGAACTGCTCAACGGCCAGGCCGGCGCGCCCGCCAACGCCCCGCGCCGCGCGCCGGGCTGGGTCGGTCAGGCAGCGGCCGCGCCGCGCACCGATCCGCGCCGCGAGCGCGTCGCGGGCCTGCTGACCCATGCGGGCCGGCTCGGCCAGCTCACGCTCGATCCCGAGCGGCCCGAGCAGACTCTGGTCGAACTCGCCGCCCGCATCGAGGAGCCGGCGCGCGGCATGGCCCCGCTGCTTCTGGTGCTGGACGGCGGCGGCGTCGGCGCGACCACGGCGCGCGATCTCGCCGAGCATCTCTCGCGCCGCTGCCGCTGCATCATCGTCGATCTCGTCGCCGACCGAGACCGCCGCGAGCCGGGCTTCTCCGAGCTGCTCGCCGGCGAGGCGCTGTTCTCCGACATCATCATGCGCGAACCCGGCTCGCGTCTGCATCGCATCGGCCCCGGCCATGCCGGCCGCGATGCCGTGCTGGCCGCGCCCGACCTCGTCGAGGTCGCGCTCGATGCGCTCTGCGAGACCTATGACTGGGTGCTCGTCGCCGCCGCCTCCAACGACGACAGCGCAGTGCTTTCGCCGCTGGCCGCGCGCGCCCAGGGCGGGCTCGTCATGGCGGGGCAAGCCAGCAACGGCCATGCGGTCGAGGCGGCCTATCGCCTGTCGGACCTCACCAAGGCACCGGTCTCGCTGGTGCTGGACCAGCTCCAAGACGGCCAGGGACTGCCCTTCGATGCGCGCGAGCGGGACGCTGCCGAGGTCTGAGTCCAAAAGCACTTCGCATTCAGAAAGCACTTCGCATTCAGGTCGAGGCGCGAGAGGCGCCACGCGAACCCCTCCCCCTCGTGGGGAGGGGCAGGGGTGGGGGGCGAACGACCGGGTGAGCGAGCTCTGGGAAAAGCTGAGCCTGCAGCGGCGATATGGCTAAACGTCGAATTGATCGCTCTGGCCCCACGCCCCCCACCCCTTCCCCTCCCCACAAGGGGGGAGGGGTTTCCGTCGAGGCTCCCGAACGCGATTACCCAGGTTCAATCAGATTGCAAATTGAGCCTTACTCGTCGGTGGCGCGGCTGCGGCCGCGCGCCTTGTCCAGCAATCCCGAGGCCCGGCGCGCCAGCCTGAGCAGCCGGGGCTGGGTCTTGATCCAGCGCTTGGCCGAGCGCCTGGCGCGGGCGACGCTGGCGAAGAGCCGGCCCTTCGCCGTCACCGGCACGAAGGTGTCGACCAGTTCGTCGCGCTCGTCGCAGATCGTCGTCTTGTAGCGCGCCTCGCCGACGCCGAGGTCGAAACTGGCGATTCCGGCCTGGCATTGCAGCTTGATCAGGTCGATCAGCAGGATTTCGCCCGGGCTGGTCTTGGCGACTTCGCTCTCCATGTCGAACGAGGTCGCCATCCCCGAGAAGCGCTGTCCCTGCACCGCGCCGACATAAGTCGCGATCGAACGGCCGGCGAGATCGAGCGAATAGAGCTGGAGCGCCGGCCGATCCCCGCTGGCGCCCTGTTTCAGAAAGGCGCGCATGGCAGGGTCGGCGAAGGGGTCGGCGATGCCCATGGCGGCGAACCGCATCGCCTTCTGCGCCAGGAACGCCGAGATCACGCGCTCGATCTCGGCGTCGCTTGTCGCCCTGACCACCCGCGAGGGGCCGAAGGTCGAAAAGCGGTTGCGCTTGTTCTTGAGCTTCTTGTGGGCATGGCTGCTCATCGCGCGGCGCAGCGTGCCGTCGCAATCGCCCGCCGTGAGCGCGAGCTTGTAGGCTCCGCTCGGGCTCGGGCCCGCCGCCAGCAGCGCCATCGGGTTGGCGACGCCCTGCCACTCGACCGGCTGGTTGACGAAGACGAAGGCGTCGAGCCCGCCGATCGCCGCCGCGATCTCCAGGAGCATGTCGCGCGTTGCTCCGACGTCGAGCCCGGCCGCGAACTCGGGCGCATAAATGCCCATATGGTAGTTGGCGTGCTTGCCGCCGATGAACTCGGCGAAGCGGATGCCGTTGCGTCGCGTCAGCACCAGCGGCAGGATCGCCACAGGCTGGCCGCGCCCGTCGCGCAGCACGACATGACGAAAATCCATGCGATGCGCGCGGCCGACGGTGGCGACGAAGGCGGCGACCCAGTTGTGCGCCTGATAGGGCGTCAGCAGCGCCGTCTCCTCCAGCGCGCGCCAGTCCCCGGCGACGGCCGAGATGTCGCTTTCGACCGCCATGCTGGCGTAGCCGCGCGCCGCCGCGCTCTGGCGCGGGACCAGAGCCAGGGCTGCGGGGCGTTCGGCGAGGGCGGACATAGGCGGTCGATCCGGAGGCTGCGTGGAATTCGCCAGCGTTTTAACCCGGCATTGTGAACAGACCGGGCAGGATCGACCCGTCAGGCGCGAGCTTTGGCGAACAGCGTTAGCAAGCGGTTGCCGCGGACGAGACATAATGAGCCTGCGCCACAAAGCCTTCTCGGCCGTGTTCAAGGCGATCGCGCTGACCCGCGCCGATCGCTGGGGCAAGGGCTTTGCGCAAGGCATCGGCGTCATCCTGACGCTGCACCATGTCCGCCCCGCCAGCGCCGATCCCTTCCAGCCCAACGGCCTGCTGGAGATCACGCCCGAATTTCTCGACGCCACCCTGCGGCTGATCCGGGCCGAGGGCTACGACATCGTCTCGCTCGATGAGGCGCTGACTCGGCTGACGTCGTTCAGGCCCGGCCGCTTCTTCGTCGCGCTGACCTTCGACGACGGCTATCGCGACAATGTCGAGCACGCCTGGCCGGTGCTGGCGAAGCACAATGCGCCCTGGACGATGTTCGTCACGCCCGGCTTCGCCGACCGCACCGCCCGGCTCTGGTGGCTGGAGCTGGAAGAGGCGATCCGCGCCCTGCCGCGCTTTTCGGTCAAACTGCCGGGCGGCGGCTTCTCGGCCCGGACGGAGACACCGGCCGAAAAGCAGCTCGCCTTCGACCAGCTCTACTGGCGTCTTCGGAAAGAGGCGGAAGCAACTCTGCTGTCGGTGATTTCCGACCTCGCGCAGCAGGCCGGCGTCGATGCCGCTGCGCTAGTCGAGCGCGAATGCCTGCCCTGGGAGACGCTGCGCGCGCTGTCGGGCGCGCCCGGCGTCGCCATCGGCGCGCATACGCTGAGCCACCCCATGCTGGCCAGGCACCCGGTCGAGATGGCCCGCGCCGAGATCACTGAGAGCAAGGCGCGGCTCGAGGCCGAGCTCGGCATCCCCGTCCGCCATTTCGCCTATCCGGTCGGCGACCCGACCTCGGCCGGCCCGCGCGAATTCGCGCTCGCGGAGGAGGCCGGCTTCGCAAGCGCGGTGACGACACGGCCGGGCCATCTCTTCGAGCCCCATGCCCGCCATCTCCAGGCGCTGCCGCGCGTCTCGCTGAACGGGTTTCACCAGAGCGAGGCGGCGGTGCGGGCGCTGCTCTCGGGCCTGCCGTTCCTGCTGTGGAACAAGGGGCGGCGGGTGAATGTCACCTGACCTGTCGATGCCCATTCCGTCATGGTCGGGCTTGTCCCGACCATCCACGTCTTCCGGCGTGGTGCTCTGTGACAAAGTCGTGGATGGTCGGCACAAGGCCGAGCATGAATGGCGCTACACCCCGTCTTTCCGCTCCATCCACCGGATCAGCGGCAGCAGCGGCAGCACCCAGGCCAGCCCCAGCGCGATATAGGCGATCGTCTGCACCAGCTTGGGCGCCTCGGTGATCCGGCCCTGCGCCAGCGCCATCGCGACCAGCGCATAGACGCAGACGAAGACGAGGATCGCGATCGTCCCGATCAGCTTGCGGCGGCTCCGGCTCATCGGATCGTCTCCCTGCGCAAGAAGGCGGCTGCGGCAATGCGGGCGTTGTCGGGCGTTTTCATGGGGTCTATCTGTCACCGAGACGCGCCGTTGTGAAGCGCGACATCTGCGACCGCAAATCCTGAAACGACGCAAAGCTCCAGCCTGTGACCATCGCCCTCGACCGTCCCGTTCTCGAAACCAGCTGGACCGCCGGCCGCATGGCCGTGCGCCGCTGGCTTTGGATCGTCGCCGCGCTGGTTTTCGTCATGGTCGTGGTCGGCGGCGCGACGCGGCTGACGGGCTCGGGCCTCTCCATCACCGAATGGCGGCCGGTCACCGGCGCGATCCCGCCGCTCTCCGACGCGGCCTGGGCGCTCGAATTCGAGAAGTATCGCTCAAGCCCGCAATACCAGCTCCTCAACGCCGGCATGAGCCTGGGCGATTTCAAATTCATCTACTGGTGGGAATGGGGCCATCGCCAGCTCGGCCGCTTCATCGGGC
>JBKJSB010000095.1:0-2925 GCA_046593015.1 Allobosea sp.
GTTTGGCCTGCAGGCCCCCGCCGACCAGCGCCGCCATCGAGGCCGAGTGATGCGGGGCGCGAAACGGCCGCCGGTCGGTCAGCGCGCCGTCGGCGAGATGGCCGGCGACCGACAGCACCATCGAGACTTCGAGCAGTTCGCGCGGGGTCAGCGGCGGCAGGATCGAGGGCAAACGGCTCGCCAGCATCGACTTGCCCGCGCCCGGCGGCCCGTTCATCAGCAGATTGTGCCCGCCGGCGGCTGCGATCTCCAGCACGCGCTTGGCGCTCTCCTGGCCCTTGATGTCGGCGAGGTCGGGCAGCGGGCCCGATTGCCGCGCCACCGCCGGCTCGGGCCGCGCCATCACCTGCGTGCCCTTGAAATGATTGGCGAGCTGGATCAGCGAGCGGGGCGCGAGAATGTCGATATCGGCCGCGGCCCAGGCCGCTTCGGGGCCTGATGCTTGCGGGCAGATCAAGCCCTGGCCCCGTCCATAGGCTGCGATCGCGGCCGGCAGTACGCCGGCCACCGCCGTGATCGAGCCGTCCAGCGCCAGCTCCCCCAGCACGGTATAGCCGGCGAGCGCGTCGGCCGGGATTGCCCCGATAGCCGCCATCACGCCGAGCGCGATCGGCAGATCGTAATGGCTGCCCTCCTTTGGCAGGTCGGCCGGGGCGAGATTGACGGTGATGCGCTTGGCCGGCAGCGCCAGCCCGGACGCGATCAGGGCTGCGCGGACCCGCTCCTTGCTCTCGCCCACCGCCTTGTCGGGCAGGCCGACCAGGATGAAGTTCACATTGCCGGAGGTCACCTGCACCTGGACATCGACGGCCCGCGCCTCGATGCCCTCGAACGCCACCGTCGCGACCCGCGTCACCATCGCTGCCTGCCCCTGTCCCAAGGGGAGCCTAGTCGAGCGCGGTGCATCTGGCAAGAACGGAACATGAACCTGATTGAAGACTATTTTGTGCCACAGGCCGGAATCGAAAACCGCAGTAGACTTCGATCTTCAATGAGGCAGGCGGGCCATGAAAAAATATATCGCTTAGCAATCTCGATATTAGTCGCAGCAAGTTCGAATAGTTGAATCGTAAATATAATACGGTTGCTTGTGACGAATAAGGATGACGTCAACCCGATCGGTTGAATTCCGCAATCGCATGGAAAAGGGCGGCTTGCGCCGCCCTTTTTTACGTCACGCCGCCGCCAGCGCGGCCTTTCGCGCCGCGACCTGCCGCAGCAGCACGGGCGCGGCGATGACGAAGCCGATCGTCACCGAGACCGGCGTCGCCAGGATCATCGGCAGCGCGGCGATGGCGATCAGCCAGCGCTCCCACATCCGCAGCGGCGCGAGCAGCCAGCCGGCGAAAGCGGCCGAAAGCAGGGTGATGCTACCGAGGCAGGAGGTCGTCGAGCCGATCAGTTCGCTCCAGGTGAAGCCCGGGGCCATGATCAGCATGGAGGGCGAGAACACGAAGACGAAGGGCACCAGAACCTTGCCGAGCGCGAGCCGGAAGGCGGTGTTGCCGGTTTTGAACGGGTCGGCACCGGCCATGCTCGCCCCGGCATAGGCGGCGATGGCGACGGGCGGCGTGATGTCTGCGAGCACGCCGTAATAGAACACGAAGAAATGCGCCACGAGCGGGTTGACGCCGAGCATGCCGAGCGCCGGCGCCGCCACCGTCACCATGATGATGTAGTTGGCCGTCGTGGGCACGCCGCAGCCGAGCAGGATGCAGACCATTCCCGTCAGCAGCAGGGTGAAGAACAGCGTCGCGCTCTTCAGGTCGAACGGGAAGAACGGCAGGAAATCGGTCAGACCGCGCGCCCACTGGTCGGCGAGCGAGGTGACGATCCACGAGATCTTGAAGCCGACGCCGGTCAGCGCCACGACGCCGACGATGATGCCGACGGTGGCGGCGGCCGCGCCGACGCCGATGGCGTATTTCGCGCCGAGGATGAAGGCGTCGACCATGTCGCTTGCCCGCTTGCGCCCCTCCGTCGTGCGCATCAGCACGCCATGGGCCATCACCGCGAAGGCGGCCGCCGTGAAGGCGAAGTTGACGCCCGGCACGCGCAGGAACTCCGTCGGAGCGGCGATGCCGATGGCGAGCGCGAAGACCATGGCCGACGCCGCGCGGTGCTGCGCCAGCCCCACCAGCATGCAGCCGGTGATGCCCCAGAAGGCGGCGAGATAGGGCGTGTAGCCGGTGAACAGCACCATGATCAGCGCAAAGAGCGGCGCAATCGTCGGCCAGTCGCGGGCGAAGACCTCCGAGAGCTTGGGCGCGTCGGCGTCGGTCATGCCCTTCATGCCGGTCTTGCGCGCCTCGAAATGCACCTGCATCAGCACGCCGAAGAAATGCATGAAGGCGGGGATGATCGCGGCGATGACGATGGTGGCGTAGGGCAGGTTGAGGAACTCGACCATCAGGAAGGCGGCCGCGCCCATGATCGGCGGGGTGATCTGGCCGCCCGTCGCGGCGGTCGATTCCACGGCGGCCGCGAAGTGGCGCTGGTAGCCGAGCCGGATCATCATCGGGATCGTCAGCGAGCCGACCGTGACGGTGTTGGCGACGGACGAGCCCGAAATCATCCCGAACAGCGCCGAGCCGAAGATCGAGACCTTGGCGGGACCGCCGGCAAACCGGCCAGCCACAGCGGCCGCGACGCCGAGAAACAGCCGGCCGAGCCCGATGCGGGTCGCGAGCACGCCAAACAGCACGAAGTGGAAGACATAGGTCGCGACCACGCCCAACGCGACGCCATAGACGCCCTGGCTGGTCAAATAGAGATGGTTGACCAGCGTCGACCAGGTCGCGCCGGGGTGCAGGAAGATGCCGGGAAACCAGTTGCCGAAGATGGCGTAGGTTATTGCGAAGAGCGCGATGATCGGCAGCCCCCAGCCGATGGCGCGCCGCGTCGCCTCGATCATCAGGATGATGG
>JBKJSB010000113.1:0-2968 GCA_046593015.1 Allobosea sp.
ATTGCACCACGCCGACGCGCCAGCCATGGCCGAGCGCCCTCAGCATCAGCCCGAAGGCGGCGGTCGACTTGCCCTTGCCCGGCCCGGTGTTGACGATCAGCAGACCCTTCTCGATCGTCTTGCCCGCGACCTCGGCGTCCTGCACCGCCTTGCGCTTGACCATCTTCGCCTTGTGGCGGGCGGCGTCATCAATCTCTGTTGTCATTATCACTTCACCTGCATCGGCAATCCCGCGACCATGAAGACCACGCGCGCGGCGTGGGCCGCAAGGCGCTGGTGCAAGCGGCCGACCTCGTCGCGGAAGCGCCGGGCGAGCGCATTGTCGGGCACGATGCCGAGACCGACCTCGTTGGAAACCAGCACGACCGGGCCGCTCGCCTCCGTGCAAGCTGCGATCAGGTCGTCGCAGGCCGCGACCGTATCGCGCTGGGCGAGGATGAGGTTGGTCAGCCAAAGCGTCAGGCAATCGACCAAAACCGGGCGGCCCGGCGGGACCCTGCGAATCGCTTCGGCCAGCTCCAGCGGCGCATCGACCGTGATCCAGTCGGCCGAACGCCTGGCCCGATGCTCGGCGATCCGCGCGACCATCTCATCGTCCCAGGCCTGCGCCGTGGCGATGTAGGTCCATGGCGCGGGCACGGCTTCGACCAGCGCCTCGGCATGCCGGCTCTTGCCGGAGCGCGCGCCGCCGAGGACAAGGGTGAGATGAGAGAGGTTTTCGGTCATGTCGTCTCGCGATCACAGGGTGCGGTGCATTGCACACCGGCCCGCACATGGCTAATGATCCTGATCGACGGTGCCCCGGCAACGGGGTGAAAAGGGAACGCGGTGAAATGCCGTGGCTGCCCCCGCAACTGTAAGCGGCGAACCTTGCGCCATCGGCCACTGGGAGCGATCCCGGGAAGGCGGCGAAAGGTCCAGACCCGCGAGCCAGGAGACCTGCCGTCGAGACTGCTTCTCATGGGCCCATCGGACGGGGTGTTCCGACGGCGGCTGTGTCCGTGCGACCGATTGGGCGCACGGCTCCGTCTGTGGGAGCTTGAGCCGGCCGCAAGGCCGGCTGCCTTTGACGGAGATGTAAGACCATGACGCTGCTCGCCCGCCTCGTTCTTCCCCTCGCCGTGACCGCGCTTGCGGCCTCGCCCGCGCTGGCCCACCATCCGATGGGCGGGGTGACGCCATCGACCGTGAGTGAGGGCCTGCTGTCGGGCCTCGGCCACCCCATTCTCGGGCTCGACCATCTCGCTGCCCTGATCGCGGTCGGGCTGGTCGCCAGCCGGTTCGCCTCGGGCGCGCTCCTGCTTCCGGTGCTCTGGATCGTCGGCATGGCGCTCGGCGCCTTCGCGCATATGCGGGGCATCGACCTGCCGGCCGGCGAGATCCTCGTCGCAGCCAGCGTGATCGTAATTGCGGCACTTGCGATCTGGCGGCCGGCCCTGCCGCTGCCGGCGATCGGCGCGCTCTTCGCGGCGGCCGGCTTCGCCCATGGCCATGCGCTGGCCGAAGCCATCATCGGCGCGGACCGTATCGTCGTGGGGGCCTATCTCGTCGGGCTCGTCGCCGTCCAGGCGACCGTCATGGTCGGCGCCACCCTGCTGGCGCGCCGGCTGTTCTCGGTCGAGAGCGGCTCGCCATTGCCTCTGCGCGCGATCGCAGCCGGGCTCGCCGTGGTCGGCGTCGTGTTCCTGGCCTCGGCACTTCCCGGCGCGGCCTGATCCGCAACCGGCCATGACCGACGCCTTGCAAAGGCCGCGCCCGGACACGGGCGCGGACACTGTGCGCATTCTCGTCTGCGCAAGCTGCCGCGCGGCGGGCGGCGAGCCCGACGCGGCCCGTCCGGGCGCAATTCTGGCCGCCGCTCTCAGTTCGGCCCTGGCCGAAGGCGACCACCCCGACATCGCCGTCGAGACGGTGGAGTGTCTTTCGGTGTGCAAGCGACCCTGCACGGTTGCACTGACCGGGACCGGGCGCTGGACCTACATCTATGGCGATCTAGACCCCGACGCCGGGGCCGGGACGCTGCTCACCTTCGCGCGCCAGTACCGCGAGACGATCGACGGCATCGTGCCCTGGCGCGAGCGCGCCGAGGCGATCCGCAAGGGCGTCGTGGCGCGTATCCCTCCCCTTCCGCTTGCGAGAATCCCGTGACCTCACCCGCTCTAACCAAAACCCCCTGCACCATCATCACCGGCTTCCTCGGCGCGGGGAAGACCACGCTGGTGCGCCATCTGCTCGAAAACGCGCAGGGCAAGCGGCTTGCGGTCCTCGTCAACGAATTCGGCGATCTCGGCTTCGACGGCGAGTTCCTGAAAGGCTGCGGCATCGCCGGCTGCAGCGAGGACGACGTGGTCGAGCTGCCTAATGGCTGCATCTGCTGCACCGTCGCCGACGACTTCGTGCCGGCGCTGGAGAAGCTCCTGAACCGGCCGAATCCGCCCGAGCACATCCTGATCGAGACCTCGGGGCTCGCTCTCCCCAAGCCGCTGGTGACCGCCTTCAACTGGCCGGCGATCCGGGCGCGCGTCACGGTCGACGGCGTCATCGCCGTGGTCGACGGCCCGGCCGTCGCCGGGGGCCAGTTTGCCGACGATCCGGACGCGATGGCCGCTCAGGCCTCGCAGGACGCCTCGGTCGAGCACGACAACCCGCTGGAGGAGGTGTTCGAGGACCAGATCCTCTGCGCCGACCTGATCCTGCTCAACAAGAGCGACCTGATCGACGAGGCCGGCCGGGCGCGGGTCAAGGCCGAGATCGCGCAGCACCTGCCCAAGGCGATCAAGATCGTCGAGACCAGCCATGGCAAGGTCGAGCCGGCGCTGATCATCGGCTTGGGCGCGGCGGTCGAGGACGACCTCGCGGCGCGCCCCTCGCACCATGGCGAAGGCGAGGACCACGACCATGACGATTTCGACTCGGTCTCGCTGCCGCTGCCGGCAGGCCTGTCGCCGGAAGCACTGTCGGCGCGCGT
>JBKJSB010000250.1:0-5188 GCA_046593015.1 Allobosea sp.
TCCGGTTCGGCCTCGATCGCGAACAATTTCGATCAGTTCTTGACGCTGCTGACGACGCAGCTCAAGAACCAGAGCCCGCTCGATCCGCTCGACACCAACCAGTTCACCGCGCAGCTCGTGCAGTTCGCCGGCGTCGAGCAGCAGCTCAAGACCAACGACACGCTGGCCTCGCTGCTGACGCTGAACAAGGCGACGACCACGACCGCCGCCGTCGGCTTCATCGGCTCGACCATCACAGCCGACGGCGCGGCGGCCCAGCTCAAGGGCGGCGCGGCGGAATGGAAGGTCACCGTGCCGCGCGGTGCGACCGCCAATGTGACGATCAAGAACGCGGCCGGCACCGTGGTGCAGACCTATTCCGGCGCAACGCTGGCGGCCGGAGAGCAGACCTATCGCTGGGACGGCACGACATCCGTCGGCACCAAGGCTGCCGACGGCGAGTACTCGATCACGATCGACGCCAGGGACGTGTCGGGCACGGCGGTCACCGCCCAGACCGAGATCAAGGGTGTGGTCGACGGCGTCGATCTCTCGGGCTCGACGCCGTTCCTGAAGATCGGCGGAATCAGCGTCGCGATCGACAAGGTCAAGACGGTGGTCCGCCCGCAGACGAGCATCTGAGCGCGATGCAGACAGCCATTCGATTCGTTTTAGCCAATTCTTAAAGCGCCGCCCCTATGCTCACTTTCAGTAGCTCTGTTGAGTTGTGTGAGTGTACCATGACCGAGCCTTTGCGACCGCGGGTGAAGTATGTGATCGGGCCGGACGGAAGTCCGCTGACGATCGCCGATCTGCCGCCGATGAATACTCGCCGCTGGGTCATCCGGCGCAAGGCCGAGGTGGTCGCCGCCGTCCGCGGCGGGCTGCTCAGCCTCGAAGAGGCCTGCCAGCGCTACACGCTGACGGTCGATGAATTCCTGAGCTGGCAGATGTCGATCGACCAGCACGGCCTCGCCGGCCTGCGCACGACACGAATCCAGCACTACCGGCAGTAGGCCGTCGCCATCTTTCGTTCGTCATCGAGACGCCGGTCGATCAGACCGGCGTCTTTTTTGCGTTTCCGCACCTGATTTCGGCCAATCCCGAATTCGTTAACCCGGCGCTAACCATGCACCGGGAAAAACTTGCCTAGTGAGCCCGCCTCTCGGCGCGGCGCATGCGGTCTTGTGGAACGGATGGCGGCGTGAGCGGCATCATCGACCAGTTCAGTAAGTTCGGCGCGGCCCGCCTTGCGGCCATGCTGGCGGTGACGCTCGCGCTTGTCGGCTTCTTCGGCTTCGTCATGCTGCAGATGTCCAAGCCGTCGATGAGCGTGCTGTTCTCCGATCTGTCCAGTCAGGACGTCAGCGCGATCCTGAAGGATCTCGACACGCGCGGCGTCAAATACGAGCTGCGCGGCGACGGCCAGACCATCCTCGTCGACAAGACCGTGGTGCCGCGCCTGCGGCTCGACCTCGCAAGCAAGGGCATCCCAGCCGGCGGCGGCGTCGGCTACGAGATATTCGACAAGGGCGACGCCTTCTCATCAACCTCCTTCGTCCAGAACATCAACCATCTGCGCGCGCTGGAGGGCGAGCTTTCGCGCACCATCCGGTCGATCAGCCGGGTCCAGGCGGCGCGTGTCCATCTCGTCATCCCAGAGAAGCGCCTGTTCGAGCGCGATCGCGAGCCGCCGCGTGCCTCGATCGCGCTCAAGCTCGCCGGGGAGCTCGACCAGGCCCAGGTCCGCGCCGTGCGCCACCTCGTCGCCTCGGCGGTGGATGGCCTCAAGCCCGAGCGCGTCTCGATCGTCGACGAGCGCGGCCGGCTGCTGGCCGACGGCGCGCAGGCCGATCAGGGCATGGCGGGCCTCGGCATCGAAGAGCGCCAGCAGTCGATCGAGAAGCGCGTCAAAGCCCAGGTCGAGGATATCGTCGCGAGCGTCGTCGGCCATGGCCGGGCGCGCGTGCAGGTCTCTGCCGCGCTCGACAGCAATCGCATCGAGAGCCGCTCGGAGACCTTCGATCCCGAAAGCAAGGTCATCCGCTCCAGCCAGAACCGCACCGAGAGCGCCACCACCAGCGAGGCCAATGGCGCGGTCACGGTCGGCAACGAACTGCCGGGCGCCCAGGGCGGTCAGGGCGGCGCGACGCCGCCCAAGGACGCCTCCGCCAAGAACGAGGAAGTCGTCAACTACGAGATCTCGCGCACGACGCGCACCGAGGTGCTGGAGGGCGGGCGGATCAAGAAGCTCTCCGTCGCCGTGCTTGTGGACGGCGCCTATACCAGATCGCCTGCCGGCGAGATGGCCTATGCGCCCCGTCCGCCCGAGGAACTGGAGCGGATCGGCCAGCTCGTGCGCACCGCGATGGGCTTCGACGAGGCGCGGGGCGACAAGGTCGAGGTCGTCAATCTGCGCTTCGCCGATGCGCCGCCGTCGGTCACCGACCTCGTCGAGCAGAGCCTGATGCAGCGACTGCTCTCCTTCACCAAGGAGGACATGGTCCGCTTCGCCGAACTTGGCGTGATCTCGCTCCTGACGCTGATCGTGCTGATGGTCGTGGTGCGCCCGCTGCTGAAGCAGGTGCTTGCCAGCGATGTCACGACGCGGGCGATGCCGTCCTTCATGCGTGAGGGCCGGGTGGTGATCGAGGAGCGCGGCACGGGCGATCCGGCCGGCTTTCCCTCCGTCGGCGGCGGCGCCAGCGCCGCCGAAATCGCTCAGCTAGCCGCGGATGCTCCCTCCGAGCGGATGCTCGCCGTCGCCCAGATCAAGGGTCAGCTGAAGGCCCAGTCGGTCGAGAAGATCGGCGGGCTGGTCGCGCAGAACCCGGCTGATTCGGTCGCGGTGCTGCGCGGCTGGATCCACGAAAAAGCACCGGCATGAGCGGGATCTGAGCCATGGCCGCCGAACGCTCCATCGCAACGCGCAATCAGGGCAAGGATCTCGAGTCCGGCTATGGCCGCGGCGTGACCACGATCGCGGAGATGACCGGCCCGCAGCGCGCGGCGGTGATCCTGCTTGTCCTTGGGGAGGATCATGGCCGCAATATCTGGAGCGAGTTCGACGACGAGGAAATCCGGATCATCACCCGCGCCATGGCCGAACTCGGCACGGTCGATGCCGACGAGGTCGAGCGGCTGATGCTGGATTTCGTCGGCAAGCTGTCGAGCGCCGGCGCGGTGACGGGCTCCTTCGACCGGACGATCTCGCTGCTGGAGAAGATCCTGCCGACCGATCAGGTCGCGCTGATCATGGAGGAAATCCGGGGTCCGGCCGGCCGCAACATGTGGCAGAAACTCGGCAACATCGACGCCATCGTGCTGGCGAACTTCCTCAAGAACGAATATCCGCAGACCATCGCCGTCGTGCTGTCCAAGATCAAGCCCGAGCATGCCGCCAACGTGTTGCGCCACCTGCCCAACGACCTGTCGATCGAGGTGGTGAGCCGGATGCTGCGGATGGAATCGGTGCAGAAGGAGGCTCTCGACCACATCGAGAACACGCTGCGCACCGAATTCGTCGCGACGCTGACCCAGACCCGCCGTCGCGACCCGCACGAGATGATGGCCGAGATATTCAACGGTTTCGACCGGCAGACGGAAATCCGCTTCCTCTCGGCGCTCGACTCCTCGAACCAGGATTCGGCCTCGAAAATCCGTGCGCTGATGTTCACCTTCGAGGATCTCTCCAAGCTCGATCCCGCCGGACTGCAGACGCTGATCCGTCAGGTCGAAAAGGACACGCTGACGCGTTCGCTCAAGGGCGCCAGCGAAGACATGCGCACCTTCTTCTTCTCGGCGATGTCGGCGAGGGCGGCCAAGAACATGACCGACGACATTCAGAGCATGGGACCCTTGCGTCTCAAGGAAGTCGACGAGGCGCAGGCCAAGATGGTCGCGCTCTGCAAGGAACTTGCCGACAAGGGCGAGATCGTCCTGTCCAAGGGCAACGCCGAAGACGAACTGGTCTATTGAGATGGCGCCCGCGACGAAATTCATGTTCGGAACCGATTTTCGCGAAGGCAGCCGTCGGGCCGCCGGCGAGGCCGATGTCGCCCAGGCCCGCAGCGAAGGCTTTCAGGCCGGGCTGGCGCAGGCGCGTGCGGAGGCGCAGGACCAGACCGGCGGTCTGGTCGCGCGGCTGCTGCAGTCGATCGAGCGGCTGGCGTCGCAGGAGCATGCGCGCCTCGACGAGGTGGAATGGCAGGCCGCCCAGGTCGCGATCAGCGCGGCGCGCCGGCTGGCCGGGGCTGCGCTGGCCGACAAGCCGATGGCCGGGATCGAGAACGCCGTGCGCGAATGCCTCGGTCATGCCCGGCTTGCGCCGCATCTCGTGGTCCGCGTCAACGAGGCGTCGGTCGAGGCCGTCGAGACGATGCTGGTGCGACTGATGCGCGAGACGGGATTTGCCGGCAAGCTCGTGGTGCTGGGCGAGCCTGATATCGGCCCCGGCGACGGGCGCATCGAATGGGCCGATGGCGGCTTCGTCGTCGACCAGACGAAGCTGGGACTTCTGATCGACCAGGCGGTCGAAAGCGCATTCGGGGCCGGCCGGTTCCGCGGCATCGTCGAGTAAGGACCAAGCGATGAGCTCCGACAACGATCTCAAACTACCGCCGCTGAACGCGGCCGAGCTGTCCTTCGATCACGACCAGGGCTCGGTCGCGCGCTCCGGCCCGGTTCCGGTCAAGACGGCCGAGGACCTCGAGCAGGTCTTCGACGTGCCGGTCACCGTCTCGGCGGTGCTGGGCTCGTCGAAGATTGCGGTCGGCGACCTGCTCCAGATCGTGCCGGGCGCAGTGATCGAACTCGACCGCCGCGTCGGCGAGGCGATCGACATCTTCGTCAACGAGCGGCTGGTGGCGCGCGGGGAGGTCGTCGTGGTCGAGGACCGGCTCGGAGTGACCATGACCGAAATCATCAAGGCCGACCGGGGATGACCAGCGTAATGCTCTGCCGGCCTCTCGACATCTCAAGCGGAAAGACCTGAACCATGCGCCTCATCATCGTCGGAGGTCTCAAGGGACAGCTCATCGCGGCGGCCCGCATCGCGGTCTCGCAAGGGGCGGCCGTCACCCATACCGAGAGCCTGGAGCAGACCCTCGCCGTGCTGCGGGCCAAGGGCGCCGATCTCCTGATGATCGACGTCGCCCAGCCGATCGCGCAATACGTCGCGGCGCTGGAGGCCGAGCGCATCCGCACGCCG
>JBKJSB010000297.1:0-9773 GCA_046593015.1 Allobosea sp.
GTTCTGGGATGTATTCGGCGAGCAGGGCCACCCGGTCCGCGCGACGATCTCCGAGATGGGGCCGCTGCTGCTCGCCCGCCTGCTCGATCTCAACGACACGCAGGAGGGCGTGCTCAATATCGCCTTCCGCATCGCCGACGAGCAGAAATTGCTGCTGCTGGACCTCAAGGACCTGCGCGCGATCCTCGTCTTTATCGCCGACAACGCCAAGGATCTGACCACGAAATACGGCAATGTCAGCGCCCAGACGGTCGGCACGATCCAGCGTTCGCTGCTGGTGCTCGAGAACCAGAAGGGCGAAAAATTCTTCGGCGAGCCGGCGCTGGACATCAACGATCTGATGAAGACCGACCGCTACGGACGCGGCATCGTCAACATCCTCTGCGCCGACAAGCTGATGGCCAATCCGCGGCTCTATGCGACCTTCCTGCTCTGGCTGCTCTCGGAGCTGTTCGAGCAATTGCCAGAGGTGGGCGATCTCGACAAGCCCAAGCTGGTCTTCTTCTTCGACGAGGCGCATCTGCTGTTCAACGGCGCCCCGAAAGTGCTGCTGACGGCGGTGGAGCAGGTGGTGCGGCTGATCCGCTCCAAGGGTGTCGGCGTCTATTTCGTCACGCAGAACCCGCTCGACATCCCCGATACCGTGCTGGCCCAGCTCGGCAACCGAGTCCAGCATGCGCTGCGCGCCTTCACCCCGCGCGACCAGAAGGGGGTGCGCGCGGCGGCCGAAACCTTCCGCCAGAACCCCAAATTCAAGACGGAAGAGGCGATCACCCAGCTCGCGATGGGCGAGGCGCTGACCTCGACGCTGGAAGGCAAGGGCACGCCGACCATGGTCGAGCGCACGCTGATCGCGCCCGCCATGGCGCAGGTCGGCCCGTGTTCGCCGCAGATCAGGCAGCAGGCGCTGAACGAGTCGGGCTACAAGGGCAAATACGACACCATGGTCGATCGTGAATCGGCCTATGAGGAGCTTGCCAAGCGCAAGAATCTGGCGGCCGCCGAGGACACAGCCGTCGAGGCCGGGACCGCCGGCGGCGGCGGTATCATGGACACAATCGGGGGCTGGCTCGGCGGCAATTCCAATGCGCCTCGGCCGAAGACCGGCCCCGGCAGCCGGGGCGGCGCGATGCCCCAGAGCATGACCGAGAAGATCATCACCTCGGCGGCGCGCTCGGCTGCGACCTCGATCGGCCGGCAGGTCGGCACCGCGATCCTGCGCGGCGTGCTCGGCTCGATGATGGGCGGGCGGCGCTGAGCAGGGACGCCATGCTTGGCGGGTGGCTGACGGCAGGGCCAAGCCTTGTCATGATGGCGCATCAGAATCGGCTTTCGATCGCGAAAGCCTGAAAGACGAGCGCCATGTCACAGCTTCCCGCCATCCTTTCCCGCCTCGACGCCGATCTCGAAACCGCGGTGACGCGGCTTTCGACCTGGCTCGAAATCCCCTCGATCGGCACCGACCCGGCCTTCAACGGGGAGACCCGTCGGGCGGCGCAGTGGCTCAGCGATGATCTTGCGACTCTCGGTTTCGCCTCCGAGGTTCGCGATACGCCCGGCCAGCCCGTCGTGCTGGCGCATCGGCCCAAGCCCGGCGCGCCGCATGTGCTGTTCTACGGCCATTACGACGTGCAGCCGGTCGATCCGCTGAACCTCTGGGAGAGCGACCCGTTCAAGCCCGTGGTCAAGGAGATCGAGCCCGGCCGCCGGGTGATCGTGGCGCGCGGGGCCTGCGACGACAAGGGCCAGGTCATGACCTTCGTCGAGGCGATGCGGGCGACGATCGCCGAGACCGGCGACCTGCCGGTCGGCGTGACGGTGCTGGTCGAGGGCGAGGAGGAATCGGGCTCGGCCAACCTGCCGCCCTTTATCCGCGAGAACGCACAGGCGCTGAAGGCCGATTTCGCGCTGGTCTGCGATACCGGTATGTGGGACCGGCAGACGCCTGCGATCACCTCCTCGCTGCGCGGCATGGTCTATCAGGAGGTGACGATCACCTGCGCCGACCGCGACCTGCATTCGGGCCTGTTCGGCGGCGCGGCGGCCAACCCGATCCATGTGCTGGCGAAGATCGTGGCCGCCCTGCATGACGAAACGGGCCGCATCACGTTGCCGGGGTTCTACGACGGCGTCGAGGAGCCGACCAACAAGCAGAAGGCCGACTGGGGCGATCTCGACCTGACCGAAGAGGAGTTTCTGGGCGGGGTCGGCCTGAAGCACTCGATTGGCGAGCGCGGGCGGATGCTGATCGAGCAGATCCAGTCGCGCCCGACCTGCGACGTCAACGGCATCTGGGGCGGCTATACCGGCGAGGGCACCAAGACGGTGATCGCGGGACAGGCTTCGGCCAAGGTCTCGTTCCGGCTCGTGGGCAAACAGGATCCGGCCAAAATCGCGGCAGCGTTCCAGGCCTTCGTGCGCGAGCGTCTGCCGGCCGACGTCACCGCCGAATTCATCGCCCATGGCGCCTCGCCCGCCATCGCCGTGCCGGTCGATGCGCCCGCTTTGGTCAAGGCGCGGCAGGCGTTGGCCGACGAGTGGGGCGGAAGGGTCGTCACCATCGGCACCGGCGGCTCCATTCCGGTCGGCGGCGACTTCAAGAAGAAGCTCGGCCTCGACACGCTGTTCGTCGGCTTCGGGCTGGAGGACGACCGGGTGCATTCGCCCAACGAGAAATACGACCTCTCCTCCTTCCACAAAGGCCAGCGCTCCTGGGCGCGCATCTTGCAGGCTCTTGGCTCATGAAATCCGTCTGTGTCTTCTGCGGCTCCAATCCCGGCAACGATCCCGTCTATGCCGAGGGCGCGCGCGCCATGGGGCGCGAGATCGCCCGGCGCGGGCTGATCCTGGTCTATGGCGGCGGCGCTGTCGGGCTCATGGGCATTGTGGCGAACGCTGCGCTTGAAGCCGGCGGCGAGGTCCATGGCGTGATCCCGCGCGCGCTGCGCGACAAGGAGGTCGGCCATCACCACCTGACCCGGCTCGAAATCGTCGACACCATGCATATCCGCAAGGCGCGGATGGCCGAGCTCTCGGACGGCTTCATCGCCATGCCCGGCGGCATCGGCACCTTCGAGGAGCTGTTCGAGATCTGGACCTGGGGCCAGCTCGGCATCCACTCCAAGCCGCTCGGGCTGCTGAATGTGGCGGGCTTTTACGACCCGCTGGCGCTGTTCCTCGACCGGACGGTCGAGGCCGGATTCCTGAAGCCGATGCACCGCGCCATGGAAATGACCGACACCGACCCGGCCCGCCTGCTCGACCGGATGGAGTCCTATGTTCCGGCGCAGACGGTGAAATGGGTGGAGAAGGAGGAGGTGTGAGGTGGCGGAGGGACGCGCGTCTAGGCTTGTGCAACGCGTGGCAAATCCCCATTTCCGGCTCCGAACAGGTCGATGATTTACAAGATTCGATGAAACGGCGCATGATTTCGCATCGCAAAGAGGTGTTTGAATGGTCGTCATGGGTCTGAAGATCGAGCACCGCGTCGTCGGGACACAGCACGTCTTCACGTCGCCCGACCTGCCGGGTCTCTTTGTCGCTCATCGCGACCGCGACACGGCGGAGGCCGATGTGCCCGCTGCGATCGAGATGCTGCGGCGGATGGAGCAGCGTCTTGCTGAGAAGCGCCGGATCAGAAGCCGGATCGCGCTCAGCGCCTGATGGCGTTCTCTCGTGAGGCCGACGTTCTGAGATTTCTCGAAGGCGTGGGCTGCCGCTTCGAAGGAGACCGTTATGCGCGCGGCATGGGTTGGATTACGGCCGACGAAATGCCGTTCACGCTGCCTGATGCCGAAGATGGATGGCTCGATGCTGACGTTGTCGATCTGATCCTAGTAGATCGTTGGGTCTGGACGGGTCCTTCGCGACTCAGGCGCTATGCAGAGCAGGATATGGAATAGGAAAATATCCCTTGACATCGTGACGCTGATCCGGTAGACATCAGGAACGCTCACGAAGTGTGACCAGACGCTAGGCCGCCGCGCTCCCCAGCCGGCGGCTTTTGCATGTCCGGTTCACCTCACGATCTCGCTTATCGAGGTTTCCCCCATGACCGATGACGACGATGACGCGCCGGCTTTGCCGGCTGCGAAGGGCAGGCGCTTGACCGTCGGCCGCAAGGCCGTGGTGTCGAAACTCTGGCGCGCCGCCAAGCGGCAGCTTGAGGCGCATGAGGCGCGGCTCGACGAACTGCCGAAGGGCGCCGCCGCCGCCGAATCCGACGCCAAGGCGCTGGCGGTTCTCGCCCGCACGGTGCGCGAACTCGTCGCGCTGGACGGAGCGGCCGCGAACCAGGAGGGCAAACCGACCGATGAACTGTCGCCCGCCGCCGGACTGCGCCACGTCGCCGAACTCCGAAAGGAGCTTGCACGACGTCTTGAATTCATTGCCGCCGGAGGACCGAAATCCGGCGCTGCAGCTTCTGATCGAAACGGCGCCGGCTGATCAGGCCGAGGTCATCAAGGCCGATTGGCTGCTCTGGGCGCGATCCGACCAGAAGCCGCCGTCTCGCGCCGACTGGTCCGTCTGGCTGGTTCTGGGCGGGCGCGGCGCGGGCAAGACACGCACGGGCGCCGAATGGATCAAGGGCATGGCGCTTGGCATGCCGGGGTTTGCCGACATGCCGGCCGAGCGCATCGCGCTCGTCGGCGGGACGCAGGGGCAGGTCCGCGACGTGATGATCGAGGGCGTCTCCGGGCTGCTCTCGATCCATACGCGCTGGGAGCGGCCGGATTGGTATCCTTCGCGCCGGCGGCTCGAATGGCCCAATGGCGCGATCGGGCAAGTGTTCTCGGCGGAAGACCCGGAAGGCCTGCGCGGGCCGCAATTTTCCGCCGCCTGGTCCGACGAACTGGCGAAATGGCCCAATCTTCAGGAGTGCTGGGACATGCTGCAGTTCGGATTGCGCCTCGGCGACAGGCCGCGCCAGATCGTCACCACGACGCCGCGCCCGGTGCCTGTGGTCAAGCGGCTGCTCGCTGATCCGCATGTGGTGGTCAGCCGGGCCGCGACCGCCGCCAACCGCTACAACCTGGCGCCGGAGTTCATCCGCAGCATCACGGAAACCTATGGCGGCACGCGGCTCGGCCGGCAGGAGATCGACGGCGAGATCGTCGAGGAAAGCGCCGACGCGCTCTGGACGCGGGCGATGATCGAGGCCTGCCGCGAGCCGGCGGCGTCGGGACTGGCGCGGATCGTCGTCGCGGTCGATCCGCCGGCGTCGTCGTCGCAGCGGGCCGATTCCTGCGGGCTGGTCGTCGCCGGCGTCGATGGCGACGGCGTCGGTCATGTGCTGGAGGACGGCACGGTATCCGGCGCGCGCCCGCATGAATGGGCGGAGAAGGCGATTGCGCTCTACAGGCGTTTCGAGGCTGATGCGCTTGTCGTCGAGGTCAACCAGGGCGGCGAGATGGCGACCTCCGTCATCCGCGAGGTCGATCAGGCTGTGCCGGTCACGGCGGTCCGGGCGACGCGCGGCAAATATCTGCGGGCCGAGCCGGTTGCGGCGCTTTATGCGCAGGGTCGCGTGCGCCATGCCGGCCGTTTTCCGCGACTCGAGGACGAGATGTGCGATTTTGTCTCTGGTCCATATTTCATGGCCCTTTTCGATGTGGTGTTTGCAACGGATGTTTCCTCGTTTGCAAACGCTCGTTGCTAAATGGTTCTCTGCCGTCCCTTAGTCGTCACCGCGTACGCCAGTTTTTCGAGCGCGCCTTCGCCCCATTGCCCCATGGCAAAGTTGGTAATCTTGCAGACCAAGCGGACATTGGACGCCGTGTAGTCGCCGGCTGGATCGACGCGATCGATGCTGATCCCGAACGGGCGCATATGGCACCCGTCGTATCCACCCTGCTCGAAGGGCAGGCCGCTGACGGCGCAGCGGAAGTTCTGGCTCGCGAGCATATCTTCGAGGACTCGCTGGCTCAGGTGGAACGGTTTCCCGGCTGCGGTGCATCGCATCTTCGCGGAGTTCAGCGCTCTGCGGATTTCGCCGCGCGGGTCTTTCAACGGGAAGCGCGAGCACGATGCTTCGTATGCCCGCATGACTTCCACAGTCGAGTGCGGATCATTCAATGGAATGCGGGAGCTTTCCCTTGCCGTCCCCCTGTGGAGTTGGAAGTAAAAATATTCCTTCCCCCTTGTGACAACGCGCTGAACGTATTTCGCCAGCGGGCGCTCGTCTCGATATTTGATCCTCGGCCGGCTCATCCCTTAGCCTCCAGCTTCTTGCGTTCGCCGAGGCTGACGATTGCAGCCTTTCCGCTCGCCTTCCGATCGGCAAACCGGCTGTAGCGTTCGATCATCGCCATGCTCATTCCGATGACATCTTGGATCTGTGACGTGCTCAGGCCGGCCCTGCGGAGGCGCACCACGGCGGTCGCGCGCAAGCCATGCAGGGTGACGTTCGTCAGTTCGGGGATGCCCTTGCGCTGCTCATTGAAATGCTTGCTCAGCAGCTTCCGGGTGAACGGCTTGCCGTGGTCCTGCAAGAGGTATGGGCCGGGCTTGCGCTCCCATGTCGCCATTTCGGCCGCAAGCTCCGGCAGGATCGGACACCATACCTCGCGGCCAGTCTTGATCTGGCTCAGGTCGAAGCCGCCATCGTCAACATAGGTCGGGCCAAGCCGCACCGCGTCGGAGCCGCGCTGGCCGGTGTAAAGCTCCAGCATTACGCCGCGCCGGACCATGCCGGTAAGGTGCTTGTGCGCCTCCGCGATCTGGGCATCGGTCCAAGGCTTATGCCCGCCCTTCGACTTGTAGGGCTTGACGCCTTCGGTGATCGACGCGGCCAGGTGCTTGTGCACCACGCCCCATGACGAGAACGCCCGGATGGCTCCCAAGAAGTTGTTGGCCGCGCCGGGCGTGTCTTCCATGCCCTCGACGATCTCTCGGGTGACGCTCGGGTGCAGCACCTCGACGGGCTCCTTGTCAAAGCCGGCGCGTAGGATGCGAAGGCCCCGCTCATACATGCCGGCCGTGCCGGGGTGCTTCGGGAACGCCTTCGATACGAGGAAAAGGTCGATCACCGCGCCGACCGTCTTGATCGTGACCAGCCCCGCGATTCCTTGCGCCTCGCGCAGCGCGTTCCAGAACTCAGGCGTCGTCGGGTCATGGGGAAGCGCAACCCGCTTGCCGGCGTGCTCGGTCCCCCGGCCCGGATGCCAGTAGAAGTATTCCTTGCCGCGCGTGACGACGCGCTGGACGCCTTTAGGCAGCTCGACCACGCCCGCGCTCCTTCGCCGCTTCGATTGCACGCTGCACCCCTTGGCTGACATTGGACGGCGCATCGTCCGTCTCGTCGCCCATGGATGCAAGGGCCATGTCCACCGTCTCCCAACGCCAGCGGATGCAACCCGACGATAGGCGCACAGGGCGCGGGATCACGCCCCGGCGCACCATCTCGTCAACCGTCGTTTCGCTGATGCTCAGTTCGTGCGCGAGGCCCGACTTGCTCAGGTAGGACGGGGGGCGCACCGGCGCGCGCGCCATCTCAGGGCTCCCCGGGTCGGTTGGCGATTTCGAGCAACACGTCGGCATGGCAGGGCGAACCGGCGCACCAGCATGCGAGGTTCTTGCCCCGGAGCAGGTGAAGCGGTGCGCCAGGCTGTGCATCAAGCACCCGCCGGAATATCTCAACGCACTGCTCTGCGGTTGCCTTCACAAATTCAGGGCCGCCGTAGTAGGAATGATCCTCGCCAACTTTGAACGAGTTGCCCCATCGCGACGGCCTCGCGACATTGATCGCCGGCAGGCCATTGGTCGCCAGCGACAGGGCTTGCAGGTCGAAGCCCTTTTTTCTCGACAGTTGCAGGCGTACGGGTTGCGCCATCTCAGGGCTCCTGCTTGGGGAGGGTGGCGCGACGACGCTGGTTCCATGCCTTGGTCGCCAAACGCCGGCCTTGCGCGTTCTCGGCGTCGGGATCGCAGCCGTCGCCATCCGCTTCCGGTCCCTGAGCGCCGCACCGATTGCAGATCACCGCAAATTGGCCGAAGTCCATGCATTCGACGAACGCGTCGCCGCAGGCGCAGAACGGACATGGTTTTGCTTTCGCTATGCGCGCCACGACCTCATCCCTCCTTGGGTAGAGGGGGAGAGGGGAGCGCGACGGGTCGGGGATCGGGATAATCATCCTCGATCGGGTCGCGGATCGGCTCGCGCTTGCGAAGCCAGCCGACCATCGGCGGGCCTCGGTGGCCGATGCGCCAGACGTAGAATGCGAAATCCTTGGTCCCCCCGCTGGGCGCGACGCCGGCCTGGATCACGGGGCCAGGCGGCATTGACGGGCGCGGGGTGAGGTAGAGGACGGCGGCCAGAGGCTGCGTCTCGTGCCATCGAGATCGGCGGTCGCCCTGGATCCACTCGCTGGGCAGCAGCATCGCGACGGCCTTGCGAGCGCGAAGCAGTGCCAGCGTCACGAACTGCTCGGCATATTTGAACGGCGGGTTTGATACGATCGCGTCCGGCGCTGCCCAGATGCGGCTGTGCTTTTCGGTCGGCCATGGCCCGGTCAGGAAGTTGGCGACCCTGTACAGGCCCTGATGAGGCTGACCGCGCCAGCGCGGCGCAATGTCCGATCCGCCCGCGCGCAGGCCAGCCATGGCCGCGCTATGGACGATCCGCCCAAGCCCGCAGGCCGGGTCGAGGACCGTCTTGCAGCCGGCCAGCGCGTCCGACGCGAACAGGCGCTCCGAGCACCACGATTCCTCGACGTACCAGTCGTCGGGGTGCCGATCCCAGATGTGCGCCTTGCGCTCGCGGGCGAGGGCGTCAGTCATTCCGCAATCTCCGACCCGTCGGCTGGGTAGAAGGCGCGCGTGGCCTGCCGGACCAGGTCCTCGATCACCGTCTTCAGCTTGCCGCCGGGCTCGTAGTGCTTCTCCTCGGCGAGGGCGGCACGGAGCAGCTTCCAATCGCCAAGCGTCATGGTGACCGAGATCGTGGCTTCGACCTCATCCGGCTTCGTGATGCGGAGGTTTGCTTTCATCGATCAGGCCTCCGCCATCTGCGCGGCCTTGTGCCCTTCCATCCAGGCAGCGGCCTCGGCCTCACGGCCCTCCGCGCGGAACTCCCCGGGCATGGCGCGCGTGCCGAGTCCGGCTTCCTTCGCCTCGCGGCCGCGCGCATGAGCATCGGCGATCGGGTCTACGCCGGCGTCATCGCCTTCGGGCGGGGGGAAGCGGCCGTCGTTATCCGTCACCTCGCCAGACGGTCCAGCGTCGCCCGTAGCTGGGTCCGCAGCCGTCTGAGCCGGCTTGCCGCTGGTGACCTTGGTAGGCTCGGGCTCGCGCTCCTGTTTGGCCTCGGCCTCGCCGCGCTCAGCATCCGTGACCGCCGGGGCATCGCCGGGCTGATGCTCGATTTGCGCCGGCCTGCCCTTCGCGGGGTTGGCGAGCGCGTCGAGCTTGCCGGCAAGCGAGCGGGGCTGGTGGCGCAGCGCATCGGCCTTGGCCTCATCGAACTGGTAGAGCGCGTCGTCGCGGCGGATCAGGTCGTCAAGGTCGCTTGAGATCGGCAGACGCTTCGACAGGCGGCGCAGCACGGTCTTGCGCGCCATCTCGCCCCACCATTGCGTCCAGGGGCCGGCGTTCTTCGCCTTGCTGACCTGCCGGATCTTCTCGACCTCGGCGACGGTCATGACCTCGCGATAGGTGCCGCCGTCCTTGGTCTTGGCGACGGCATAGACGATGCGCGGCTTGCCTGGGTCGCCGTCCAGGAACGGCTCGTGCTCGATCGTCTCGTCATCGCCCAGCCGGTAGAAGAACTTGTCCTT
>JBKJSB010000045.1:0-16215 GCA_046593015.1 Allobosea sp.
GACGGTGTCGCTGACGCGGCTCGACCAGACCGACATCAAGCATTTCAACGAGAACAACACCTTCGACGCCGAGGGCCTGACTGCGCTGACCCGGATCACCGAGACCCGCCGCCGCGAGCGCAACGACGTGATCCGCGAAACCGAGGTGACGATCGCGGCCAAGGATCGCGAGGCCGCTTTGCAGCGCCTCACCATCGAGCGCGAGCAGCGCGACGCCGAACTCAGCCAAGAGCGCGACATCGCCAACAAGACAGCCGCGACCCGCGCCGAGAAGGCCAAGGCCGAGCAGACGGCGCGCCTTTCGGAGGAGACCGCCCGGCTCGACGCAGAGCGCGGCATCGCCAAAAGCGAGGCCGAGGCCAAGCAGGCGACGGCGACGGCGCGGATCGAGGCCGAGCGCGGCATTTCCGAGAGCGAGGCGCTGGCCAAGAAGGCGACCGAGACCGCTCGGATCGACGCAGCCATCGCCATCGCCGAGAAAAGCGAGGCGGAATCGCAGGCCAAGGCGAAAGCCGAATCGGCCAAGGCCGATGCTGTCACCGCCGAAGAGCAGGTCGAGACCGCGCGCGCCGTCGAAATCGCAGAGCGCGCCAAGCAGATCGCCGTGATCGACGCACGCCGCGAGGCCGAACGCGACGCCACCCATGTCACTGTGAACGCCCAAGCCGAGCGCGAGGCGGCCGACAACCTGGCCCAGGCCATGCTGACCAAGGCAACCGCTGATGCCGACTCCGCCAAGATCAAGGCGAGCGGCATCATCGCGCTCGGCGAGGCCGAGGCCAAGCGCGAGCGCGCCCTGAACGAGGCGCGCAACGCGCTGTCGCCCCAGATGGTCGATTTCGAACTGACCAAGGCGCGGATCGCGATCGTGCCCGAGGCGCTCGAACAGGCGATGAAGCCGATCGAGAAGATATCGGACATACGCATCTTCAGCGCTGGAAGCTTGGTCGGCGCGATGGGCGGCGCGCCAGGACATCCTGGAAATGGACCGATCTCCGATCTCAGCAGCCAGTTGCTGTCCTTCGGCGCGCAGAAGCCGATCCTCGACGAGATTCTGGCGCAGGCCGGTTTTCGCGGCGGCGACCCTGTCGATGCGTTGCTCGGAGCCACGCAGAGTCGCGATGGCAAGACGCCGCCTGCCCCGAATGATGACTGATCCGGCCCTTTGAAAGCGTGACGGCTCGCATGAAGTGAACGCATTGCCCGCCGCTCCGGCTTGGCTTATGGCTGCCGGCCGCTTCGCGGGGCGCCCGATCGTTCAGGGCCGGCTGCGGCCGATTTTGCGACAGTTTGAAGTCCTGCGCCGCCGGGTCCGTTTGCCGGCCCGGCCCGTTTTCGCCTCCAGGTGGCGCGGGACCGACCATCGGGAGACCGTCATGACCACGGCCGCCATCGGCATCGATTTCGGCACCACCAACAGCGTCGTCGCGCTCGCCGACGCCGACGGCAGGGTGACGACGCGCTCCTTCGCGACAAGGCAGGGCGCGGTCGACGCCTATCGCTCGGCGCTGATGTTCTGGCGCGAGGGCCGGCCGCCAAAGACCCATATCGCCCATGTCAGCGGGCCCGACGCGCTCGATATGGCGCTGGGCATGAGCGCCGAGCACCGTTTCCTGCAGTCGCTCAAGACGCATCTCTCCAGCCGGGCCTTTCAGGAGACGCGGCTGTTCGGCAAGCTCTTCCATCTGGAGGATCTGATCGGCGTCTTCCTGCGTGATCTCGCCCATGGGCTCGATAATGTCGCGACGCTGCCGCTGGTCTCGGGCCGCCCGGTCGTCTTCGCCGGCGAGCGGCCCGACGAGGAGCTGGCGCTCGGGCGGCTCGCGGCCTCCTACGCCAAGGCCGGCATGCCTGGCGTCGATTTCGCCTATGAGCCGCTGGGCGCCGCCTACTGGTATGCCCGTGACCTCAAGCAGCCGCAGACCATGCTGGTCGCCGATTTCGGCGGCGGCACCAGCGATTTCTCGGTGATGCGCTTCGAGCCCGGCGCGGGCGGCCGCTTCACCGCGACGCCGCTGTCGCATGCCGGCGTCGGCGTCGCCGGCGACACCTTCGACTACCGCATCATCGAGCATGCGATCTCGCCCAGGCTCGGCAAGGGCACCGATTACCGTTCCTTCGAAAAGCTGCTGCCGATCCCGGCGCATTATCACGCGGCCTTTGCGCAATGGCACCGGCTCTCGCTGATGAAGAGCCGCGAGACCATGGCCGAGCTCAGGGCGCTGATCCGCGACGCGGTCGAGCCCGCCAAGCTGGAGGACCTGCTGACCGTGATCGAATACGATCTCGGCTACGAGCTCTACCGCGCCGTTTCCGCCGCCAAGATCGCGCTGTCCTCGCAGGACGAGACGGTGCTCGATTTCCGGCAGATGGACGTCGGGATCCAGACGCCGATCAAGCGCGCGCAATTCGAGCGCTGGATCGCCGAGGACGTCGGCGCGATCGAAACCGCGCTCGACAGCGCGCTGGCGCAGGCAGGGCTGGCGTCGGGCGCGATCGAGGCTGTGTTCATGACCGGCGGCACCTCCCATGTTCCCGCCGTCAGGGCGCTGTTCGATCGCCGCTTTGGCGCGGACCGCATCCATGTCGGCGACGCCTTCCGTTCGGTGGCGAGCGGACTCGCGCTGCTCGCGCTCGATCGCCAGAAAGCGGGCATGGCGGCCTGAGCGCGCTGCGGCAGGGCCGCCGCGCCTTGCCCCTGACCACAGCCAACGCTACATCACGGGTCCCTTCGCTGGAGCTTCACGCCGATGTCGTCCGACGCCGATCTGCTCGCCGACCGTCGTAGCCTGAGGCGCAAGCTGAGCCTGTGGCGGCTGCTCGCCGTGGTCGGCGTCATCGGCGCGGCCGTGATCGGCGGCCTCGCCTGGAGCGGGCGCACGCCGGGCTCGTTTGCGCAATCGCACATCGCTCGCGTCACCATTTCCGGCTTCATCTCCGGCGACCGGCGCACGCTCGACCTGATCAAGTCAGTCGAGGACGGCAATGCCGCCGCCGTTCTGCTCAAGATCGACAGCCCCGGCGGGACCACCACCGGCTCCGAGGCGCTGCACGACGCGCTGCGCCGGCTCGCCGCCAAGAAGCCGATGGTCGCGGTCGTGGACGGGCTCGCGGCGTCTGGCGGCTATATTGCGGCGCTGGGTTCCGACCGGATCGTGGCGCGCCAGACCTCGCTCGTCGGCTCGATCGGCGTGCTCTTCCAGATTCCGAATGTCGGCCGGCTGATGGAGACGATCGGCGTCAGGCTGGAGGAGATCAAGTCGAGCCCGCTCAAGGCCGCGCCGAACGGCTTCGAGCCGACCTCGCCCGAAGCGCGCGCGGCGCTGCAGCGCGTCGTCGACGACAATTACGACTGGTTCAAGCGCATCGTCCGCGGCCGCCGCAGGCTCGCCGACGCCGAACTTGCTGCTGTCTCAGATGGCCGGGTTCATTCGGGCCGGCAGGCCGTCACGCTCAGGCTGATCGACGAGATTGGCGGCGAGCCGGAGGCGATCGCCTGGCTGGAGCGCGAGAAGGGCGTCGCCAAGGATCTGAAGGTCCGCGACTGGCGCCGCCGAGCTGAATCCTCCTCCTACGGGCTGTGGAGCGCCGGCGAGGCGCTGGCCCGCGCCGCCGGGCTCGAAACGGTGGCGACCATCATCGCGCGCGCTGCCGACCAGCCGATCGGTTTGCGTCTTGACGGGCCGCTGGCGCTCTGGCAGCCTGCGCTCGAAAAGTGATGTTGATACAAGCGGTTATACTGGAACAATGATTAAATCAGAACTCGTCCAGCGCATCGCCGAGCGCAACACGCATCTCTACCAGCGCGATATCGAGAACATCGTCACGGCGATTCTCGACGAGGTCGTCAAGGCGCTCGCGCGCGGCGACCGGGTCGAGCTGCGCGGCTTCGGCGCCTTCTCGCGCAAGGCGCGCGCCGCCCGCATCGGCCGCAACCCCCGCACCGGCGACGCGGTCGCCGTCGACGAGAAATTCGTGCCGGTGTTCAAGACCGGCAAGGAGCTCAGGCTCAGGCTGAACGACAAGGCGTGACGACAGCCGATACAACAGCCCCCATCCTGAGGAGCCGCACCAATGCGGCGTCTCGAAGGATGATCCAGAAAGTGCTGGCTGGAGCAGCCTTCGAGACGCCATTTCGCCGAAATGGCTCCTCAGGATGAGGGCTCGCGAGAGATTTGGAGAGTCACCATGAAATCCATCCTCAAGCTGCTGGTGCTGGTCCCGGTCGCGCTGGCGATCGTGCTGTTCTCGGTGGCCAACCGCGCGCCCGTGCGGGTCTCCTTCGATCCGTTCAGCCGTGACGCGCCGGTCTTTGCCTACAACATCCCGCTCTTCGCCGTGGTCCTGGCGGCGATCGCGGCAGGCGTGCTGATTGGCGGTTTCGCCGCCTGGCTGGCGCAGGGCAAGCACCGCAAGGCGGCGCGCCGCAACCGCCGCGAGGCCGAGACGCTGCGCTCCGAGGCGCAGTCGCTGCGCTCGGCCGTGCCCGATTCCGCGCTGCCGGCGCTGACCGGCGGCCGGCTCTAGAGCCGGATGATGTCAGGTCGTATCGACCTGACATCCGATTCCGTCTCTACAACATGGAGTTAGTGCATGATGTCGTCCGAAAACCGGTTCCCACTTTTCGGCATCACGCTCTAGGATGCGGCTCTTCGATGAGGCCGCCATCGACGCGGCGCTGAGCTATCCCGGCCTGATCCACACGCTGGAACAGGCCTTTCGCGAGGGCTGCGTCCAGCCGCCGCGAGGCCATCACGATGTCGGCCGCGAGGGCGAGAACGCGATCCTGCTGGTGATGCCGGCCTGGAGCGGGCCGGATGCGCCCGTGCCCTATATCGGCACCAAGATCGTCTCGGTCTTCTTCCAGAACCACACCCGCAATCTGCCCGGCGTCATGGGCGCTTATCTGCTGATGGACGGGCGCACCGGCGCGCCGCTGGCGGTGATGGACGGCAACCGGCTGACGCTCTGGCGCACGGCGGGCGCGTCGGCGCTCGCTGCCCGCTATATGGCCGCCCCCAAGGCGAGCCACATGCTGATGGTCGGCGCGGGCGCGCTCGCGCCCTTCCTGATCAAGGCGCACGCATCCGTCAGGCCGCTCACCGACATCGCGATCTGGGCGCGCAGGCCGGCGGCGGCCGAGGCCGTCGTCGCGCAGCTTGCGAATGAGGGTATTGCCGCCCGCGCCACGACCGATCTCGAAGGCGAGGCGCGCACGGCCGACATCGTCTCCTGCGCGACCAACGCCACGGAGCCGCTGATCCACGGCAAATGGCTCAAGCGCGACGCCCATCTCGACCTGATCGGGGCCTTCACCATGGGCATGCGCGAGGCAGATGCCGAGGCGCTGACCCGCGCCCGTGTGGTGGTCGATTCCCAGAAGGCGATCGGGGAGGGCGGCGACGTCGCCATCGCGATCGCGGAGGGCAGCTATAGCGCCGACAGGATCGCGGGCACGCTGGCCGATCTCTGCACCGGCGCGATCTCGGGAACCGCGCCCGGCGGCGAGATCACGCTGTTCAAGTCGGTCGGCGTCTCGCTGGAAGATCTGGCGGCGGCCGTCGCCGTCTGGGCCAGCCGCGCCGGGTAGCCGTTATCAGATCCGGACCGGCGAACCGCCCAGCGCGCCGAGCAGCCAGAGCACCAGCACGACCGTCAGCGCGAGGCCGAGCACGCCGCCGAGGCCTGCTCCGCCATAGCTGCGATGACCATAATAGCCGCCGCCTCCGACGAGCAGGACGATGAGCAGGACGATGACGAGCGTGGACATGGCGTGTGCCTTCTGATGCCGGATGGTCGATCAGGCTGGAGATCGACCGGGTGGACTCAGGGAACGCTCCGCGCTGGGGCCATGTTCCCTTGGTATGGACCCCAGCTCACTCCACCTTGACGCCGACCTCTTTGATCAGCTCGCCCCATTTCTTCATCTCGGCCTGCAGGAACGCGCCCAGCTCCGCCGGTCTGTTGCCAACCGGCTCGGCCGCGAGCGCATCCATCCGGGAACGGACGGCCGGGTCGGCGAGCGCGGCCTTCGCGTCGGCCTGCACCTTGTCGATCACCGCTTGCGGCGTCTTCGACGGCGCAAACAGCGCAAACCATGACGACACGTCGAATCCCGGCACCGTGTCGTTGATCGGCGCGAATTCGGGCGCGCTCGGCGAGCGCTTGGCCGTGGTGATGCCGAGCCCCCTGACCGAGCCGGCCCGCGCATGCGGCAGCGCCTGCGTGATGTTGTCGAAGATCAGGTCGATGCGCCCGCCGATCAAGTCCTGTGTCGCCTGCGCCGTGCCGCGATAGGGCACATGCACCATCTTCGTGCCGGTCAGCTTCTGGAACAGCTCGCCCGAGAGATGCACCGAGGTGCCGACGCCAGACGAGCCATAGCTCAGCTTGCCGGGATTGGCCTTCGCATAGGCGACGAGTTCGGCGACCGACTTCACCGGCAACTGGTTGCTGACGACCAGCAGATTCGGCACCAGCGCCACCATGGTGACGGGGGTCAGGTCCCTGGCCGGGTCGTAGTTCAGCTTGGCGTAGAGATACTGGTTGGTCGCCATGCCGACCGAGACGATCAGCAGCGTGTCGCCGGTCGGTTCGGCCTTGGCGACGGCGTCGGTGCCGATATTGCCGCCAGCGCCCGGCCGGTTCTCGACCACGATGTTCGTGCCCCAGGCTTGGCCGAGCTTATCGGCCATCAGCCGGCCGAGGATGTCGGTCGCGCCGGCCGGCGGAAACGGTACCACGAGCTTGAGCGTGCGGCCCTGCGGCCACGGGGCCTGGGCGAAGCCGGTCGGGGCGAGCACGAAACTGGCCCCAAGGCCGCCGAGCAAAGCGCGGCGGTCGAGCGGGAAATCGGTCATGGTCCGGGCGTCCTCCAATGCAGGGCCGCGGGACGTCGATGCCCGCCCGCTGCTTCGGTCCAAGGCTGCCGCCTCGGCCGGCGCTTGTCCATCGCGAAGTGGCGCATTGCGATGATCTTGGCGACAGACGCTTGACCGGAGCCACGGGACGCGGCGATTCTGCGCGGATGCGCCAGATCATCCGCCGAATCGCCGCCTTCGCTCTCGTCCTGATGGCAGGCGCGTCCGCGTCGGTCGCTCTCGCCCAGTCCACCGCCGACGAGGAGGCCAAGCGCCGTGCCGCCAATATCGCGGCCTTTCCAGACGCCGCGCGCGCGCTCTTCGGCCAGAAGGCCGCGCCGGCGAACATGCAGGCGCGCGCGATCGGTTCCTATGCGAGGGGATGTCTTGCGGGCGCGACCGCGCTGCCGGTTGACGGGCCGAGTTGGCAGGTCATGCGGCTGGCCCGCAACCGCAACTGGGGCCATCCCGTCCTGATCGACTATCTCGAAAACCTCGCTCGCGCCGCCCCGCGCATCACCGGCTGGCCCGGCATCCTCGTCGGCGACATCTCGCAGCCGCGCGGCGGGCCGATGCTGACCGGCCATGCCTCGCACCAGATCGGCCTCGACGCCGATCTCTGGTTGACGCCGATGCCGAAGGAAAAGCTCGACCGGACCGAGCGCGAGAACATGCCCGCCGTCAACATGGCGCGGCCCGACTGGCGTGACGTCGATCCGAAGAACTGGACGCCGGCGCATGGCCGGCTGATCAAGGCGGCCGCGGCCGACCCGCGCGTCGAGCGCGTTTTCGTCAATCCGGCGCTGAAGGTCGCGCTCTGCCGCGAGGCGGGCAACGACCGCGCCTGGCTCGGCAAGGTCCGGCCGATCTGGGGCCACAACTACCATTTCCATATCAGGATGAGCTGCCCGCCCGGCATGGAGGGCTGCTCCGGCCAGGAGCCGCCGAATTTCGGCGATGGCTGCGGCGAGGAGCTCTCGGGCTGGATCGAGCGCCAGCGCGCCGCGATCTTCGCGCCGCCTAAGCCCCCGCGCACCGGCCCGCCGCCGAAGCCGAAACCGCCGATGTCGCTGGATGCGCTGCCGGCGGAGTGCCGGCAGGTGCTGGTGTCGCGGTAGGGGACTACGACCTACGCCAAGCGCGCACCTTCTCCCTTGCGGGAAAAGGTGGCAGCGCGAAGCGCTGACGGATGAGGGGTCGCGCCGCCTTTTTCCGTCATGGTCGGGCTCCGACCATCCAAGTCTTCCGTCGTCGTGCTCTATGCCCAAGACGTGGATGCTCGCCACAAGGGCGAGCATGATGGAAGCGCACGACCAGCCCTCATCCGGCGCTGCGCGCCACCTTCTCCCGCAAGGGAGAACGGGAGCGCGCCTACCGCCGCTGCCCCCGCCCCGAACTATACGCGAACGGGTCGTTCTGCGGGGTGAGCTCGGCCGGCTGGGCCTGGTCAAAGCCTTCCATGTCGAGCACGCCGTTGCCCTCGTCGTCGCCGAGGATCATCTCCTCGGTCGGCGGTGTGGAGCCCGGCAATTGCAGCGGCCCGCGCGCTTCGCTCGGCAGCGCTTGCGGGCGGTTGTATCGCGGCGGGTTCAAAGGCGTGCGGTCGTATTCCTCGAGGAAGCGCTGCTGCGCGTCGAGCCCCTGCCCGCCTCGGCTCGCCACCGGATAGCCGCCGCCGACTCCGCCCGGCGGGCGTAAATCCCCGCTCGGCTGGCGCAGCAGCGGCCCGCCCGCCACCATCGGCGCTTCGTCGCGGCGCTGCGGCTGCGCGGAGACATAAGGACGCGCCGGGTCCGGCGGCGGCAGATTGTAGTTCGGCGTGTACTTGATCACCGGCTTGCAGATGTGGCGGCCCTTCGAATGGCGCGCCAGATCGATGTGGAAATGGTCGTAGTGGAACATGTCCGCGCCCGGGCCGAGCACGGTCGAGAAATGCTGGCAGGCGCCGACGAATATCTCGCGCAGGAAGGCCTGCTCCTCGGGCGCGCCGTTCCAGCCGCCCTTGACCGTGACGTTGCGGCCGTCGCTCAGGCGGAAGGAGAACACGTCGACGGCGTTGCCATAAGCGTGCTCGGAGGTGCGGCTCGTGCCGGTGCCGTTGTTCATGGCGCGGCAGGAATAGGAGCCCGCCCGCATCTCGATGACCTGCGCCCCGAGCGTGTTCATGGCGGCCGGCTGCACCACCTCGGTCAGCCATTTGTCGGTGGTCGCGACCACCGGGCAGGACAGCGTCGCCGAACTCGTCAGCCCGACGCCGCCATTGGCGAAGGCCGAAACCTTGAGCGGCTTCTCCATGCCGCAGGTGCCGGGCCCGTCGATCGGCCTGTCGCGCAGGCTGACATAGGCCGAGAGCTGGACCTGGCGCGAGGACAGGCATTGCGCCTCGGCCTGGTCACGCCAGGCCGCGCGCTGGGCTTTCTGGAACTTGCCGCAGCCGGCGAGGCCGGTGCCGAGCAGTCCAAGAGCAATGAGGGCGAGATGAACGCGTCGCATGACCGATCAAATGCGACCCGTTTCGTGAACGGTTTCTTGACCGGGTGCGCCCCGGGCGACACAGCCGGATTAACTTTGGGGCTGCGGTTAAGCGGGTCTTAACACGCCGGCGGCGGCGCAAGACCCGTCCGACGCAGGGGTCCATTCGCCAAAGCGCCTTGGTCGCCTGGCACGCGATGTGCCAATGACGAATGTGCCATTGACGAAGACCCGCATCGCCAGAGAGCCCGCATGACCGGCAAGGCCCGCTTCATCTTCCCCGTCGTGATGGCCTTCATGATGGCCTTTCTCGTCTCCGCCGTGATCACCTTCGTCAATCTCGGCTTCGCGCCGGATTTCCTGTCGCGCTGGCTGCGCGCCTTTCTCATCGCCTGGCCGAGCGCCGCGGTCGTGGCGTTCTTCGCCCTGCCGCTGGCGCGCGGGGTCACTATTGCCATCGTCAAACGGATCGGAGAGTAAGCCATGGAACGCCTGCGCGAGATCGTCGGACGCATCGCCTCTGGGCAGAGCACGGCCCAGGCCGAACTCGTCCGCGCCCAGGTCGCCATCGACGCGGCCGAGCCGGCGATGAAGACCTTCGCCAGCCGGCCGGACGCGCTCGTTCCGGGTGCGGGTCCGCTGGCGGGCATCGCCTGTGGCGTCAAGGACATCATCGACACCGCCGACCTGCCGACCCGGATGGGCTCGGAGATCTACAGCGATTGGCGGCCGCGCGGCGACGCCGCCATCGTCATGGCGCTGAAGGCGGCGGGCGCGACCGTCGCCGGCAAGACCCACACCACCGCCTTCGCCTTCCTCGATCCGACCCCGACGCATAATCCCCACGATCCGGCTGCCAGCCCCGGCGGCTCCTCGGCCGGCTCGGCGGCGGCGGTAGGGGCCGGCATGGTCCCGCTCGCGATCGGCACGCAGACCGGCGGATCGGTGATCCGCCCGGCATCCTATTGCGGCGCGGCCGGCATCAAGCCCTCCTACGGCCTGCTTCCGACCGTGGGCGTCAAGACCTTCTCCTGGTCGCTCGATACGCTGGGGCTGATGGCGGCCAGCGCCGACGATCTCGGCCTCGCTCTGGCTGCGATCACGGGCCGGGCGGACCTCGACTGCGCGGCTGCGACACTGAATGGACTGCGCATCGGCATCGCAAGGCAGGGTTTCGCCGGCGCGCCCGAGCCAGGCTCGGACCTCGCGCTGCAGCGCTTCCGCGACATCGCGACCGCAGCCGGCGCGGTCGTCAACGACCTGACAGAGACCGACGCGCTCGCAGACGCCTATCGCGCCCATGGTCCGCTGCAGGACTGGGAGGCGACGCAGGCGCTCGCCTGGGAATACGGCAACCACCGCGAGGCGATCGCGCCCAAGCTGCGCGCCTATCTCGACACCGCCAGAGCCACGACCCCCAAGCAGTATGATGCGGCTCGCCGCGACTCGCGCCGTGGCCGCGATGCGGCCCGCGCCTTCTTCCGGGAGGCCGACGTCGTCGTCAGCTTCGCCGCGCCCGGCGAGGCCCCGGAGACCATGGCTTCGACCGGCGATTCCCGCTTTAACCGGCTCTGGACCCTGCTCGGCGTGCCCTGCCTGACCGTGCCGCTGATGCGCGGTCCGCGCGGCCTTCCCGTCGGTATCCAGATCATCGCGGGGTTTGGAGCCGATGCGGCGGTCATCGCGGTCGGCAAGGCGCTCGAAAGTCTTGACCTCCCAACAGGGTAACCGGCGATATCCCCAATATAATTCAACATTTTAAGCAATTTTTAGCGATACTCTTGCCTCCTCGCTGCCGCAACGCTGCCGCATCCCCCTTGCGGGCCGCGCCAGTTCTGCTAGCCTCTGTGTCAGGTCAATGACACAGGAGGGTGTGATGAGCCTCACGCTACGTCTCGACCGGTTGATCATGGGTGCGGCCTTCGTTTTCATGATGGCAATCGTTCTGGGAGCGTTCTGACGGAACCTCAGTCTCGAGTCGCCTAGACCACAAGAGTCTTTGTCGTAGAGACGCCGCCCGACGAGACCGTCAGGCGGCGTTTTTCTTTGACCAATCCCGTTTTTGGCCAATCCCGTTTCAGGAGCAGTCTCAGCTCTCCGGGCAGGGGTTCTCGGTCACTTCCCACGACATCATGTTGATCACCCGCCCGCAGGCGGCCAGACGCCGCCCTTGCGTGGTGCGGATGCAGGCGATGGCGCCTTCGGCGATCTTGCGGCCCTCGCTCCAGCAGAAACAAAGCGGTTCGGGCGCCTGCGCCAGCCTCGGCCGGTCCAGCGCGAGGGCCGGCTCGGCGGCGAAGGCCGGCGTCGCCAGGCCCATGAGGCAGAATGCGACGGCGGCCAGCCGGAGACCCGGTGCCCTGCCGAAGACAGCGCTCAACGAGATCATGCTCATGGCTCGATCCCTCCGCGATCGGATCGATGCCCGACCATGACGGCAAGCCTAGCACGGCTTGTGAGGTCCTCCCAAGCCGCCTCGCGCAGCATGCTGACAGAAGCGGGTCGTCATGATTTTTCTCAGTCTTTGGATGTACGACCTTCGTCGTGCGTTTCCTGTCGCCTCTTGCAAGGTCAAGCCGCCCGAACCATATTTGCCGCAAGAGAGCCCGAGGGGGGCTCCGGGAGGAACCATGTCTCTGATTTCGCTCGCCCGTCGTGGCCGTTACGTCGCCGTTCTCGCCGGCGCGCTGCTGCTCGTCCCGATTGTCGCCGAGGCGCGTCCCGGCGGCGGCAAGGGTTTCGGCAGCCGCGGCTCGCGCACCGAGCAGGCCCCGGCCCGCACCGACACCGCGCCCAAGGGCGCCCAGCCCTTCCAGCGCAGCGCGCAGCCGTCCCCGGCCGCTCCTGCGGCTGCGGGCGCAGCCAGCGCCGCCGCGGCTCAAGCGGCCCGTCCCTCGATGGCGCGCAACCTGATGATGGGCCTCGGCGCCGGCCTGCTCGGCGCGGGCCTGTTCGGCCTGCTCTCGGGCTCGGGCTTCTTCTCCGGTCTCGCCTCCATGGCCGGCATGCTCGGCTTCCTGCTGCAGATCGCCCTGATCGGCGGCGCAATCTGGCTGGCGCTGCGCTTCTTCCGTCGCCGCTCCGAGCCGCAGCTTGCGGCTGCAGGCGGCGCGCCGCTGCCGCGCGACGCCTACCCGCCGCAGGGCCAGCCCAACCAGATGGCTCGCATGGGCATGATGGGCGGTGGCTCATCCGCCCCGCAGACGCAAGCCATCGAGCTCTCGGGCGAGGACTTCAACGCCTTCGAGACGCTGTTGACCGAGGTCAACGCGACCTATTCCAACGAGGACGAGGCCGGCCTGCGCCGCATCACGACGCCGGAGATGTTCGGCTATTTCGACGAGGATCTCTCCGGAAACGCCCGCAAGGGCTTCGTCGACCGCGTCTCGGACGTGAAACTTCTGCAGGGCGATCTTGCCGAAGCCTGGCGCGAGGGGTCGATGGACTACGCCACAGTGGCGATGCGCTTCAGCCTGATCAACGCGCTCTACGAGCGCGCTAGCGGCAAGGTCGTCGAGGGCGATCCCAGGACGCCCCAGGAGGTCACCGAGCACTGGACCTTCGTGCGCGAGCGCGACGGAGCGTGGAAGCTCTCGGGCATCCAGGCCACGGCCTGAGCCGGAGCGACTGATACAAATGACGGCCGGGGCAACCCGGCCGTTTTTGTTTGTCGGTTTTCGGGTGTTGCGGCCAGCTGATCCGCTCTATAGGGCGAGTCCGTTTCTCGCTAAAGCGCGACGTCATCCCGGACGCAGCGAAGCGGAGCTCCGGGATCCATCATAGGGCGATGGCGTGCCTTACGATGGATCCCGGATCGGCGCGGCTTCGCCGCTTGTCCGGGATGACGTGGAGTTTATGGTGCGAACCTGCTGCCTCTGGAGACCCTTCTCATGACCGACATGCGTCTCGTCGTCGTCGGCGCCGCCGGGCGCATGGGGCGGATGCTGATCAGGGCGGTCCATGAGGCGCCGGGCTGCGTGTTGTCTGCCGCGATCGAGCGGCCCGGTTCACCGCTGCTCGGCGCGGACGCCGGCGTCCTCGCCGGCCTGCCGGCCAGCGGCGTCGTGGTGACCGACGATGCGCTGCCGGCCTTCGTCGAGGCCGAGGGCGTGCTCGACTTCACCATGCCCGACGCGACGGTCGCGTTTGCGGCGCTCGCGGCTCAGGCCCGCATCGTCCATGTCGTCGGCACCACCGGCATGGAGCCTGCCCATCTTTCAAAGCTCGAGGCCGCCGGCCGCCATGCCGCGATCATCCGCTCGGGCAATATGAGTCTCGGCGTCAATCTGCTGGCCGCGCTGGTGCGCAAGGTCGCCGCGACGCTCGGGACCGACTGGGACATCGAGATCGCCGAGATGCACCACCGCATGAAGGTCGATGCGCCCTCGGGCACCGCCGTCCTGCTGGGCGAGGCGGCGGCGCAGGGCCGGGCGGTTGATCTGGCCAGGACGCGCGTGGCTGTGCGCGACGGACAGACCGGCGCGCGGCCGGCCGGCGCGATCGGCTTTGCGGCACTGCGCGGCGGCACAGTCGTCGGCGACCACAAGGTCATCTTCGCCGGTCAGGGCGAGCGGCTCGAACTCAGCCACATCGCCGAGGACCGCAGCTTGTTCGCGCAGGGCGCGATCAAGGCCGCGCTCTGGGGCAGGGGCCGCAAGCCCGGGCTCTACAGCATGGCCGACGTGCTCGGCCTCGACAGCCTCTGAGGCGGGCCATGACGCAGGTTACCGTCGCACCTGGCGTCCTGCACTGGCCGAACTGGCTCGATTCCGATGCGCAAGAAGCGCTGGTTGCCGAGTTGCGCGCCGTCGTCCGTCAGGCCCCGCTGTTCCAGCCGTGCATGCCGAAGACCGGAAAACCTTTCTCGGTCCGGATGACGAATTGCGGCCCGCTCGGCTGGGTTTCCGACGAACGCGGCTACCGCTATCAGCCGCTCCATCCGGAGACGGGCGAGCCCTGGCCGCTGATGCCGGCCCCGCTGCTCGACGCCTGGGCGGCGCTGTCGGGCTACCTGCACCCGCCCGAGGCCTGCCTGATCAATTTCTACGACAAGGGCGCGAAGATGGGCCTGCATCAGGACCGCGACGAGGCCGAGTTCGACGCGCCGGTGCTCTCGCTCTCGCTCGGAGACGCCGCGCTGTTCCGCATCGGCGGCACAACGCGCGGCGGTAAGACCGTATCGTTCAAGCTCGCTTCGGGCGACGCGCTGCTTTTTGGAGGAGAAGCGCGGCTGGCCTATCACGGCGTCGATCGCATCCTCTCGGGCTCGTCGCAATTGCTGCCGCAGGGCGGGAGGCTGAACCTCACCTTGCGGCGCGTGACCAAGCCGGAGTGAGGCACGTTCTTCCCTTCTCCCGCAAGGGGAGACAGGAAGCGCGCGTTCGTCACGGCTGGTCGGCCGGCGGCCCCGGCAGATTCGGAAAGGACCAGCCGAACAGCATCGAGCCCGCCCGCAGGCCGAACCCCGTAGCCAAGCCTGCCGCCATCACGATGACGGGCTCGATCACCAGCAGCGACAATCCCGCCGTCATCGCGGCTCCCGCCGCCGCCGCCGTGACGTAGAAATCCCGGCTCCACAGCACCATCGGGCGGTCGCCGGCGAGGATATCGCGCAGGATGCCGCCAAACGTCGCGGTCATCGGGCCGAGCGCGATCGCCGACAAGGGCGAGATGCCGACATCGAGCGCCTTCAGCGTGCCGACGACGGCAAAGAGCGCCAGCCCCGCCGCATCGGCCCAGATCAGCAGGCGCTTTCCGGCCCAGCCTTCGAGCAGGCCGGGCTTCCAATAGGCCGTGGCCCAGCAGCACAAGGCGACGGCGGTGCAGACGAAGACGTCGGACGGGTCGCGGACCCAGAACACCAGCCGGCCAAGCAGCAGGTCGCGCAGGGTGCCGCCGCCGACGCCGGTGACGGTCGCCAGCAGGATGAAGCCGAACGGGTCCATGCCCTTGCGGGCCGCCACAAGCGCGCCGGTCAATGCGAAAACGGCGACGCCGGCGGCTTCCAGCATGGGTCAGGCTTCGGTGGAGAAGTCGTCGCCGGCCTGGGGGGCAGGGGCCTCGGCAGGCTTCGGCGCGCCCGACGAGATGCCGACCAGGGCCGGCCGCAGCACGCGCTCGCCGATCTTGTAGCCGGTCTGCACCACCTTCGAGACCATGCCCTTGGGCGTATCAGTGTCGGGCGCCTCGAACATCGCCTGATGCATGTTGGGGTCGAACTTCTCGCCCTGCGGGTCGATCTTGCGGACGCCGTGACGCTCCAGCGTCTTGACCAGCTCGCGCTCGGTCAATTCGACGCCCTCGATCAGCGCGTTCAGCGCCACGTCGCCGCTCTTCGCGGATTCGGGCACGTTTTCGAGGCCCCGGCGCAGATTGTCGGCCGAACCCAGCATGTCGCGGGCGAAGCTGGTCACCGCATAGGTCTTGGCGTCGGCGACCTCGCGCTCGGTGCGGCGGCGCAGGTTTTCCATGTCAGCCAGCGTGCGCAGCAGCTTGTCCTTGAGGTCGTCGCGCTCGGCCTCGACGCGGGTCAGCTCGTTGGCGAGAAACTCCTCGGGCGAGGAGGGGGCCTCGTTGGTCTCGATGTCAGGTTCGTCGTTCGCAGGCTTCTGCGTCATGGCCTCATCCAGTCCAGATTGATGTGGCGGCTTGCGCAGCGGTAGCGGCAAGCGCCTTAGCGGCCGATATCGGGCTTATGGCTGTCGAAATCAAGCGCGGGCGGGCGTCTTCGGCTTGCCCGCCGTCCTGTCATGCCAGAAGCTGAACACGTCGAGCAGCGCCTTGCGGATCGTGAGCTGGCGCGCCGTCGAGACGATCTTCGCGCCGGTGAGGTCGGTGACGTAGAACACGTCGACCGCCTTCTCGCCAAAGGTCGCGATATGGG
>JBKJSB010000130.1:0-2771 GCA_046593015.1 Allobosea sp.
GACGACGCCGGTTGAGTTTCGTCCTGCACGCCCCCCCATCCCTAACCCTTCCCCACCCCAAGCGGGGGGAAGGGGACCGGAAGCGTTGTGCCCGTCCTCCATCAACGCAAAATCGAACAGCCGATGCGTGTAGTCATAGGTCGGCCCGAGCACCTGCCCGCCGGGCAAATCCTTGTAGGTCGCGGACACCCGGCGGCGGATCGCCATTGCGGCGGTATCGACAGGCTCCGACGAGCCGAAGCGCGGCAGGGTGGTGCGGTAGGCGCGCATCAGGAAGGCGGCCTCGATCACGTCGCCCTGCGCCTGCTTCAGCGCGAGCGCGGCGAGGTCACGGTCGTAGAGCGAGCCCTCGTTCATGACGCGGGCGCAGGCGAGGCCCTGCTGCTCGCGGATCTGGGCGACCGAGATCTCGGGAACGGCAGCGTCGCCGCGACGGGCCTCGGCGACCAGATCATGCGTGGCGAGGATCGCGGCCTCGCCGCCTTTTACCGCGACATACATGGCTCAACCCTCCAGAATTTCCGTCGAGCGCGGCAGGCCGATCAGCGTGTCGCCGCAACTCAGGATCAGGTCGACGCCGAGCGGATAGAGCTCGGCATTGGCCGCGACTTCGGCCCAGAAGCCGGGCCGCAGGCCGCTTGGCGCGATGCTGCGCGTGCCGGCGATGCCGGGACCGGACAGCGTCACCTCCGACCCGCCCTCGAGGGCCGCGCAAGAGACGATCACCGTCGTCGAGCGATCCGGGAACTGATCGTGACCGGGGTTGAAGTCGGCGAGCAGCGGACCGGCCGCAGCCCCGTCGAACACGGCGAAGCTGGCCAGTGCGGGGCCCTCGACAAGCGCCGCGCCGCAATGGAAGCGCAGCCACGCCCCGGCCGGGCCATCGCGCAGACCTGCCGCCAACCAGATCGGCGTCTCGTAATCGGCGAGCGTCAGCAGGGCGGTCGCGGCCGCGCCGTCGAGGCCCTCGGGACCCGGCGTCTCGCGAGCGATCGCGTGGCGCGTGCCGGGCTCCGAGAGTGCGGCCAGCAGCGCGCGGAAGGCGCTCTGGGACTGGAAGACGGGGTCGGAAAATCCCGCCGCGATGAGGGTATCGACGGCCATTACGCGCCCCTGACCAGAGTGAAGAAATCGACCTTGGTGGCGGCGGCCTTGCGCGAGGCGAGGTCGCGGGCGGCGGCTTGCGCCTCGGCGAGCCGGGAGATGCCCTGTCGCAGCGCGCCGTCGCTTTCACGCTGCAGGCGGGCGTCGAGGATCGCGGCGAGGCGCGCCTTGCGGCCGTCACGGCCAAGCGCATAGGAGAAGCCCATCGCGCCATCAGCCAGCCGGACGATGCAGCGCGTCATCGTCGCTTCGCCGAGGTTGAAGCGGCGGCCCGCGCCGCCGGCCCGGCCTTCGACCATCACAGTGCCGGTCTCGGGCGCTTTCATCACTTCGTGGGCCGGAAGTTCCGGCCCGGCCAGCGCTTCGATCTCGGCGCTGCTGGCGCGGGCAAGAACCGCCATCCAGCGCTTGCGCTCTTCCGTTTCGCTCATCGTGAAGGCTCTCTGGTCAAGTTCGAATGTCTAGACTATAATAGGCTATCACTCAAAAAGGTCTATACATTTTGGATGAAATTTTGATGACGGCTTCAGCGGGGCGTGAAATCGAGCCGGTCGCCGAGGGCGGCACGGCCTGGCGGCGCATCGCCGATACGCTGGCCGAGGCGATCGCGCGCGGGGACTACCGGCCGGGCGACACGCTGCCGGCCTCTGTCGCGCTGGCGGAGCTTCACGGCGTGCATCGGCACACGGTGCGGCAGGCCTTCCGGCATCTGGCGGAGCAGGGGCTGGTGACGGTGGCGCGGGGACGCGGCACGCAGGTCAGCGCGCCGCGCTTTCCCTACCGCATCGGCCGGCGCGTCAGCATGCGGGCGAATTTCGGGGCGGCCGGGATCGCGGTGTCCGGCGCAATTCTCGCCGCCGAAATCATGGCCGGAGAGCCTGTTCCCTGCGCGGCGCTCGGGCTGGTGCTAGGCGCTCCGCTCTGGCGTATCGAGACGCTGAGTCTTGCGGGCGGTGTGCCGGTCGGCACCGGCGTCCACTGGCTGGAGGCGGCGCGCTTTCCCGGTTTCGATACGGTTCTGGCTGCGGCCGGCGTTTCGATCACGGCCGCGTTCAAGGCCTGCGGCATCGGCGATTATGTGCGCCGCTCGACCAGGCTGTCGGCCCGTCTCGCCAGCGAGCGCGAGGCTGTGCTGCTCAAGATCGATCCGGGCGCGGCGGTGATGCTGTCGGGCGCGGTCGATGCCCTGCCCGACATGACGCCGATCCATCTCGTCGACAGCGTCTTCGCCGGCGAGCGCATGGAGATGGTGGTCGAGCCCTTCGAGGCGTGACGACAGCCGCCACGCCTGCGGATCACTCCGCCGGCTGCGGGTGGGCGTGGGCTGCCGGTTCGGCATGAACCGCACGCGTCTTGCGGGCGAGATAGGTGTAGGCGACCGGCACCACGAAGAGCGTCAGCAGCGTGCCGAAGCTCATGCCGCCGACGATGACCCAGCCGATCTGCGAGCGGCTTTCGGCGCCCGCACCCTTGGCGAGCGCCAGCGGCACGGCGCCGAGCACCATGGCGCCCGTCGTCATCAGGATCGGCCGCAAGCGCAGTTCCGCCGCCTCGACCAGAGCGTCGAGCATCTCCTTGCCCTCTTCACGCAACTGGTTGGTGAATTCGAGGATCAGGATGCCATGCTTGGTGATCAGCCCGACGAGCGTGATAAGCCCGATCTGGCT
>JBKJSB010000219.1:0-5743 GCA_046593015.1 Allobosea sp.
GTTCGACCCGGAAGCCGCGGATCTTGATCTGGTCGTCGATGCGGCCGTGGAAGACGATGTTGCCGTCGTCGTCGAGGCTGACCGCATCGCCCGAGCGGTAGAGCACCGGATCGTCGATGCCGCCGAAGGGGTTGGTGATGAATTTCTCGGCCGTCAGCTCCGGGCGGCCGTGATAGCCCTTGGCGATGCCTGGTCCGCCGATCAGCAATTCGCCCTGCTCGCCGGGGCCGACGAGCTGCATCGCGTCATTGACGATATAGGCGGTGTAATTGGCGATGGGCTTGCCGATCGTGACGGTCGCGCCGGGCGTAACCTCGGCGGCGGTGGCGACCACCGTCGCCTCGGTCGGGCCATAGGTATTCAGGATGCGCCGGCCGGGCTTCGACCATTTCTGCACGATCGCCGGCGGCAGCGCCTCACCGCCGAGCAGGATCAGCCGGAGCGACGGAATGTCGGCAGGCAGGATGCCGAGCAGCGTCGGCACCGTGTCGATGATGGTGACGCCGGCTTCATTCAGCAGCGCCGGCAGCTTCTCGGCGTCGCCCATCGTCTCAGGGCTGGCGACGAAGAGGGTCGCGCCGACGAGATAAGGCGTCCAGATCTCCTCCATCGACAGGTCGAAGGCGACGGATGCGCCCTGGAAGACGATGTCGTCGGGCCCGAACTCGTAGAAGGCGTTTCCCGAGCGCAGGAAATGGCAGATGTTGAGATGGCTGATGACGATCGCTTTTGGCGTGCCGGTCGAGCCCGAGGTGTAGATCAGATAGGCCGGATGCTCCCTGGTCAGACCGGGCGCGCGGGCCGGCGTCGCCTCGCCATCATCGGCGGCGTCCAACGCCTCGGGCGTCCAGACCATGCGGCCGGTCGCGGTGGCGCGCGGCTGCCAACCGAGGCAGGTGACGAGGCCCTTGGCCTGCGCGTCGTCGAGACAGATTGCGATCCTGTCGACCGGGGCCTCCGCGTCGAACGGAATCCAGGCCGCGCCGGCCCGCGTGATCGCGATCTGCGCGATCAGCAGCGCAACGCCGCGCGGCATCCACAGGCCGACCATGTCGCCCGGTCCGACGCCCGCCAGCACGAGCGCGCGCGCCTGCCGGCCGGCGGCGGTCCACACCGCCTCGTAGTCCAGCGACTGCGTGCCATCGATCAGCGCAGGATGCGCGCCGCGCGCCGCGACCGTGGCTGAAAAGATCTCGCCCAGAACTTCGTCACGCAGCAGATCAGGCCGCTTCTCGCCCAACAGGATGGCGAGCGGATGTGCGCCGGGTCCGGGCGAACCGACCGGGAGGTTGCTGATATCGTTCATCGTGCCCCGCTGCGCGTTTGCCCCGGCGGATCGGTCGGGAGACGCTTCCAGCGCCTGTCTCCGGCCGTCCAGCCCAAAAGGCTCCCGCGCACCTTCTCCCGAACCCGGATCGCCGCATCTCCCGATGCATCTCTCCGGCTTTGCCCCCCGGCCGAGCCTGACGCCGCAAGCCTGCCGCCGCGCAACGTCCTGCTACCATGTGACTGGTGCAAAAGCACGGCTGAACCATGGATGAATGCGGAGGTGGTTACAGCCGGCGCGTCGATGCAGGCTGGTTCAGGCCCATTGCGCCCGCTTGCCGTCGACGATCAGGATCTTGCCCTGCCAGATCTCGACCAGCGCGGCCTTTTGCGGCGAGACGCCCGCGCAGAGCGCCAGCACGGCCCGCGCCACGCCGCCATGGCTGACCATGACGGTTTCGCGCCCGAGACCGGCCAGCACCGGCCTGATCCGCTCGGCCAGCATCGCATAGCTTTCGCCATTGGGCGGCACGAAGCCCCACTTGTCGCGCATCCGCGCCCGCGACTGCTCGGGCTCGGACTTGCGCATCTCCCGCCAGGTAAACCCCTCCCAGGAGCCGAAGGTCAGCTCGCGCAACCGCTCGTCTGTCGCGTAATCGTCTGGCGGCAGGCCGAGCTTGGCCCGCATGATCGCCATGGTCTCGCGGGCGCGGTGCATCGGCGAGCACAGGAAATCGACCGCCGCGAGATCGGGCACGAGCGCCGCGACGCGGCCGGCGGCCTCCGCCGCCTGGGTTCGGCCCAGCGCGTTCAGCGGGATGTCCTGCCCGCCCTGCAGCCGCCCCTCGCGATTCCAGTCGGTCTCGCCATGGCGGACGAGGATCAGGCGATGGGGGAGGGCGAGCGGGACCATGCCGGGCTCATGCACGCTGATGTCGATGACGTCAAAGCCCGCAGTCGCCGGCGGACCATGCGTCGCAGCCATGCCGCCCGGCCGCGCTTTCTGTTGGCCTGCCCGCCGCGGCCGTATAGAGGAGGCTCAACCATTCCCGAAGATCGACACCCATGCCCCCGGCTCTCATTCTGCCCGACGGCCGCAGGCTCGTCCTCGATGCCGCGCCGCTGCTGATGGGCGTCGTCAACATCACGCCCGATTCCTTTTCCGATGGCGGCATGCTGACGAACGCGGTTGATGCCATCGCACATGGCCGCAAGCTCGCCGCAGACGGCGCCGACATCATCGACGTCGGCGGCGAATCGACCCGTCCCGGCCACGCTGCGCTCGATGCCGACACCGAGCGCGCCCGCGTGCTGCCGGTCATCGAGGGGCTGGTGGCGCGCGGCGACACGCCGATCTCGATCGACACCTACAAATCCGAGATCGCGGAGGCCGCGCTGAAGGCCGGCGCCTCGATCGTCAACGACGTCTGGGGCGCGCAGCGCGACCCCGCAATCGCCCGAGTCGCTGCCCGCCATGGCGCGCCGATCATCCTGATGCACAACCGCGAGACGACCGACCCCGCGCTCGACATCCTGTCCGACGTGATGGCCTTCCTGGAACGCTCGATCGCGATCGCGCTCGAGGCCGGCGTCCCGCGCGCGCAGATCGTCGTCGATCCCGGCATCGGCCTGTTCGGCAAGACGCCGAAGCAGTCGCTGACGCTGATCCGCCAACTGGCGCGGCTGCGCGACCTCGGCTGCCCGGTCCTGCTCGGGGCCTCGCGCAAATCGGTGATCGGCGTCGTCACCGGGCAGTCCGTACCGGCCGAGCGTGTCGCGGGCAGCATCGCGGCCCATCTTTATGGCGCGTCACAAGGGGCCGCCATCATCCGCGCCCATGACGTCGCCGAGCATGCGCAGGCGCTGAAAGTCTGGGCCGCCTTGACCCGAGATGCGGAGCCGATCCAGTGAGCGAAACCGGCAGCATCCTGATCGAAAAACTCGACATCTACGCCTATCATGGCTGCTTCTCCGAAGAGGAGCGTCTCGGCCAGCGCTTTACGCTGGATATCGCGCTCCAGACGGACATCCGCGCCTCGGCGATCAGCGATTCCCTCGGTGATACCGTGGATTACGGCAAGGTCGTCGCGGTGGCGACGGAAGCCTTCACCGCCAGGCGCTTCAACCTGCTGGAGGCGGCGGCGCGCGCGGTGGCGCTCGCCATCCTCTCGAAATTTCCGCCGGTCAGCCGCGTCGAGATCACGCTGCGCAAGCCCGCCCCGCCGATCCCGGCGACACTGGCCGCCGTCGGCATCAGACTGGACTTCCGGCGTGAGGACTGAGTCGGCGCTCGGCTTCGGCGGCAATCTCGGCGATCCGGTCGCGGCGTTCGCCGGCGCACTGCGCGCGCTCGACGCCCATCCCGAGATCGCCGTCCTCAAGCTGTCGAGCGTCTGGCGCACTGCGCCCTGGGGCAAGCTCGACCAGCCGGAATTCCTCAACATGGCGGCGGTGGTCGAGACGGGCCTGCCGGCCCGCGCCCTGCTGGCTCTCGTGCTCGATCTCGAACGCCAGGCCGGCCGAGAGCGCGGCGAACGCTGGGGTCCGCGCACGCTCGACATCGACATATTGAGCTATGGCGACGAACGCATCGACGAGCCCGGCCTGCAACTGCCGCACCCACGCATCGCGGAGCGGGCGTTCGTGCTGGCGCCGCTCGCGGAGGTCAGGCCGGAGATGGTCGTGGGCGGTGGAACGGTGGCGGGGCTGAACGCCGCCGCGGACGAGCCCGGCATCCGCGCGGACGCCAAAGCGACGGCGAGACTTCAGGCGCTAATGGGGCGCTGAGCGCCCGCCCTCACTCGCCCTTGTCGAGCGTGATGTCCGGCGCGGTCGGCACCTTCATGCCCACGACATGGTAGCCGGCGTCGACATGCAGCACCTCGCCGGTGATGCCGCGCGACATGTCGGAGACGAGGAACACCGCCGTCTCGCCGACCTCCTCGATCGTGACCGTGCGGCGCAGCGGCGAGTTGTATTCGTTCCAGCGCAGGATGTAGCGGAAATCGCCGATGCCCGACGCGGCGAGCGTCTTGATCGGCCCGGCCGAGATCGCGTTGACGCGGATCTTCGAGGGACCGAGATCGGCTGCGAGATATTTCACGCTCGCCTCGAGAGCGGCCTTGGCGACGCCCATGACGTTGTAATGCGGCATCCATTTCTCGGCGCCGTAATAGGTCAGCGTCAGCATCGCGCCGCCATCGCTCATCAGCTTTTCGGCGCGCTGCGTCACGGCCGTGAAGGAATAGCACGAGATCAGCAGCGACTTGGTGAAGTTGCCCTCGGTCGTCTCGACATAGCGCCCCGTCAGTTCGTCCTTGTCGGAAAACGCGATGCAGTGAACGACGAAATCCAGCTTGCCCCAGAGCTTTTCGACCTCGGAGAAGACGGCGTCGATCGACGCCCCATCGGTGACGTCGCAGTGGCCGACCAGATGCCCGCCGACCTGCCTGGCCAGCGGCTCGACGCGCTTCTTCAGCGCATCGCCCTGATAGGTGAAGGCGAGTTCGGCCCCGGCATCGGCGGCGGCCTTGGCGATGCCCCAGGCGATCGAGCGGTTGTTGGCGACGCCCATCACGAGGCCGCGCTTGCCCCTGAGCAGGTTGGCGGTCGGAATCGGCGCAGTGGTGGCGTCAGGCATCGGAGACCCTGGAAGGATTGGAAAGGAGCGGTCTCATAGAACAGGATGCGCGAAAGGGGAAACCGGATTGTACGGGGAAGCGTCAGGCGATGCGCGCCTTCATCAGCGCGACCAGTTCCTCATCCCCCGCCGGCATCTCGATATCGATCGCGACGAACAGATCGCCGGCCTCGCCCTTTTCGCCCTTCAGCCCCTTGCCGCGCAGGCGGAAGGATTTCGTCGTGCCGGTCAGTGGCGGAATCTTCATCTCGACTGCACCCGTAAGCGTCGGCACATGAATCGGGCCCCCTAACACAGCCACAGCAAGCGGCACGGCGACGCGCGTGCGCAGGTCGCGTCCCTCGATCGCAAAGCGCGAATCGGGCTTGACCCGGATCGTCATCATCACGTCGCCGGCCTCAGCCCCATGCGGAGATGGCTGGCCTAAGCCCCGCAGGCGCATCACCTTGCCGTCCGAGACATTCGCTGGGATCGTCACCTCGACCTCGCGCCCGCCCGGCAGCCTGACGCGACGGGACGCGCCGTTTGCGGCCTCGGCCAGCGTCACGTCGAGCGTAAAATTCTGGTCGGCCGGCTTCTGCGGTTCGGGCCGGGGCCGACCCCGCCGGGCCGCATCGCCGAAGAGCGAGCCAAAGATGTCGGCGGGGTCGAAGCCCGCTTCCGCGCCGCCACGCCCGAAGGGCTGGCCCTGTCCGAAATGATGCTCGAAGCCGCCTGCCCGCCCGCCCCGGCCAGCGCCCATGCCCTCGAAGCCCTGGAGTTTCGGCTTGCCCTCGGCGTCGATCTCGCCGCGGTCGAACTGCTTGCGCCTGGTCTCGTCGCCGACGATCTCATACG
>JBKJSB010000221.1:0-12149 GCA_046593015.1 Allobosea sp.
CCTCGATCTTGTCGGCTTCCTCGTCGAGCACGACCTTGGCGACTTCTGCCGGCTGCAGCGCGTTGACGACGAAGGTCGCGATATCGGGCGACCACGGGATGATGTCGATCTTTTCGCCCTGCAATTCGCCGACGACGGCCTGCACGCGCGAGCCGCGCATGCCGACGCAGGCGCCGACCGGATCGATCGAGGAATCGCGGCTGATCACGGCGATCTTGGCGCGCGAGCCCGGATCGCGGGCGACCGCCTTCACCTCGACGATGCCGTCATAGATTTCCGGCACTTCCTGGCCGAACAGCTTGGCCATGAACTGCGGATGCGTGCGCGACAGGAAGATCTGCGGGCCGCGCGGCTCGCGGCGCACGTCGTAGACATAGGCCCGGGCCCGGTCGCCGACCTTGAAGGTCTCGCGCGGGATCATCTCGTCGCGACGGATGATCGCCTCGCCGCGCCCGAGATCGACGAAGACATTGCCGTATTCGACGCGCTTGACCGCGCCGTTGACGATCTCGCCAATGCGATCCTTGTATTCGTCGTACTGGCGGTCGCGTTCGGCCTCGCGCACCTTCTGCACGATGACCTGCTTGGCCGACTGGGCCGCGATGCGGCCAAAATCGAAGGGCGGCAGCGGATCGGCGATGACGTCCCCGACCTGGGCCGCCGGGTTGTGGCGCTTGGCCTCGGCGACGGTGATCTCGGTCGCTCCGTTCTCGACCAGATCGACCACCTGCAGATGGCGGGCGAGGCGAAGCTCGCCGGTCTTGGTGTTGATCTCGGCATGGACGTCGGTCTCCGCGCCGTAGCGCGAGCGCGCCGCTTTGGCGATCGCGTCCTGCATCGCATCGACGACGATCTGCCGGTCGATCGACTTTTCGCGGGCGACCGCATCGGCGATCTGCAGCAGTTCGAGCCTGTTGGCGCTGACGACCATGACGCTCACTCCTCTTCCGTGTTGACGTCTTGTTCTGTTTCAAGGTCTGGCGAGACCTTGCCCGGCTTCTTGTCCGGACGCGGTCCCAGCGACTTCTTCTTGCCCTTCGGCGGCGCCGAAATCTCATCGACCGTCGGCATCTCGGGCGGCAGGCCGGCCTTGCCGCGCCTGAGCGATTCGGTGACGAGCGCGTCGGTCAGCACCAGACGGGCATCGGCGATCAGCACCATCGGGATCGCGACGTCGCGCTCCTCTTCCGACTTCGCATCGTCGCGGGCAAGCAGGGCATTGGGCCCGTCGATGCCGCGCAGGATGCCGCGGAAGCGCTTGCGCCCGGCGACGACGGTCTGCGTGTCGATCTTGGCGAGATGGCCGGCCCAGCGCTCGAAATCGCCGGCCCGGACCAGCGGCCGGTCGATGCCCGGCGACGAGACCTCGAGATGATAGGCCGCCTGGATCGGATCGTCGACGTCGAGCGCCGGCGACACCGCCTGGCTGACCGCCTCGCAGCCCTCGACATTCATCGTGCCGTCGGGCCGCTCGGCCATGATCTGGACGGTGCAGCCGTTCTGGCCGGTGACGCGCACGCGCACCAGCCGGTAGCCGAGATCGACGATCGCCGGCTCGATGATGGCGGCGACGCGCGCGGCGACGCCGTTCTCGACGACGATGCGATGGTCCTGATCTGGTGAAATCGGCTCGTTCATGCCCGGGCTGCCTGTTTGGAGCATGGACATGCTCCAAATTTTTTTGATCCCTGCTCCGGTCAGGCGTCCGGCCAACAAAAAAGAGCGGGCCGGCAGGCCCACTCTTGATCGTCGGCTTGCGCCGTTACCAGAGCTGTTAGGCGCTATTTAGTCCGGCTTGCGGTTCCATGCAAGCCGCCTTCTCCCATGCCTGTCACGACGGCCGAGTTTCTGCGCCGGCGCTAACGCGATGGTCATTCTTGTGCGTCACCATGTTCGCGTTCGGTTTGAGTGGGGTTGCGGGATGAGTTCGGTCAGCGCGCTGTTGCGTGATCTCGAAGCGACGATGGTGCGCGGCTCCGGTGAGGAGCGCGTCCAGATCCTGTCGCGTCTGACGGATCTGTTCCTGAGCACCGCCAGCGGCATGGCCGAGGACCAGGTCAGCGTCTTCGACGTCGTCATCGGCCGGCTTTCGCGCGCCATCGAAGTGCGCGCACGCATCGAACTGGCCGAGCGGCTGGCCGAAGTCCCCAATGCGCCGGGCGGCGTGGTCCGACAGCTCGCGCTCGACGAGATCGCCGTCGCGCGGCCGGTGCTGATCGGCTCGCCGCGGCTGAGCGACCAGGACCTCGTCGCGATCTCGGCCGCCAAGGGCCGCGACCACATGCTCGCCATCACCGAGCGGCCCGATCTCGGCGAGCCGGTAACGGACTTCCTGATCCTGCGCGGCGGCCGCGTCGTCACCCATGCGGTAGCCTCCAACCAGAGCGCGCGCTTCTCGCGCCATGGCATGGGCGTGCTGGTGATGCGCGCCGTGCAGGACGACGCCCTGCAGGCGACGCTCGGCACGAGGCGCGACATCCCCTCCGAGCTCGGCGACCAGTTGATGACGGCGGCGAAGAACTCGGCGCGGCGGCGGCTCAGCGCCTCGATGGAGCCGGCCATGGCCGGCGCGGTCGATGGCGCGATCGAACGCGGCGCGCAAGCGGTCGCGGCCCAGGCCCAGATCGGCGACGACATCGGCAAGATCAGCGCAGCCCTGGCCGAGATCAACCGCCTCAACGAAGCCGGGCAGCTGAACGAAGCGAAGGTGGCCGAATTCGCCGGCGCCGGCGCGACCGAGCACGCCATGGGCGCGGTCTCCGTGCTGGCGCAGCTCGGGCTGCCGGCGACCGAACAGGTCATCCTCGGGCCCGACCGCGACGCGGTACTGCTGGTGGCGCGCGGGCTGGGCTGGTCCTGGGAGACGACGCGCACGCTGATCGGCCTGCGCAAGGATCTCGGCAAATCGGATTCCGCCGTAGAGAAAGCGCGCCAGAGCTTCCGGAACCTGCAGACCTCGACGGCGCAGCGCGTGTTGGGCTTCCTCAGGATGCGCGACGCACAGCAGTGAGATAGCTCGGCACGCGGCCCGCCGCCACGGCCTTGGCCTCGTAGCGCGTCCGCACCCAGCCGGGATAGGGCTCGCGCCAGTCGTCGGCGTGCTCATCCGTCCAGTCGAATCCCGGCGACGCCAGCAGGCGCGACAACGTCCAGCCGACATAGTCGTCGATATCGCTGGCGAAGCGGAAGCGGCCGCCCGGCGCCAGCGCCCGCGCGAGCAGGCCAAGCGTCCGGTCCGAGACGAAGCGGCGCTTGCGTTGCCGCCGCTTGGGCCAGGGATCGGGGTAGAGCAGGTCGACGGCGCCGAGCGAGCCGGCCGGCAGTCGCGGCAGCAGCAGCGCCGCGTCGCCATCCCAGAGCCGGATGTTGTCCAGCCCGTCGCGCTCGATGACGCCGAGGAATTTCGCCATGCCGTTGACGAAGGGCTCGACGCCGATGAAGCCGATATCGGGGCTCTCGCGCATGCGATGCAGCAGGTGCTCGCCGCCGCCGAATCCGATTTCCAGCCGGATGGCCGTGACCGGGCGCGGAAACAACGGCGCAAGATCGGCGATGTCGCCCTCGGGCAGGCGCAGGCGCGGCAGCGTGCCCTCGATCTGAGCGCTCTGGCCCGGCCGCAGCGCCTTGCCCTTGCGCCGGCCGAAGAAGGCGCGCTCGTCGTGATGATCGTCGGTCATGCGCGCTCTTAGATGACGCTCGCCCAAAGAAAAAGGGCCGGAGCATTGCCCCGGCCCGATAGCGCTCGATCGCGGATGCGATCAGGCGACGGCCTTCTTCAGCGCGTCGACCAGATCCGTCTTCTCCCAGGAGAAGCTGCCGTCGCGGCCGGCCTTGCGGCCGAAATGGCCATAGGCCGCCGATTTGGCGTAGATCGCCTTGTTGAGCTGCAGATGCGTGCGGATGCCGCGCGGGGTCAGGTCCATGACCTCGCCGAGGACCGCCTCGAGCTTCGCCTCGTCGACCTTGCCGGTGCCGTGCAGATCGACATAGATCGAGAGAGGCTTGGCGACGCCGATGGCGTAGGAGAGCTGGATCGTGCAGCGCTCGGCGAGCTTGGCCGCCACCACGTTCTTGGCGAGATAGCGCGCCGCATAGGCCGCGGACCGATCGACCTTGGTCGGGTCCTTGCCCGAGAAGGCGCCGCCGCCATGGGGAGCGGCTCCGCCATAGGTGTCGACGATGATCTTGCGGCCGGTCAGGCCGGCATCACCATCGGGACCGCCGATCACGAACTTGCCGGTCGGGTTGACGTGCCAGACGGTGTCCTTCGAGATCCAGCCCTCGGGCAGGGTCGCGCGGATATAGGGCTCGACGATCTTGCGGACATCGGCCGAGGACAGGCTCTCGTCGGTGTGCTGGGTCGAGAGAACGATCTGGGTCACGCCGACCGGCTTGCCGTTCTCGTATTTGACGGTGACCTGGCTCTTGGCGTCGGGGCCGAGCTTGGCGGCGCCGCCTTCCTTGGCGTGGCGGGCCTTGGCCAGAACTTCGAGGATCTTGTGGGCGTAGTAGATCGGCGCCGGCATCAGCTCGGGCGTCTCGCGGCAGGCATAGCCGAACATGATGCCCTGGTCGCCCGCGCCTTCGTCCTTGTTGCCGGCGGCATCGACGCCCTGGGCGATATCGGCCGACTGCGCGTGCAGCAGCACGTCGATCTTGCACTTCTTCCAGTGGAACCCGTCCTGCTCGTAGCCGATCGCGCGGATCGCCTTGCGGGCCGCCGACTTGACCTTGCTCTTCATCGCCTTCTCGTCGAGCGAGGTGCGAACCTCGCCGGCGATGACGACGCGGTTGGTCGTGGCCAAGGTCTCGCAGGCGACGCGGACAAGCCCTGAATCCATGCCGGCCTTGGCGGCTTCCTTGAAGAACAGGTCCACGACCTCGTCGGAAATCCGGTCGCAGATCTTGTCGGGATGGCCCTCGCCGACCGACTCGCTGGTGAAGAGATAGTTCTGGCGTGACACGGGCAAGGCATCCTTCGGTGAGGAGATGCAGCCGATCGGCCGCAGCGGACGAACGGCTAGGCGAAAACGGGCATCCTCTTTGCAGCGGATGCGTTCGCCGTCAAGCAGCACAATCCTTTTATCGGGAGCTTCGTTCGTCCTGACGAACGAGAAAACGCCGGATCAGGCGATTCCGCTGTCTTCCACGGCCAGCGCCTCGACAAGGTCGACAATGCGCCGGCGCACGCGGGCGCTCTTGATGCGGACGAAAGCCTTGGTGAGCTGCACGCCTTCGCTGGTGGCGAGGAAATCCGAGACATAGGCAGTCGAGGCCGCGTCGGAGAAGCCGCCCTGGGGCATGTCGCCGGTCGGCGCGCCGTCGAAGAAGAACGACACCGGCACGTCGAGCATCTTGGCGATCTGCTGCAGCCGGCTGGCGCTGATCCGGTTCGAGCCCTTCTCGTATTTCTGCACCTGCTGGAAAGTGAGGCCGAGGCCCTCGCCGAGCCTTTCCTGGCTGACGCCAGCCAGCATGCGACGCATCCGGACGCGGGCGCCGACATGGCGGTCGATCGGGTTCGGCACCTTCTTGACTATCATCAGCGGCGGTCCCTGGACGGCTTGCGATCGGACACCTTCAACCCCGCAGACGGGATTTCATTTTATCAATTTACATGGTTCCATAGAGAACCTCCATCCGTCCCAGCAAAAAAAGTTCCAGATGGGATGATCAGCGTCGCCAGATGCGCGAGAGCAGCATAAAAGCGGCGAGAAGCCCCGCGAACAGAGCATCCCCGAGCTGCGCATAGAGCGTGACAGGGCCGCTGCGGGGTAATCCGGCATCGAGAACGCCCTCGGTTCCGAGCGCCAGAGAGCCGGTGACGCGGCCATAGGCATCGACCACCGCCGAGATGCCGGTGTTGGCGACGCGCACCAGAGGCAGCCCTTCCTCGACCGCGCGGAGCCTCGCCTGAGCGAAGTGCTGGTAGGGCCCGCTGGTCTGGCCGAACCAGCCGTCATTGGTCAGGTTGAGCAGGAAGCCCGGGCGCGGACCCTGCGGCGTCGCCTCGCCGGGAAAGACGATCTCGTAGCAGATCAGCGGGGACGCCACCGGCAGGCCGGCAATGGCGAGCGGCTGTCGCCTGAGGCCAGCCGCGAAGCCGCCCGGCACCGAGACGAATTCGGACAGGCCGACGCCGCGGATCAGCCTGCCGAGGAAGGCCGGCAGATACTCGCCGAACGGCACGAGATGGACCTTGTCGTAGCTCGCACGGATGACGCCCTCGTCGTCGACGACCTGCACCGAATTGAAGATCGGCGGCCGGCTTTCGCCGGGAAGTTCCTCGCCGGCGCGGGCCGCGCCGGTGATCAGGGTCGCACCGGGCGGCAGCAGCGCCGCGATCCGCGTCAGCGCGGCCGGCGTGCGCCCGAGCAGAAAGGGAAAGGCCGATTCCGGCCAGATCAGATGGGTCACGTCCTGGACGCCGAGCGTGGTCGGGCTCGTTGCCCGGTCGCTCAGCGCCAGATAATGGGCAAGGATGGCCTCGCTGTTGCGGGCGCTGAATTTGGCGTCCTGCGGCAGATTGGGCTGCATCAGCCGCAGTTTTACCCCGGCCACCGTCGGCGAGGGTTGCGCCGGGATGCGCCAGAGCCCGAAACCGACGAGCCCGGCCACCACCGCAAGCGCCGCGACCGGGGCGCGCCAGCGGCGCAGGCCGCCCTCATGGCCGCCGAGCATCGCCGGCGCGGCTCCCACCGCCACCGCCACGAGCGTCAAGCCGTAGAGCCCGACAAGCGAGGCGAACTGCGCGATCTGCGGCTGGCCCGCCAGCATCATGCCGTAGACATTCCAGGGGAAGCCGGTCAGCACATGGCCCCGCAGCCATTCGCTCGACGCCAGCGCCGCGGCCAGCATCAGGATGCGGCCCGCACTGTGGGGCCAGAGCAGGCGGGCGAGGGCGAAGCCCAGCGCCGGAAAGATCGCCAGACCCGCCGGCAGCGCGACGACGCCGAGCGGCATCGCCCAGGCGAATTTGTCGGCCTCGACGAGAAAGGCCGCGCCGAGCCACCACAGACCGGCGAGGAAGAAACCGAAACCCCACCACCAGCCGACGGCCGCCGCCGCGCGAACGCGCCGCCAGACCGTCTCGCCGACCGCGCCGTCGATCAGCCAGACCGCTACCGTCATCGGGAGGACGATCAGCGGCCAGAGATCGAGCGGCGGCAAAGCGAGCGCACCCGACGCTCCGGCGCCAAGCGCAATCAGACGCCGACGCCAGCCCCAGGCGAGGATGACGCCGTCGGCCACCGCCGACAGGCGCATCAATTGGCCTCCGTCGGCGCAACCAGACCCGTTTCCGTATCGCGTCGCTGGATGCTGATCCGCTTGATCCGGCGCGGATCGGCGTCGACGATCTCGAAGACGAGGCCCTCGGGTCCCTCGATCGTTTCGCCCGGGGCGGGGACGCGCCCGGCCAGCGTCACGATCAGCCCTCCCAGCGTGTCGATGTCCTCGGCGATCTCGGCCTGCGACAGGTCGATGCCGGTCGCGTCCTTCAGTTCCTCCAGCGTGGCGCGGGCGTCGGCTGCGTAGCGCCCGTCTTCTAGCGCGGCGATGGCGGGACCATCGTCGAGATCATGCTCGTCTTCGATGTCGCCGACGACGATCTCGACGAGATCCTCCATCGAGACCAGCCCGTCCGTGCCGCCATATTCGTCGATCACCAGCGCGATATGGGTCCGCGTCGCCTGCATCCGGACCAGGAGATCGACCGCCGGCATCGAGGGCGGAACGTAGAGCACGGGACGCAGGATCTTCGCCGTGGCCAGCGTGGAGTTCAGATCGACGGCGGCGAGATCGTGCAGCGGCGCGCTGGGCGGGATCGTCGCCTCTTCCGTCTTCGCGCGCCCGGCGATGAAGGTCATGAAGTCGCGGATATGGACCATGCCGCGCGGATCATCGAGCGAATCGTCGAAGACCGGCAGGCGCGAATGCCCGGCATTGCCGAAGATGGTCAAAACCTCGTCCAGCGTGGCGTCGCTCGGCACGGCGACGATATCGGCGCGCGGGATCATCACGTCGCCCACCCGGCGTTCGCGCAGGCTGAGCACATTGGACAGCATCGCCCGCTCCTGGGCGCTGAGATCGGCGAACTGGCCGTTCTCCTGGTCCTGCGCCAGCGCCTCGGCGATGTCCTCGCGGATCGTGCCGCCGCCGCGCAGGCCGAGCCTGTCGAGGAACTGGCCGAGCCAATGGCCAAGGCCGCGCCCGGCCTGATCGCTCGTGGTGAATCGACTGTCGTCGCTCATGATGCCTGGGAAAAAACGGGGGTTTCGTCGAGCGGCTCGGAATCCGCATAGGGGTCGGCGATGCCCAAGCTGGCGAGCGCCGCGATCTCGAGCGCTTCCATGCGGTCGGCGTCGGCGTCGGTCTCGTGATCTTCGCCCAGCAGATGCAGCAGGCCGTGGATGACGAGATGGCTGAGATGATCGGCGATCGGCGTGTCTTCGGCCTCAGCCTCGCGCGCCACGGTCTCATAGGCGAGCACGACATCGCCCAGCGCGGGGCTCTGCGCGATCCTGTCGGGCGGGGCGGCCGGGAAGGAGAGGACGTTGGTCGCCTTGTCGAAGCCGCGCCAGTCGCGGTTGACGATGCGGATGCGCCTGTCGTCGGTCAGCAGCAGGCTGAGTTCGGCCCCGTCGAGCGGCTGGACGGGGGACACCGCGATGGCGGCATGGGTGGCTGCGTCGATCAGCGGGCGCAGATCGGGCAGCGAGCGCCAGAGCTTCGCCTGGATTCTGACAGAGAGAGACAGCGTCGGCCGGATGGTCCCGGCCGTGGAGGAGGTCGCAGGCGGCGCCGGGCGCCGCGCGCGAGGTCGGTCGTTCATCGCGGCCGCTCCCGCGACAGGGTGCGCTTCAGCCCCTCGCTCTCATCTTCAAGCGGAGCAGATGGTTCTGGCGGACGCATGCGTTCCTCACGCTCCTCGCGCTCCCGGCGCGCAGCGCCCTCATAGGCCATGACGATGCGCCGCACCAGATCATGGCGGACGACGTCGCCCTCCTCGAACTTGGCATGGCCGACGCCCTCCACGCCCGAAAGCAGCCTGACCGCCTCGATCAGCCCGGAGCGCTGGCCCGGCGGCAGGTCGATCTGGGTCGGATCGCCGGTGATGATCATGCGCGAGCCTTCGCCGAGCCGGGTCAGGAACATCTTCATCTGCACGGAGGTGGCGTTCTGCGCCTCGTCGAGCAGCACCACGGCATTGGTCAATGTGCGGCCGCGCATGAAGGCGAGCGGGGCGATCTCGATCATGCCGGTCTGCAGCGCGCGCTCGACATGGCGCGCCTCCATGAAGTCGTTGAGCGCGTCGTAGATCGGCCTGAGATAGGGATCGACCTTCTCGCGCATGTCGCCGGGCAGGAAGCCGAGCCGCTCGCCGGCCTCGACGGCAGGGCGCGACAGCACCATGCGCTCGACCACGCCCTGCTCGATCAGCGAGACGGCATGCCCGACGGCGAGCCAGGTCTTGCCGGTGCCGGCCGGCCCTTCGGCGAGCACGAGCTCGTTGCGTTTGAGCTGGCGCAGATAGGCGTCCTGCGCCGCGTTGCGCGCCCTTACAGGGCCCCGCTTTCTCGTGACGATCGCGTCGAACGAGGCCTTCCCGGCGTCGGCGGTGGGGAAGAGCGAGCGCTGGACATTGCTCTCCTCGATCGCGCCATCGACCTCGCCGAGCGTGACGGAGGCGCCGGCCTTGGCCCGGGCATAGAGCGTCTTCAGCACGCGGCCGGCCTGCTCGGCGGTCTCGCGCGGCCCCTTGATGGTGACGTGGTTGCCGTTGGGGCTGGCGACGACGCCGAGCCTGCGCTCGAGATGGGCGAGGTTCTGGTCATAGTGGCCGAAGACCAGGCTCGCGAGGCGGTTGTCGTCGAAGGACAGCAGGACCTCGGTGGCGGGCAGGGCTTCGCGCGTCAGATTCTCGCGCGTGAAGCTCTCGGCGCGCTGGGAGGGCAATGTCGCGCCCTGCTCGCGCCGCGGGCCACGGTCTTGTCTCGGAGTCGCCTGGTCAGCCTGTGCCAAATGCGTCGTCTCCCTGGCAGGGTTTCCGGCCGCACGGAATCGCGAGACCGGGTCTCAAGCACGCATAACCGAACGTGACGATGTCTGCCTGATGACAGGCGGAGCCCGAGAGCGAGACATAGTGGGGCGCGCCGCGCCGGCTCATGCCGCGATCCCCGTCGGAGAGCCTGGAACGGCAGACACCAGCCGGCCGAACAGCGAATTCGACCCTGCCCTTTCGACCACCGCCTGCACCCTGTCGCCGATCTGATTCGTCTGGGTCTCGATCTGCACAGCCTGGAGCCAAGGCGTTTTTCCCGCAAGCTGGCCGGCATGGCGGCCAACACGCTCCAGCAGCACCTCGACAGTGCGCCCGACCATGGCGTGGTTAAAGGCCTGACGGTGATGCTCGATGCGCTCCTGCAGGCGGTAGAGCCGCTCGTTCATCAGCTCGGGCGCGACCTGTTCGCCGAGATCGGCCGCGGGCGTGCCGGGACGGGGCGAATATTTGAAGGAATAGCTCGAGGCGAAGCCGATCTCGTCGACGAGGCGGATCGTATCCTCGAATTCGGAATCGCTCTCTCCCGGAAACCCGACGATGAAATCCGACGACAGCGCGATGTCGGGCCGCGCCGCGCGGATGCGTTCGATCAGCCGGCGATACTCGTCGGCGGTGTGCTTGCGGTTCATCGCCGCGAGAATGCGGTCGGAGCCGGCCTGCACCGGCAGATGCAGGAACGGCATCAATTGCGGCAGATCGCGATGGGCTGCGATCAAATCGTCGCCCATGTCGCGCGGATGGCTGGTGGTGTAGCGGATGCGCGCGATGCCGGGAATGTCGGCGACCGCGTGGATCAGCTTGGCCAGACCCCAGACGCCGCCCTGGCCTTCGCCATGATAGGCGTTGACGTTCTGGCCGATCAGCGTGACGTCCTGCACGCCGGACGTGGCCAGCCGCTCGACTTCCGCCAGCACCTGCGCGACCGGCCGCGAGAATTCCGCGCCGCGCGTGTAGGGCACGACGCAGAAGGCGCAGAACTTGTCGCAGCCTTCCTGCACCGTGACGAATGCGGAGATGCCGCGCGCGCGGATCGCCTTCGGGGTCGGCGCAGGCAGAAATCCGAACTTGTCCTCGACCGGAAGGTCGGTATCGACCGTGCGGGCGCGCTTCGCCTGCTCCAGCAACTCCGGAAGGCGGTGATAGGCCTGGGGACCGACGACGAGATCGACCGCTGGCTGGCGGCGCTGGATCTCGGCGCCCTCGGCCTGCGCGACGCAGCCGGCGACGATGATCCTGGTATGCTGGCCATTGGCCAGTTGCGCAGTCTTCAGGTCACGCAGCTTGCCGAGCTCGGTGTAGACCTTCTGCACCGCGCGGTCGCGGATATGGCAGGTGTTCAGCAGGATCAGGTCCGCGCCTTCGGGCGTGGCCGTCTCCTCATAGCCCTGCTGGCCCAGGATATCGGCCATGCGCTGCCCGTCATAGACGTTCATCTGGCAGCCGAAGGACTTGATGTGGACGGTTTTCATGCGCGGCGGGTCGTGAGGCTCCAAAGCGTCTCCTTACCCCGGATCGCGGTCCGGGGAAATGATTTGGAGCGGGCAGCCTGGTCAAGCAATGAGCGAGCCAACCTCGATTGCCGATGTCGGACGTTGGACACATACTTCGATCTGCGCCTTGGGAGATCGATGTGAGCAAATCACCTGCCCCAATGAACGACTTAGCCGATCAGCCTATCGTTGAAGCCGTTCGGGCAACCACAGGGCTGATCGCTCTGGTCCAAAGTTGGACCCCGCTGGACGAGAGCTTACCCGAGATCGCGGATGAGCCCGCCATGCCGGAGTGCATTTTCCCGGACGAGCCCTGATACCTTATTCGCCCATTGCCCGCCCCGTCACAGCCCGCTGTCGCGCGCTTCGGATCGCGATCTCCGCCAGCCTCGTCGCCTCCTTGCGCGAGGTTTTTGCGCCCATCGCGATCGGCTCGCCCCAGGCCAGCACCACGTCTATCGCGCCCATGGCCAGCACCTCCTTGAGATGGGGCGCAAGCTCGGTGTCGCCGTACCAGGCCAGCGCGCTGCGCTCAGCCCGACCGCCGGCCATGCCGTGGATGCCAGTGTAGCTGATCGCCAGCGGGTAAACGGCGA
>JBKJSB010000330.1:0-4646 GCA_046593015.1 Allobosea sp.
CCATCATAAAGCGCTGTCTTAGCCTTATGATGGATCCCGGATTGGCGCGGCTTCGCCGCTTGTCCGGGATGACGCGGTGTTCTTACTAAAAACCGCATTTTCTAACCCGATGCGTTGCGCGAGAGCCGGGCCGCCTCGGCGGGCGCATGCAGCCGCGCAGCCGGCCGCGAAAAGCTCTGGCGTCCGGCCTTGAAGCCCAGCACCGGCTCTGCGATCGCCGCCAGCGCGTCGGTGGCGCTCGCCGCATCCAGCACGACGAGATCGGCCGGGTTGCCGACCGCGATGCCGTAGTCGCTCAGGTTCATCAGCCGCGCCGGGAGGCTCGTCACGAGGTCGATGCAGGTCGCGAAGCCGTCGGGGCCGACCTGCGCCGCATTGGCGTAGAGATTGGCCATGCGCAGCAGCGAAGCGTCCCCGAACGGCGTGAACGGGTTCAGCACATTGTTGGTCGCGACCGAACAGGTGACGCCGGCCGCGACGAGGCGGTGCGCGGGCGCAAGACCACGAGGCGCGGCATGCGTGGCGTCGCGGCCCATCAGATAGAGGTCGGTCGCGGGAAGCACCGTCACCGCGACGCCGGCCTGCGCCAGCCGCTCCGCCACGCGCGACAACGCGTCCTGCGGCAGCATGGACAGCTTGGTGACATGGCCGATCGCGACGCGCCCGCCATAGCCTCGCGCCGCCGACTCCCGGCAGACCGCATCGAGATGCATCCAGCTCGGGTCGAGGTCGAAGTCGAGGTGAAAGTCGAGATCGACGTCGAAGCGCTCAGCGAGGTCGAAGAGCCGGTCAATCTGCGCTTCGGGATCGCTGTCGGTATAGGGGCAGCCGCCGAGCGCGTCCGCGCCCTGGCGAAGCGCCTCGACCAGCAGGTCCTCCGTGCCGGGGTCGTTGGTCAGCCCCTCCTGCGGGAAGACGCAGAGCGACAGGTCGAGCCCCCAGGCATAATCGCGCTTCAGCGCCGTGATCGCTTCAAAGCTGCGCAACCCCGCGCGCGGATCGACCTCGACATGCGTTCGCATCCGCGTCGTGCCTTTGGCGACAGCCATCTCTAGCAACTGCGCGCCGCGCCGATACACATCCTCGACCGTGAAATCGCGCTTCATGCCCGCGACGGCGGCGATGGCGTCTTTCAGCCCGCCATGGACATGGCCGCAGCGCCCGAGCAGGCAGGCCTTGTCGAGATGGACATGGCTGTCGACGAAGCCCGGCAGCACCGCGCGGCCGGCGATATCCACCGAAGGGCAATCCGCGATCAGACGCGGCGCGATCGCCTTGATCCGTCCGGCCTGCACGCCGATGTCCACGGCGTCCGGTCGCCCGGCGAGCGTGGCGCGGCGGAAGATCAGGTCGAAGGCGCTGTCGGTGGGCATGGCGGCGATCGGAAGAGGGCAGGGCAGCCGGATGGCTCGCCAAAGTGCATGCAGTTTGCGTGCCGCGCCAGCCCTATTCGGCGGCGTCCCGGCGCGGGGAGGGCAGGGCTGCCGGCTTTCGGCGGGCCGGTGTCGGCGTCGCGACATAGGGCGCCAGGATATCCATGATGTCGCGGCCGCGCGGCTTGGCCTGCGCGACCAGCGCCCGGCCCGCGACCGAATCGAGATGGTCGTGCATCAGCGCCATGACCTGCTCGACATCACCGCCGGCCAGCGCCTCGATCAGCAGCCGGTGCTCGTTGATGGCGCATTCCGACGAATGCGGCCGGCTGAACAGCGACAGGGTCAGGCAGCAGCGATAGGCGATCTCGCTGACATAACGGATCAGGATCGGGCTTTCGGTCATCGTCGCGAGCAGGATGTGGAACTCGGTCGCAAGCCGGATCGAGACCGCGTCCGGGCCGTTGCGCGCGGCCTCCTCGGCATCGACATGGGCGCCGAGCGCGGCGATTTGCGTCCTGCTCAGCCGTCCCGCGAGCTGGCGCACCACCAGCCGCTCCAGCTCGATGCGGATGTCGAAGGCGTCGCGCGCCTCCTGCCAGCTCGGTGTCGCCACCACCGCGATGCGGTTGCGCCGGAGCTCCACCAGGCCCTCGGCCGCCAGTTGCCCCAGCGCATGGCGTGCGATCGTGCGGCTGACGCCGAAACGCTCACCCAGCGCATCCTCGGGCAGCTTGGCGCCGGGTTCCAGCGCCTGCTCAATGATGGCGCGGCGCAAGGCGCGGCAGATCGTTCCGACCTTGTCGGAACTGGCGCGGCCCTGTTCCGCTTCACGCGCCATCGTTGCGGTCCATGCTGGCAATCCGTGCTGGTGATGTTTCGTCTTAGCCCCATAAGCGCGGATACCGCAATCCATCGTGGATGCCGCGCGATGCGTAGCGAAACCAGCTTCGGCATACACTATGGCATCGTGCTTGCATGCACTTTTGCATGAGCATCCAGCCGCCGCCTTTCCCCGCCACCGCCGCGCCGTTTTCGGCGGAGTCGGCCATCGGTGGCGCGCCGGCGCTGGCGATCGAGCTCTCGCAGGTCTCGGTCACCTTCGGCGTCGGAGCAAATTCGGTGCCGGCGCTCGCGCAGACCAGCCTGCGCATCCCGGAGGGATCGTTCGTTGCCCTGGTCGGCCCCTCCGGCTGCGGCAAGTCGACCATCCTGCGGCTGGCCAGCGGGCTGGTTCGGCCGACGACCGGCGTCGTCATCGTCGGCGGGCGCGAGGTTTCGGCCAAGGCGCTGCGCATCGGCATGGCCTTCCAGAACCCGACCATGCTGCCCTGGCTGACGATCGAGCGGAACATCATGCTGCCGCTCAAGATCGTCGAGCCTTTTCGCTCGCGCTACGCCCGAGAGAAGAACGGCGCGTTCCGCGACAAGGCGCATGCGCTGCTGGCCCAGGTCGGTCTGTCAGGTTTCGCCTCGAAATTCCCCTGGCAGCTCTCGGGCGGCATGCTCCAGCGCGCCAATCTCTGCCGCGCTCTGATCCACGAGCCGCGTCTGCTGCTGCTCGACGAACCTTTTGGCGCGCTCGACCAGTTCACCCGCGGGGAGCTTTGGGCGATCCTCCAGGAACTCTGGCTGGAGCATCGGCCGACCGTGCTGCTGGTGACGCATGATCTGCGCGAGGCCGGGTTTCTCGCCAGCCGCATCTGCGTGATGAGCGCGCGGCCCGGGCGCATCATCGACGACAGCGCGGTCGATTTCGCCCGCCCGCGTTCGATCGCGATGACCTTCGAGCCCGGCTTCGTCGCCCTCAACCAGCGCCTGCGCGAACTCATCGTCGATGCGCGCTCGGCCGTGCCGGGGGAGCACTGACATGGGCCAACTTCGCCTGAAGCAGAAATTCTGGTCCGGCGGTCTGATCGTCCTGTTCTTCCTCGGCTGGGAGCTCTTCTGCCTGATCTCGGGCATGTCCGACCTGATCCTGCCGCGGCCGTCGCAGATCTTCGCGACCATGATCCAGCGCTTTCCGGTGCTTTGGCCCCATATCCTGCAGACGCTGGCGACGACGATGACGGGCTTTGCGCTCGGCGTCGCGCTGGGCGTGCTGCTCGGCGCGGTGATCGGCGTCTCGCGGACGGCCTATGACACGGTCTACCCGCTGCTGATCGGCTTCTCCTCGATCCCCAAGGTCGCGGTGGTGCCGATCTTCGTGCTCTGGTTCGGCTCGGGCACGGTGCCCGCCGTGCTGACCTCGCTGGCGATCTGCTTCTTCCCGATCGTGGTCAACATCGCCACGGGCCTCGCCACCACCGAGCCCGAGATGGAGGACGTGCTCAAGGCGCTGGGGGCCAGCAAGCTCGACATTCTCTGGAATGTCGGCCTGCCACGCACCATGCCGTTCTTCTTCGCCTCGCTGAAGGTCGCGATCACCTACGCTTTCGTCGGCACCGTGCTGGCCGAGACGGTCGCGTCCAATCGCGGCATCGGCAACGTCATGATGTCCGCGTCCTCCAACTTCAATACGCCGCTGGTCTTCGCAGGGCTGTTCATCCTCGCGGGCCTGGGCGTGGCGCTCTATGTCGCCTTCTCGCTGATCGAGGCCCGCGTCACCGGCTGGGCGACCCGCAAGAACGACCTTCTCGCCGCCTGAATCGCCTTCTCAACACAGGGGACCAAGATGCTGAAAAGATTCGCTGCCACGGCCATTGCGAGCCTTGTTCTCGCAGGCACTGCCCTCGCGCAGGAGACCACGGTCAAGTTCACGCTCGGCTGGAAGACCCAAGGCTCGGACGCCGCCTTCTTCGTCGCCCGCGACAAGGGCTACTACAAGGCCGAAGGCATCAACCTCGTCATCGACCAGGGCGAGGGCTCGGGCGCGACCGTCACCCGCATCATGGGCGGCGCCTATGACGCCGGCTTCGGCGACGTCAACGCCATCATCCAGAACGCCTCGCTGAAGCCCGGCGAGAACCCGGTGATGGTCTACCAGATGTGGAACCGGCCGCCCTTCGCCATCGTGACCAAGAAGAGCGCCAACATCACCAAGCCCAAGGATCTCGAGGGCAAGAAGCTCGGCGGCGCTCAAGGCACGCCGACGACGCGCCTGCTGCCGGTCTTCGTCCAGAAGAACGGGCTCGATACCGCCAAGATCGCCGTCACCAACATGGCGCCGAACCTTCAGGAGCCGCTGCTGATCAAGGGCGACATCGACGGCGCGCTGGTCTTCAACATCACGAGCTATTTCAACCTCGTGCTGAACCGCCAGGACCCCGACAA
>JBKJSB010000344.1:0-11840 GCA_046593015.1 Allobosea sp.
AGCGCGTCGAAATTCTCGGCGACGTAGCGGGCGAGCGGCGCGGTCAGGTCGTAGCGCAGCGAGAGCCACTGCTCGTCATCGTCCTGGAAGGAGAAGACGCCCTCATTGGGCCGGTCCTGATCGGGCAGGAACTTGCCGAGCGCATCGGAGAACTCGACGAAGGGCGTCTCGACCGGCTCGAAGCCGTAGCGCGAAAAGCTCTCGCGGATGACGCCGAGCATGTGCTCGGTGGCGGCGACGTCGGCCGGCCCGCGATCGACAAAACCGCGCGGCTGGCGGGCTTTCAGCTTGTCGGTTTTCGACATGGATTCATTGCTTCCGGTCAGGCGCGGCATGGCAGCAGGATGTGGCCGCAAGATGCTGAGCGAGGGGTTAGCCCGCCGACGCCAGCGGGGCAAGCGCGCGGCAATGGCAGGGCGATAGCGGGAAGCCGAAGCGCATCCCCTTCCCCCGCTTGCGGTGGGGAAGGGTTAGGGATGGGGGGCCGGACGACCGGGTGAGCCGGCGATAATTGAAGGTCTACCCAGTCGTCCGGCCCCCCACCCCGACCCTCCCCACCGCAAGCGGGGGGAGGGAGCGGATGGCGTCGTATCTTCAAGCGGGCGCCTCGCTGGATAGGCGCACGCTTGCGCTTGGGCTAGCATCGCGCTCCCGCATCGAAGGAGAGCGCGATGGCTTCCAGGCTCAGGACGATCCTTGCCTGCCTTGCCGTGAGCCTCGCGCTCGCCGCCTGCGGACCGGGCGAGCCCGACCAGCGCAAGGCCTTCATCGCCTTCCTGCAGACCGAGGTGCTGCCGCGCCCCGGCGCGCGCGTGCCGCGCCCCGACGCCGAGAAGCAGAAGACATTTGGCGACTATGCCGGGCATTACGCCGTGATCACGCGTTTCCACGAACGCATGAACGCTTCGGTCGCCACGCCGATGCAGCAGGCGATGACCAACGGCGTGCCGCGCTCGATCGCGGAGGTCGTCTCGCCGCGCAAGGCCGACCTCGCGGCTGTGCGCGCCGGTTTCGGTGCGATGCGAACCGCGCTCGACGAGGCATTGGCTGCGACCGAGGCCGAACGCGCCGCGCTGAAGCAGCCCGACGACCTGCGCGCCGTCTATGCGAGCGTCTACGACAAGCTGGTCACGCAGCCGGTGACGGTCTTCCGCGAGATCTTTCCGCCGACGGACGACGCCTTCGCAGCCATTCTCGCCATGGCGGAGCTCGTCGAGGGCAACAAGCAGGCGATCAAGCTCAACGGTTCGCAACTCGAGGTGACCAACCCCGCCTTGCGCGCCCGGGTGCAGGCCGCGCTGGAGGCAATGGCAAGCAAGCAGCGCTCCATGACCGAGGCGCAGCAGAAGATGCGGAGGGTGCTGTATGGGAGTTGATGCCGCTCCGCTTGCTGGTCAGGCGTGGGAAGCACGGCGCGAACCCCCCTCCCCACAAGGGGGAGCGGTTTCCGTCGAGGCTCGCGCGTTCAATCACCAGCGGCCCCAAGTCATTGCAAGCGCTACCCGCCCGGTCGCACGGCCCCATTCGTGTGCGTCATCACCGCGTAGAGCGAGGTGGTGCCGCAGATGAAGAGGCGGTTGAGCTTCGGCCCGCCCCAGCAGAGATTGGCGACGATCTCCGGGATCGCGACCTTGCCGATCAGTGTGCCGTCGGGGTGGTAGATGTGGACGCCGTCGGCGGCCGAGGTCCAGATGCGGCCCTCGGCATCGAGCCTGAAGCCGTCGAAGAGGCCCGCCGTGCAGGTGGCGAAGACGGTCGAGCGGCCCAAAGTCGCGCCATCCGGATTGACCGCGCAAGCGCGGATATGGCGCGGACCATTCTCGGGATCGTGGCTTGCGCCGGTGTCGGCGATGTAGAGGACGCTTTCGTCGGGCGAGAAGGCGAGCCCGTTGGGCTTGACGAAGTCGCCTGCGACCACCGCCAACGCGCCGGTCTGGCCATCGATGCGATAGACGTTGCAGCGGCCGATCTCAGCCATCGCCTTGTCGCCCTCATAGTCGCTGAGGATGCCGTAATCGGGGTCGGTGAACCAGATCGAGCCGTCCGACTTGACGACCACGTCGTTGGGCGAGTTCAGCCGCTTGCCCTCGAAATGGCTCGCCAGCACGGTGATGCGCCCGTCATGTTCGGTGCGGGTCACCTGCCGCCCGCCATGCTCGCAGGTGACGAGCCGGCCCTCGCGGTCGACCGTGTTGCCGTTGCTGTTGCGCGCGGGCTGACGGAAGACCGCCGTATGGCCGCTCGCTACGTCGAAGCGCAGCATCCGGTCGTTGGGAATGTCGGACCAGACCAGCGTGTTGTGGGCGGGAAACCAGGCCGGCCCCTCGGCCCAGCGCGAGCCGGTCCAGAGCCGCTCGATCCGGGCCGAGCCCGGCACGATTCGGTGGAAGCGCGGATCGAGCACGCTGACTCCGGTGCCTTCGAGAACGCCGAACATGGGAACCGTCTCCGCCTCGCTCACAAACTCAAACCCTCATCCCAATACGGCGTCGCCCCATACAGCTCCGCCAGATAGTCGACGAACACCCTGACCTTCTGCTCCATGTGCCGGCGGCTCGGATAGACCGCATGCACCGCGACGCGCTTGCCGACCGAATACTCCGGCAGCACACGCAGCAGCGCGCCCGATTTCAGCTCTGGCCCGACATCCCAGGTCGAGCGCAAAGCGATGCCGACGCCCGCCAGCAGCGCCTCGCGCACGACCTCGCTGGAATTGGTGCGCAAGGGGCCGCCGACGCGGACATTGACCGGCCCGTTCGGCCCGTCGAGCCGCCACTGATCGGCATTGTGGGCGATCAGCGTGTGGCGGGCGAGCGCCTCGATTGAGTCGGGCACGCCGCGCGCCGCGAGATAGCCCGGCGTCGCGCAGAGCACGCGGTGGTTCGGGGCGAGCCGCTTGGCGACAAGCGAGGAATCCTGCAGGTCGGCGATCCGCACCGCGAGATCGAACCCCTCGCCGATGATGTCGACGAAGGCGTCGGTCAGGATCAGGTCGACGCTGACCAGCGGATTGGCGTCGAGGAAGGGCTTGAGATGCGGCGCGATATGCATGCGCCCGAAGGAGGTGGGCGCTGACACACGCAGCGTTCCGCGCGCCTGCCCCGTGCCGCTGGCGACCCAGGCCTCGGCATCCTCGATCGAGGACAGAATCGAGACGACGCGCTCGTAAAAACCCTGCCCGGCTTCCGTCAGCGAAAGCTGGCGCGTGGTGCGCTGGAGCAGGCGCACGCCCAGCCGCTCCTCCAGCCGCCTGATGCGCTTGGAGATGACCGCCGGCGACAGCTTGAGCTGCCGGCCGGCCGCCGACATGCTTTTGGCCGTCACCACATGGGCGAAAACGTCGAGATCGCCAAACCTGTCCATGCGCCACGCTACCCTGCCGTGATCTTTTCGGAAAACGAAATAATCATGGACGTTGGTCGCACTGCAAGCGAGTTGGAATTGGTCTAGGGTTTCGGGCAACGATGCCGACTGCGCGCCTTCCCTCCCCCTTGTGGGGGAGGGGTTCCCCGCGCTTGATCGGCAGAGGTCGAGGAGGAGCCGCCATGTCCGCCATCGCATTCCCCGCGCCCGACCCGGGCATCCTCGCCCGACGCGACGCCATCGTCGCGGGGCTGGCCAGCCTCGTCGCACCCGAGGCGCTGATCACGAGCGCAGACGAGCGCCGGCCCTACGAGACCGACGCGCTCACCGCCTATCGCCGGCTGCCGCTGGCCGTCGTTCTGCCCTCGACGACGCAGGAGGTCGCGGCCGTGCTGAAATACTGCAGCGCGCAGGGCGTGCCGGTGGTTCCGCGCGGAGCCGGCACCTCGCTCTGCGGTGGCGCGATCCCGCAGGAGGACGCCATCGTCATCGGCGTCTCCAAGATGAACCGCATCCTCGAGATCGACTACGCCAACCGTGTCGCGAAGGTGCAGGCCGGCGTGACCAATCTCGCCGTGACGGGTGCTGTGTCGGAAGAAGGCTTCTTCTACGCGCCCGATCCGTCCTCGCAGCTCGCCTGCTCGATTGGCGGCAATATCGGCATGAATTCCGGCGGGGCGCATTGCCTGAAATACGGCGTCACCACCAACAACGTGCTCGGCGTCACGCTGGTGATGCTCGACGGCTCGGTCTGCGAGATCGGCGGCGGCCATCTCGATGCGCCCGGCTACGATCTTCTCGGCCTCGTCGTCGGCTCGGAAGGGCAGCTCGGCATCGTGACCGAGGCGACCGTGCGCATCCTGCGTTCGGCCGAGGGCGCGCGCCCCGTCCTGTTCGGCTTTCCGACCAGCGAGCAGGCCGGCGAGGCGGTCGCCGCCATCATCGGGGCCGGCATCATCCCGGTCGCGATGGAGTTCATGGACAAGCCGGCGATCGAGATCTGCGAGGCTTTTGCCCATGCAGGCTATCCGATGGATGTCGAGGCGCTGCTGATCATCGAGGTCGAGGGCTCCGACACGGAAATGGACGCACAACTCGCCCGCATCGTCGCGATCGCCCGCGAGCACGGCGTCAAGACGGTAAAGGAAAGCCAGTCGGCAATGGAGTCGGCGGCGATCTGGAAGGGCCGGAAGTCGGCTTTCGGCGCGACCGGGCGCATCGCCGATTACATCTGCATGGACGGCACGATCCCGACCGGGCAGTTGCCGCATGTGTTGCGGCGGATGGATGCGATCGTGAAGGGCTACGGGCTTCGCGTCGCCAACGTCTTCCACGCCGGCGACGGCAATCTTCACCCTCTGATCCTCTACAACTGCAACGACCCGGTCGAGGCGCAGAAGGCCGAGGACGCCGGCATGGACATCCTCAAACTCTGCGTCGAGGTCGGCGGCTGCCTCACCGGCGAGCACGGCGTCGGCATCGAGAAGCGCGATCTGATGATTTTCCAGTTCAACGAGGCCGATCTGCACCAGCAGATGCGGGTGCGCGCCGTGTTCGACGGGAAGTGGCTGCTGAACCCGGCAAAAGTGTTTCCGCTGGAAGGGCGGGTCGCGGCGTGACCCTGCACACCCCCGCCTCCGAGCCCGACGCCTGCGCCTTCGTCGCCTCCGCCATCGCCGCCCGCACGCCGCTCGCCATCGTCGGCGGCGGCACGCGGGCCGGTCTGGGGCGGCCGACGCAAACTCAAGCCACGCTCTCAAGCGCCGGCCTGACCGGGATCACGCTCTACGAGCCGGCCGAGATGGTGATCGGCGCGCGTGCCGGGACGCCGCTGGCCGAAGTCCAGAGGACGCTGGCCGATCGCGGCCAGATGCTCCCCTTCGAGCCGATGGACCATCGCGCGCTGTTCGGCACCACCGGGGAGCCGACGATCGGCGCGGTCGCCGCCGGCAACATCTCCGGCCCGCGCCGGATCAATGCGGGCGCGGCGCGCGACGCCCTGATCGGCATCCGCCTCGTCAACGGCAAAGGCGAGGCGATCAAGTCCGGCGGGCGCGTGATGAAGAACGTCACCGGGCTCGATCTGGTCAAGCTCGTCGCCGGCAGTTTCGGCACGCTCGGCTTCCTGACCGAGGTGATCTTTCGCGTGCTGCCGATGCCGGAGCGCGTCGTCACGCTCGTCTGGCATGGCCGCTCGGACAAGGCGGGCGTGGCGCTGCTGTCGGCCGCGCTCGGCTCGCCCTTCGAGCCTTTCGCTGCGGCGCATCTGCCGGCCGGGATCGGCGGGAGCCAAGCCCGCACGCTGCTGCGGCTGGAGAATTTTTCGGATTCGATCGACTACCGCAAAGGCGAGTTGCAGGCGCTGCTTAGCGCGTACGACCAGCCGGAGCTGATCGAGGGCGAGGAGTCGACGTCGCTCTGGGAGCAGGTCCGCGACGCGCGCGTCTTCGCAGGCACGGACGAGGCGGTCTGGCGACTTTCGCTGACACCGGGCAACGGCCCGAAGGCCATGGCCGCGCTGGTCTCGACCTTGCCGGGCGCGCGCTGGTTCTACGATTGGGGCGGCGGACTGGTCTGGCTCGGCGTGCCGGCGCAGGGCGATGCCGGAGCGGCCGCGATCCGAGCGGTGCTCAAGCCGCTCGGCGGCCACGCGACGCTGGTGCGCGCGCCAGACGCCATCCGCGCGAGCGTGCCCGTGTTCGAGCCGCTGGCCGAGCCGCTGATGCGGGTGACGGCGGGCATCAAGACGAGTTTCGATCCGGCAGGGGTCTTCGAGCCCGGCCGGATGTATGCGGGGGTTTGAGATGACGCTCCACCACAAGAACAGCCGTGACCTAACCCCTCCCCCTTGTGGGGAGGGGCAGGGGTGGGGGGCGAACGACCGGGTGAGCGTCGAACCCAGTCGTTCTCCCCCCCTCTCCATCTCTCCCCCACGAGGGGGGAGAGAGGCGCTCTGTCCGGCCGCGACGGCTCCTGGTCGAGCGCGCGACTGATCATGCAGACCAATTTCACCCCCGAGCACCTCGCCTCCGATCCGCGCCTGCCGGCGTCAGAAAAGATCCTGCGGACCTGCGTGCATTGCGGCTTCTGCACGGCGACCTGCCCAACCTATCTGCTGCTTGGCGACGAGCTCGATTCGCCGCGCGGGCGCATCTATCTGATCAAGGACATGCTGGAGAACGCCCGGCCGGCGAGCGAACAGGTGGTCAAGCATGTCGACCGCTGCCTCTCCTGCCTGTCCTGCATGACGACCTGCCCCTCGGGCGTGAACTACATGCACCTCGTCGACCATGCCCGCGCCCATATCGAGGAGACCTATCAGCGCTCCTGGCACGACCGGGCGCTGCGGCGGGTGCTGGCGGCCGTGCTGCCCTATCCGGGGCGCTTCCGGCTCGCGATGATGGCGGCGCGGATGGGGAAGCCCTTCGCCGGGCTGCTCGGCGGCCTGCCGCTGGTCGGCGCCCGGCTGAAGGCGATGCTGGAGCTGGCGCCCGCCAGCCTGCCGACGCGTTCGGCCATGGGGGGGCCGCAGAGCTTCGCCGCCGCCGGCCAGCGGACCAGACGCGTCGCCATGCTGTCGGGCTGCGCGCAACCCGTGCTCGACCCCGGCATCAACGAGGCGGCGATCCGGCTGCTGACGCGCCATGGCGTCGAGGTCGTGCTGCCCAGGGGCGAAGGCTGCTGCGGCGCTCTCGTCCACCATATGGGCCAGGAGCATGATGCGCTCGCCTTCGCGCGGAAGAACATCGACGCCTGGATGGCCGAGATCGAGGGCAAGGGGCTGGATGCGATCGTGATCACGGCGTCAGGCTGCGGCACCACGATCAAGGATTACGGCTTCATGTTCCGCAACGAGCCGGCCTATGCGGAAAAAGCCGCGCGGGTCTCCGCTCTGGCGAAGGACGTCACCGAAGTTCTGGAGACGCTGGAGCTGACGCCGGTGCGCGATGTGGCGATGCCGATCGCCTATCACTCCGCCTGCTCGATGCAGCATGGCCAGCAGTTGAAGGACGGCCCCAAACGCCTGCTCTCGGCGGCTGGATTCAAGGTGAAGGAAGCGGCCGAGAGCCATATCTGCTGCGGCTCGGCCGGCGTCTACAACATCCTGCAGCCGGAGCTCGCGGGGCAGCTCCGCGCGCGCAAGGTCGGCCATATCGAGAGAACCAAGCCCCGGCTGGTCGCGACCGGCAATATCGGCTGCATGACGCAACTGGCCAAGGGGTTTGCCGACAAGGGCTCCAATATTCCCGTTGTCCACACCGTCGAGCTGCTCGATTGGGCGACCGGCGGCCCGCTGCCGGCCACGCTGGCGCAGGCGGGTTTCGCCGAGGCAGGGCCGCTCGTCGCCGCCAAGCCGCTGCTGAGCGCCTGAGCCACCACCTCACGGCTTGGTGATTTCGGTCATCGGCCCATGGCACATGCCTTGCTGAAGTGCATGCAGATTTCCTCCAGGAGCTGCATGCATGTTGAAACGTTTGGCACTGTCGGCCGCGCTTGGCCTTTCGCTCGCCAGCATGGCGAAGGCCGAAAGCGTGGTGCGTTACGCCATCTCGCTCGCCGACATCCCGCTGACCTCGGGCCAGCCCGATCGCGGGGCCGGCGCCTACAAGTTCACCGGCTACACCATCTACGACCCGCTGGTGGCGTGGGAGATGGATGTCGCCGACCGGCCTGGCAAGCTGATGCCGGGGCTTGCGACGGCGTGGAAGGTCGATCCGGCCGACCCGAAGAAGTGGCTCTTCACGCTGCGCGACGGCGTGAAATTCCATGACGGTTCGACGCTGGACGCGGCCGCCGTGGTCTGGAACCTCGACAAGGTGCTCGACGACAAGGCTGCCCATTTCGACCGCCGCCAGGCGGCGCAGGTCAGGCCCCGCCTGCCATCCGTCGCGAGCTGGCGCGTCGTCGACCCCAAGACCGTCGAGATCACCACCAAGGCGATCGACTCGTTCTTCCCCTACCAGATGCTCTGGTTCCTCGTCTCGTCGCCGACGCAATACGAGAAGGTCGGCAAGGACTGGGACAAGTTCGCCATGACCCCATCGGGCACCGGGCCGTTCAAGCTCGACAAATTCGTGCCGCGCGAGCGCGCCGAACTGGTGAAGAACGCCGAGTACTGGGACAAGAAGCGCCTCGCCAAGGTCGACCGGCTGATCCTGCTGCCGATGCCGGAGGTGCTGGCGCGCACCAACGCGCTGATCACCGGCCAGGTCGACATGATCGAGACGCCAGCGCCCGACACCGTGCCGCAGCTCAAGGCGGCGAAGATGTCGATCGTCGAGAACGTGACGCCCCATGTCTGGAACTATCATCTCTCGGTCGCGCCGGGCTCGCCCTGGGCCGATGTGCGCCTGCGCAAGGCCCTGAACCTCGCCATCGACCGCGAGGGCATCGTCGCGCTGCTGAACGGCCTCGCTCGTCCCGCGATCGGCCAGGTCGATCCGACCAGCCCGTGGTTCGGCAAGCCCGGCTTCCAGATCAAGTATGATCCTGAGGCTGCCAAGAAGCTGCTCGCCGAGGCCGGCTACTCCAAGGCCAAGCCGCTAAAGACCACCTTCGTCATCGCGCAGGGCGGCTCGGGCCAGATGCAGTCGCTGCCGATGAACGAGTTCATCCAGCAGAATCTCAAGGATGTCGGCATCGAGATCGAGTTCAAGGTCGTCGAGCTCGAGGTGCTTTACACGCGCTGGCGCCGGGGCGCCAAGGACGAGATGAACGCCGACGTCTCCTCCAATAACATCGCCTACGTCACCTCCGACCCGCTCTACGCCATCATCCGCTTCTTCCATTCCAACCAGGTCGCGCCGGTCGGCGTGAACTGGGGAACGTGGTCGAGCCCGGCGGTGGACGCGCTGCTCGACGAGGCGACAAAGAGCTTCGACGTCGCCAAGCAGGACGAGCTGCTGGCCAAGGCGCACAGCCTGATCGTCGACGATGCGGTGCTGGGCTGGGTCGTCCACGACACCAACCCGCATGCGCTCTCGCCGAAGATCAAGAAATTCGTGCTGGCCCAGCACTGGTTCCAGGACCTGACGACGATCGGCGTGGATTGACCTGTTTCGCTGGTCAGACGCTCTGCCGTCATCCCGGACGCAGCGAAGCGGAGCTCCGGGATCCATCATCGAGCGCTGTCGTGCCCTATGATGGATCCCGGATCTGCGCGGCTGCGCCGCTTGTCCGGGATGACGGGAGAGGTTGAGAGGGAGAACATAAGCCTCCAACGCTCACCCCTTCGGCGGCTCCGCCTTCAGCCGCGCCACGATCAGCGGCATCGCCAACCCGAGCGCGAAAAAGCGCGCCAGATGGTGCGCGCCGACATAGAGCGGGTCGAGCCCCATCGAGAAGGCGAGCATCGCCATCGCCTCCAGCCCGCCCGGCGCGAACGCCGCCATCGCGGACGCATAGGGCACGCCCGCGACCAGCGCTGCCGGCCAGGCGAAGGCCAGCGCCACCGCCATCGAGACGAAGAAGCCGCCGATGGCGAGCGGAAACAGCATCATCAGTTCGCTGCGCTTCACATTGGAGACGCGCCCGCCCATCACCGCCCCCAACATGACCAGCGCCACCGTCTGGATGCCCGAGGGCAGTACGCCCTCGACCCAGCCGCCGCCATGCAGCACGGCGCTGGCGAGCGTCGCGCCGAGGATGATGGGCGCGGTGACGCCAAGCCGCTCGAAGATGAGGCCGCAGCCGAGGCCCAGACCCATCAGCAGGATGAGCCCGCCGAGATCGACGATATGGGCCGGCGGCGGCAGGCCGAGACCTCCTGCGGCGCTCGCCTGCATCACGCTCGGCAGCAGCGCGACCAGCACGAGGATGCGAAACAACTGGACGACGGCGATCTTGCCGATGTCGGCGCCCTTGTCCTGCGCCACCGAAATCACGGCCGAGAGCGCGCCGGGCGCGGCCGCCAGCAGCGAATCGATCCAGGACCAGCGCGCGACATAGTGCAGATAGGCTCCGGTCGCGAGCATGATCGCCGCGAGCCCGACGAACATGATCGCCAGCGAGCCCGGATAGCGGGAGGCCGCGGCCAGAGCCTCCGGCGTCGCGGCCGAGCCGATCAGCACGCCCGAGACCAGCATGGTGGCGTCGAACCACGGCTTCCGCAGCACCGGCAGCGGTCTCAGCACACCGACGACCGCCACCAGCAGCATCGCGCCCGAAAGCCAGGCGGCGGGAACGCCGAGCAGGGAGAACAGCGCACCGCCAACGGCGGCGATGGCGATCACGGCCGCTTCGCCGGTCCAGATCGTCAGCCGTCTCGAGGGGTATCGCGCCGGGTTCATCGCTCGCATGGCCGCCCGCACGGATAAGCCCGCGCCGCCCCGTTCAATGCCTGCCCGCGCGGTGCTGTGCAAACCGCCTGCGCGCAGGGCAGCCCCGCTTCCGGGGCGCTGCGCGAACGGTTCAGGCCGAGAGCGCCCGCTGGATGCGCGCGACGACCTCGACGAGGTCGGACGCCTTTCGCGCGAAGCACAGGCGCAGGCCCGCCTCGCCGCCGGGGCCGAAGGCGGTGCCGGGCGCGAGGCCGACATTGGCGTTGTCGACGAGTTCGATGGCGAGCGCGCGCGAATCCTGCCGGCCATCGACCGAAAAGAACTGGTAGAAGGCTCCGTCGGGCGCGGCCAGCGAAACGCGGTTGGTGGCTTTCAGCCCCTCGGCGATGATCCTGCGGCCTTCGGTGGCGCGGGCGATCTGCTGCGCGACGAAGGGCTCGCCCTCCTCAAGCGCAGCGATGGCGGCGCGCTGGACGAAGACCGGCGAGCCCGAGGTCGAATACTGGATCAGGTTCTCGATGATCTGGCCGAAGGCGGCTGGCGCCTCGATCCAGCCGATGCGCCAGCCGGTCATGGCCCAGTTCTTCGAGAAGGTCTGGACGAAGAGGACGCGATCCTCCGCCTCCATCACATCATGGAAGGAGGCGGCGCGCGGCTGCCCGTCATAGACGAAGCGGCCATAGATCTCGTCGGCGATGATCCAGATGCCATGCTTGCGCGCGAGAGCGAGCAGCGCCGTGAGCTCGGTCTTGGTGGCGGTCCAGCCGGTCGGATTGGCCGGCGAGTTGATGACGATCGCGCGGGTTTTTGGCGTGATCGCGGCCTCGAGCTTGCCGAGATCGAGCGAGAAGCGCCCCTGCGCCAGGTCCATCGGCACGCAGACGGCCTTCGCGCCCGCCACCCCGATCGCGGCGGCGAAGTTCGGCCAGGCCGGCGTCGGGATGACGAGTTCGTCGCCCGGCCCCGCGATCAGCCGGACCGCGATCTGGACCGACTGCATCCCCGAGCCGGTCACGAAGAAGCGGTCCGACGAGAGCGGCTGGCCGTAGAGCGTCGTGTGGTAGCGCGCCAGCGCCTCGCGCAGTTCGGGGATGCCGCGCTGCCAGGTGTAGAAGGTCTCGCCATCGGCCAGCGACCTGTTGGCGGCGGCGACGATGAAATCGGGCGTGGCTAAATCGCCCTCGCCGACCCAGAGGG
>JBKJSB010000224.1:0-6797 GCA_046593015.1 Allobosea sp.
GCTTGGCGACCTGATCATCACCGATGTGGTGATGCCGGACGGCAACGCCTTCGACCTGCTGCCGCGCATCAAACGCGTGCGGCCGGAGCTGCCGATCATCGTGATGAGCGCGCAGAATACGTTCATGACCGCGATCAAGGCGTCCGAGCGCGGGGCCTATGAGTATCTGCCCAAGCCCTTCGACCTGAAGGAACTGGTCGCGATCGTCGGCCGCGCCCTGTCGCGGCCGCGTGGCGAGGCGGCGCGCGGGCATGCGGCCGAGCCCGACGACATCCCGCTGATCGGCCGTTCGCCGGCGATGCAGGACGTCTATCGCGCGCTCGCCCGGCTGATGCCGATCGACCTGACCGTGATGATCAACGGCGAGTCCGGCACCGGCAAGGAGCTGGTGGCGCGCGCGCTGCACGATTACGGCAAGCGCAAGAACGGGCCGTTCGTGGCGATCAACATGGCCGCGATCCCGAAGGACCTGATCGAGTCCGAACTCTTCGGACATGAGAAGGGCGCCTTCACCGGCGCCCTGACGCGGTCCTCGGGCCGCTTCGAGCAGGCCGAGGGCGGCACGCTCTTCCTCGACGAGATCGGCGACATGCCGATGGAGGCGCAGACCCGGCTGCTGCGCGTTCTGCAGCAGGGCGAATACACCACGGTCGGCGGGCGCACGCCGATCAAGACCAATGTCCGCATCGTGGCGGCGACCAACAAGGACCTGCGCATCTCGATCGCGCAGGGGCTGTTCCGCGAGGATCTGTTCTTCCGGCTGAACGTGGTGCCGATCCGGCTGCCGCCGCTGCGCGAGCGCGTCGAGGACATTCCCGATCTGGTGCGCCATTTCTTCACGATGGTGGAGAAAGAGGGTCTGCCCCGCAAGCAGATCGATTCGGAAGCAATGGACGTGATGCGGCGCTATCGCTGGCCCGGCAACGTCCGCGAACTGGAGAACCTCGTGCGGCGGCTTGCCGCGCTCTATCCGCAGGAGACCATCACCGCCCCGATCATCGACGCCGAACTGCAGCCGGCCACGTCGGCGAGCAGTTTTTCGGGAGGACCGACGCAGGAGCGGGCCGAGACCCTGTCGGGCTCGGTCGAGCGCCATCTCAACCAGTATTTCGGCGGGTTTGGCGACAATATCCCGCCACCCGGCCTTTATCACCGCATCCTGCGCGAGGTCGAGCCGCCGCTGATCGCGGCCGCGCTGGCCGCGACGCGGGGCAACCAGATCCGGGCCGCCGAGCTTCTCGGCCTCAACCGGAACACGTTGCGCAAGAAAATCCGCGAGCTCGACATGCAGGTGGTGCGCTCGCCGCGTTGACGAAATCGGCGGCGCGCGGCCGCCGCCTTTCATATGTCATATTTTGACAACACCGTTGCGGCGGCGCATCAGTGCGCGCGCAGGGTCTCGCCGTTTGCAGGCGGTCCACCGGAGTTGTCGAACCACCGTGTCCGTTTCCACCACCGACGTCAAAATCACGCCGAGGGGCGAGGATCCGCCCCGGCGCGTCTCGGGCTGGCTCGGCGCGGTCGTCGTGGCCTTCGCGCTGATCTCGGCGCTGGTCACCTTCCTTGTCCTGTCGGGGGTCACGCCGATCGCGCCGGTGCACGAGGTCGTGGTCGGCGTTTTCGTCCTCAATGGCCTGCTCATCCTGCTGCTGCTGATCATCGTCGCCTTCGAGGCCGCCGTGCTGATCCGCGCGCGGCGGGCGGGCGCGGCGGCGGCGGGCCTGCATGTGCGCATCGTCAGCCTGTTCAGCATCGTCGCGGCGCTGCCTGCAGTGCTGGTGGCGGTCATCGCAACCGTCACCATCGAACGCGGGCTCGCGCCGTGGTTCTCCGACCGGATGCGCGACGCGATCTTCAAATCCGTCGATGTCGCCGACGCCTATACGGCCAGCCAGTGCAGCGCGCTCGGCCGCGAAATTCGCATCCTTGCCGACGATCTGACCCGGGCCAAGCCGGCCTTCGACGTCGATCGCAAATGGTTCGACAGCTTCCTGACCGCGCGCGCGACGGCGCTGGGCGCGCCGGTTGCGGCGATCATGCGGCCGCCGGATACCGTCCTTGCGCGTGCGAATATCGACGTGCTGCGCGATGCGGCCAAGCCCGACCAGGCGGCGTTCGACGATGCGAAGGCGGCCCCCGAGCCGATCTGCATCGTCCCGCGCGAGGGCAGGGTTTTCGGCGCGCTTGTCAGCCTCCCGGCCTATGAGAACGGCTATCTTCACATCGCGCGGGAAGTCGATCCGCTCGCGGTCGAATTCCCGACCGTGGCCCGCAGCGCGGCGGTCGAGTATCTCGCGATCGACGCGCGACGAAAGGGCGTTCAGATCGCCTTCGCCTCGATGTACGGGCTCATCGCCGTCATCCTGCTGCTGTCGGCGATCTGGCTGGGCCTGAGCTTCGCCAACGGGCTCGTGACGCCGATCAGGCGAATGATCCACGCCACCGACCAGGTCTCAAGCGGCAATTTCTACGTTCAGGTGCCGATCCGCCGCTCCGAGGGCGATCTTGCCCATCTCGGCGAGACCTTCAACAAGATGACCGCGGAGCTGCGCCGCCAGCGCGACGGGCTGATCACCGCCAGCGACGTGATCGACCGACGACGGCGCTTCACGGAAACCGTGCTGTCGGGCGTCTCGTCGGGCGTGCTCGGCCTCGACGGCGACGGCCACATCACCATCGTCAACCGCTCGGCCGAGAGCCTGCTCGGCACCAGCGGGCGGCTGCTCGGAGAGCCGATCGCGCGCGCAGCCCCCGAGATCGCGGCCTGCGTCGCCGACGCCTTGCAGGGCCGGCAGCGGCTTGTCTCGGGACAGGTCGCGATCACGCGCGGCGGGCGCGACCGCATGGTCAATGTCCGCGCGGTCAGGGAAGGCGAGGGGGCCGGCGCCGGCCTCGTCGTGACGCTCGACGACATCACCGACCTGGTCTCGGCGCAGCGCACCGCCGCCTGGGCCGACGTCGCCCGTCGCATCGCCCATGAGATCAAGAATCCGCTGACGCCGATCCAGCTCTCGGCCGAGCGCATCAAGCGCCGGTTCGGCAAGGTCATCGTCGAGGGCAAGGACATCTTCGATCAATGCACCGACACCATCGTGCGGCAGGTCGAGGACATCCGCCGTATGGTCGACGAATTCTCATCCTTCGCGCGCATGCCCAAGCCGGCCCTGGCGCGCGAGGACATCGTCGAGACCGTGCGCCAGATCGTGTTCCTGATGCGGGTCGGCAATCCCGACCTGACGATCGCCGACAGCCTGCCGGACACGCCCGTTCCGGCGCAGTTCGACCGCCGGCTGATCTCGCAGGCGCTGACGAACGTGATCAAGAACGCGACCGAGGCGATCGAGGCGGTGCCGATGGATCAGCGCGGGCCCGGGCGCATCGATGTCGCCTTCGAGCGCACGCCGGACGGCCGGATCGTCATCGACGTGATCGACAATGGCAAGGGACTCCCGGCCGACCAGCGCCAGAAGCTGCTGGAGCCCTATATGACGACCCGCGAGGGCGGCACGGGCCTGGGCCTCGCCATCGTCGGCAAGATCCTCGAGGACCATGGCGGCGGCATTGAGTTGCTCGACCGGCCCGACGCCGCGCAAGGCACGCGCGGGGCGCGAATTCGGCTGTGGTTCCCGGAGGACGGGCCCACCGAGGAGCCGACGGACGCAAAGCCTGCGGGGCGCGACCGCGCCGCCCCGAGCCAACAAGACCATGACAACGGGATACTCGCATGAGCGCTGACATTCTGGTCGTCGACGACGAGGTCGATATCCGCGAACTCGTCGCCGGCCTGCTCGAGGACGAAGGCTACCGCACGCGCAAGGCCGGCTCCGCCGACGAGGCGCTGGCGGCGATCGCGGCGCGCCGCCCCAACCTCGTCTTTCTCGACATCTGGCTGCAGGGCAGCCGGCTCGATGGCTTGCAGGTGCTGGAGCTGATCAAGGAAAGCCATCCCGACCTCGCCGTGGTGATGATCTCGGGCCATGGCAACATCGAGACGGCGGTTTCCGCGATCAAGAGCGGCGCCTACGACTTCATCGAGAAGCCGTTCAAGGCCGATCGGCTTGTGCTGGTCGCCGAGCGCGCGCTGGAAGCTTCCCGGCTGCGGCGCGAGGTCCGCGAACTGAAGACCCGTTCGGTGCAGGCGAGCCGCATCGTCGGCCGCTCCACCGTGGTCAACCAGTTGCGCCAGACGATCGAGCGCGTCGCGCCGACCAATGCGCGCGTCCTCATCACCGGCGAGCCGGGCTGCGGCAAGGAGCTGGCCGCGCGCACGCTGCACGAGGCCTCGATCCGGGCCTCGGCCCCGTTCATCGTGATCAACGCCGCGACCATCACGCCCGATACGATGGAGGAGGAGCTGTTCGGCGTCGAGGCGGGCGACGGGCGCTCGCGCCGCGTCGGCGCGCTTGAGGAGGCCCATGGCGGCTCGCTCTATATCGACGAGATCGGCGACATGCCGCGCGAGACGCAGAACCGCATCCTGCGCGTGCTGGTCGATCAGAACTTCCAGCGCGTCGGCGGCACCACGCGCGTCCATGTCGATGTCCGCATCATCTCCTCGACCAGCCGAGACCTCGCCAGGCTGATCGGAGAGGGGCATTTCCGCGAGGATCTCTATCATCGACTCAGCGTCGTCCCCGTCCGCGTTCCGGCTTTGTCGGAGCGGCGCGAGGACGTGCCCGAGCTGATCGACTTCTTCATGGAGCAGATCTCGGTTGCGACCGGGCTGCCGCAGAGGCGCATCGGGTCTGACGCGATGGCCGTGCTGCAATCGCACCAATGGCCCGGCAACGTCCGTGAACTGCGCAACAACGTCGAGCGGCTGATGATCCTGACCAAGGGCGATCCGACCGCCGACATCACCATCGACATGCTGCCTGCCGAGGTCGGCGCGATGGTGCCGACGACGCCGTCGGGGTCCGGCGGCGAGCGGCTGATGAGCCTGCCGCTGCGCGACGCCCGCGAAATCTTCGAGCGGGAATACCTGATCGCGCAGATCGCGCGTTTCTCGGGAAATATTTCTCGTACGGCGGAATTCATCGGCATGGAGCGCTCGGCCCTGCACCGCAAACTGAAGTCGCTTGGCGTCGGCTGACCGCAATGCAGCGATTCGTGCATGCCCGTCTGCGCAATACGCAGGCGTGATGCGCGAAATGCAGGCCCTGCGACCCTTGCTTTACGACGAAACTGGACGATCTAATGAATCATCGGTGTTTCGATGCAGGGCGGCGCTGACTTCGCGCCTGCGAACGGAACGAACTGGATCGCGGGCCAGAACCCGATGCGATCCCAACAACAGGTGCTAACATGGCCGCAGAGCGGGCACAAAACCTTCAGGACACCTTCCTCAACCATGTCCGCAAGCAGAAAATTCCCCTGACGATCTTTCTCGTCAACGGCGTGAAGCTGCAGGGCGTGGTCACCTGGTTCGATAATTTCTGCGTTCTGCTGCGCCGCGACGGGCACTCGCAGCTCGTCTACAAGCACGCGATTTCGACCATCATGCCCGGCCACCCGGTGCAGTTGTTCGAACCGGAGGACACGGACAAGTCCTGATGGTGAGGTCAGGACGCGGCGGACCGTCCGAGACGCCGCCCGTCACCAAGCCGCTCGACGAGATCGAACGCGACATCGCGGCGAAGACCCGCGCCTATGTCGTGGGTCCCTATGTGCAGCGCGGTGCGGCCTCGGCCGCCAACCAGCGCTCGTTTGCGGCACGGCTGGACGAGGCGGTGGGCCTGGCCGCCGCAATCGACCTGACCGTGATCGAGCCGATCCAGGTTATGCTCAGCGCGCTTCGTCCCGCAACCTATCTCGGAAAGGGCAAGGTCGAGGAACTGGTCGAGCGCATCAGGATCGAGGAGATCGGCCTCGTCGTGATGGACTGCGCGCTCTCGCCGGTGCAGCAGCGCAATCTGGAAAAGGCCTTCGGTTGCAAGGTCATCGACCGGACCGGGCTGATCCTCGAAATCTTCGGCCGCCGGGCGCGGACCCGCGAGGGCACGCTGCAGGTCGAGCTTGCGCATCTGAACTACCAAAAGAGCCGGCTGGTGCGGTCCTGGACCCATCTGGAGCGCCAGCGCGGCGGCTTCGGCTTCCTCGGCGGGCCGGGCGAGACGCAGATCGAGGCTGACCGGCGCATCATCCAGGAGCGGATGACCAAGATCGAGCGCGATCTGGAGGCCGTGAAGCGCACCCGCTCGCTGCATCGCGCCAGTCGCAAACGCGTGCCTTATACGGTGGTTGCGCTGGTCGGCTACACCAATGCCGGCAAGTCGACGCTGTTCAACCGGCTGACCTCGGCCGAGGTGCTGGCGCAGGACATGCTCTTTGCCACGCTCGATCCGACAGCGCGCGCGATCAAGCTGCCGCATGGCGCCCGCATCATGCTGTCGGACACGGTCGGCTTCATCTCGGACCTGCCGACGCAGCTTGTCGCCGCCTTCCGCGCCACGCTGGAGGACGCGATCGAGGCCGACGTGCTGCTGCATATCCGCGACGTCGCCCATGACGACACGCAGGCCCAGGCCGCCGATGTGCAGGGCATCCTGCGCGATCTCGGCATCGATCCCGATGACGGCCAGCGCGTGCTGGAGGTCTGGAACAAGTCGGACCTGCTCGCAGGCGACGAGCGCGAGCGGCAATCTGGGCTGGCGGCGCTGAAGCCCGAGGTCTCGCGGCCGGTTCTGGTCTCGGCGCTGACGGGCGAGGGTGTGCCGGCGCTCTGCGACGCCATCGAGTCACGCATCGCCAAAAGCCGGCCGGTCTATCGGTTGCGGCTGGAGCCGGGCGACGGCAAG
>JBKJSB010000257.1:0-8504 GCA_046593015.1 Allobosea sp.
TCGGCGTCCATGTCGCGGAAGAACACCGCCATGGCGAAGGCCGCCGCCTGCCCCTCGCTGACGGAGCCGTCGGTCAGGCCCGCGATGAGCTGGCGGATGTCCTGCGCCGGCAGCGTCGCGCCGTCGCGCTTGGCGGCGATGATCTCCAGGGTCAGTTTCATCTCAATAGGGTCCGGTCGCCTCTGTGACGCCTTTGCCGCCCGTCTCGCCCGCGATCGTGTCGAGCAGAACCTGATGCAGACCGCTGGCGCCGAAGCGGAAGGTGTCCGGCGTCGCCCAGCCCTCGCCCATCATCGCGTCGGCCAGCGCGAGATAGCTCTTGGCGTCGGCGAGCGTGCGGATTCCGCCCGAGGGCTTGATGCCGACCGGCCGCAGCGTCAGCCCGATCACGCCCAACATGGCCCGCACCGCCGCCAGCGAGGCGGAGCGCTGCGTCTTGCCGGTCGAGGTCTTGATGAAATCGGCCCCGCAGGCGATGGCGAGTTCGCTCGCCGCCTGTATCTTCGCGGCGTCGGGGTACTCTCCTGTCTCGAGGATGACCTTGAGCAGCCTGTCGCCGCAGCGGCCCTTGACGTTGCTCACCATCGCCTTGGCGCTGGTGGTGTAGCCGGTCAGCACCACGCTCCAGGGCAGGACGAGGTCGATCTCGTCGGCGCCGTCGGCCAGCGCGGCCTCGGTCTCGCGCAGCACGGGGGCGATCGCGGTGCCGCCCTCGGGGAAGTTGACCACGGTCGCGATCCTGACCGGCCCGTCGCCCAGCGCCTCGCGCGCCACTGCGACGAAACGCGGCCAGATGCAGACCGCCGCGACGGGGACGGGCGGCGCCATGGCGCGGGCGCAAAGCGCAAGCGCACCCGCTTCCGTCGCCTCGTCGCCGAGGTCGGTCAGGTCCAGCAGGGACAGGGCGCGGGCGGCGATGGCGGCGTCAGACATGATCAGAGATCCGCCATGAAGGCGCGCAGCAGGCGGCGCAGGCCTGTGAGCGCGGTCAGTGCAGTGTCGCGCGTCTCGCCATGGCTCGGCGCGCCGCCCATCAGCCCTGCGCCCATATTGGTGATGATCGAGAGCCCCGCGACGCGGATGCCGTAACGCCGCGCCAGGATGACCTCTGGCACGGTCGACATGCCGACGAGGTCGGCCCCCATCGCCTTTGCCATCCTGACCTCGGCCGGCGTCTCGAAACTCGGGCCGGAGAACCACATATAGACGCCTTCGCCCATATGTGCGCCGGCGGACGCCGCCGCCTTCTTCAGCCGCGTCCGCAGATGCGGGTCGTAGGCGTCGACCATCGGCACGAAGCGGCCATCGCCCTCCTCGCCCACCAGCGGATTGGGGCCGTTGAAATTGATGTGGTCGGTGATCAGCGCCATGCCGCCGGGCCTCAGGTCCGGCTTCAGCGAGCCCGCCGCATTGGTCAGGATCAGCGGCGGCGAGCCGAAGGCCGCCAGCATGCCGATCGGCACGCGCATCACGGCGGAATCGCCAGCCTCGTAATAATGCGCCCTGCCCTGGAAGAGCAGGACCTGCTTGCCATAGAGCGAGCCGTAGCTGAGCTGCCGGGCATGGCCGGAAACGTCTCCACTTGGAAAGCCGGGGATGTCGGCATAGGGGATCGTCGCCTTGGTCAGCATGTCCTCGGCGATGCGGCCGAGCCCGGTGCCGAGCACGATCGCGCAGTCGATCGGGCCATCGACGCCCCGGTCGATCAGCGTCGAAGCCGCCTTGTCGAAGATCGCATTCACCGCCATCTCGGTCCGCCCCGGAGCCTGTGCAATTCGTCACGCGGGGCCGGGGTTGGGCCGGTGCAAATCACCGCCGCAAATTGGCTGGTCCGAACGAGGCTGGCAACAGGACGGACAGCGAAAAGCGGGCACGGACGCCTTCGGGGCCGGCGATGCCGACCGGCGTGTCGGCTTCCGCGAATTCGCGGATGCGCTGCCGGCAGGCGCCGCAGGGCGTCACCAGTTCCTCGCCCTCGCCATAGACGACCAGCGCAGCGATTGCGCGCCCGCCGCCCGCGATCATCGCCGAGATCGCGCCCTGCTCGGCGCAACTGCCCGACGGATAGGCGGCGTTCTCGACATTGCAGCCGGCATAGACGACGCCGTCATCGGCGAGCAGCGCCGCCCCGACCTTGAACTGCGAATAGGGCGCATAGGCGCGCGCCTGGGCGGCTTTCGCGGCGGAAAACAGCGCGTCTAAATCTGGCTCCGAAGCAGGCACTGGATCAGCGTTCCTTGACATAGGGCAATCCCGACGCCTTTGGCGGGGTCGATCTGCCGATGAAGCCGGCGAGCAGGATCACCGTCATCAGATAGGGCAGGGCCTGGATCGCCTGCACCGGCACGAGCCCGATTCCGGGCAGCGAGACGCCTTGAAGCCGGATCGCCACCGCATCCAGCATCCCGAAGAGCAGGCAGGCCCACAGCGCCGGGACCGGCCGCCAGTTGGCGAAGATCACGGCAGCCAGCGCGATGAAGCCCTTGCCGGCGGTCATGTGCGGCAGGAAGCCGGCCGATTGCGAGACGGCGAGATAGGTCCCGCCCAGTCCGCAGAGCGCGCCGCAGATCACCACTGCGCTGTAGCGCAGGCCGGCGACCGAGATGCCGGCGGTGTCGACCGCCGCCGGATTCTCGCCGACGGCGCGCAGGCGAAGCCCAAACCGCGTCCGCTTCAGCACGAAGGCCGTCAGCGCCACGCTGGCGAAAGCGAGATAGACCAGCGCGGCATGGCCGGAGACGACCTCGTCGTAAAGCGTGCCGATGACGGGAATGCTCTGGCGCGCCGCGCCCGCGAAGGGCAGGGCGATGTCGGGAAAGCGCGCTGCCCCCTCCAATGAGGGCGTACGTCCGCCCTGCCCATACCAGGCATTGCCGAGGATCACGGTCAGCCCCGCCGCCAGCATGTTGATCGCGACACCCGAGACGATCTGGTTGCCGCGCCAGGTGATCGCCGCGAAGCCATGGACCAGCGAGAGCAGGATGGCGGCCAGCATGCCGGCCCCGAGGCCGGCCCAGGCCGAGCCGCTCTGATATGCGATCACGCCGGCGGCGAACGCCGCGACCAGCATCTTGCCCTCGAGCCCGATATCGACGACGCCGGCCCGCTCCGACCACAGCCCCGCCATCGCGGCGCAGAGCAGCGGGATCGAAAGCCGGAGCCCCGAATCGAGGATGACGGCAAGGGTCTGGACCCATTCCATGGTCAGCCCCGCCGTCCGAGTGCGAGACCGCTCGCCACCACGCGCCGGAACAGCCCGTCGAGCGCGCCGGCGAACAGGATGATGACGCCGCCGATGACCACGACCATGTCGCGGGTGATGGTCGGCTTGTCGAAGGAGAGTTCCGCCCCGCCTTGGTAGAGGATGCCGAACAGGAAGGCCGCGAGCGCCACCCCGACCGGGTGGCCGCGTCCCATCAGCGCCACCGCGATGCCGACGAAGCCGTAGCCGGCGGTGAAGTCCAGGACGAGCCGGTGCTGCACTCCCATGGCCTCGTTGACCGCGAGCCCGCCGGCGAGCGCGCCCGAGATCGCCATCGCGACCATGGTGATGCGGGCGGGCGAGATGCCGGCATAGGCGGCCGCGCGCGGATTGGCCCCCGTGGTGCGGATCGCGTAGCCCAGCCGCGAACGGAAGATCAGCGCCCAGACCGCGACCAGCGCCGCCAGCGCCAGCAGAAACGACGAGTTCAGCGGCGTCGCCGGCAAGGTGACGCCGAGCGGCGCGAGCAGGAGATGCATCGGCGTCAGGATGGCGTGCCTGGCGAATTCCGGCGTCTCCGGCTGCATCGAGCCCGGTTTGCCGATCTTTTCGACCAGCAGATAGACCAGCAACGTCGCGGCGATGAAGTTGAGCATGATCGTGGTGATCACGACATGGCTGCCGCGCGTTGCCTGCAGCCAGCCGGGGATGAAGCCGTAGAGCGCCCCGCCCGCCGCCGCCGCCAGGATCGCCAGCGGCACGAGCAGGATGCCGGGCAGCGGCGCGAGCCAGAGGCAGGCGAGCGCGGCGAAGAAGCCGGCGATCGTCGCCTGCCCTTCGCCGCCAATATTGAACAGCCCGGCATGGAAGGCGACCGCGACGGCGAGCCCCGTGAAGATGAAGTTGGTGGTGTAGTAGAGCGTGAAGGCCAATCCCTCGGAGCTGCCGAGCGACCCGCGCAGCAGGAGCGCGGTCGCCTCCAGCGGGCTCTCGCCGATGCCGATCACGACGAGGCCCGCGACGACGAGCGCCGCCGCGACCGAGACGAGCGGGACGAGGCCTGCGTCGGCCCAGCGGGGGAGGGTGATGGGGGCGGCGGTCATGGTGCGACCTCCGTTCGACCAGGCAGGCGCGGGAGCCCCTCCCCCTCGTGGGGAGGGGTTGGGGTGGGGGGCGAACGACCGGGTGAGCGCTCGCCAAGCGGCACGCCCCCCCTCTCTATCTCTCCCCCACGAGGGGGGAGAGAAGAGCTGGACTTGCGCGGCGAGGTGCAGAGATCACTCACGCCGCCCGCTCCGTCACGCCGGCCATCAGCAGCCCCAGATCCCGCTCGTCGGTCTCCTCCACCGCCCGCTCGCCGGTGATGCGCCCGCCGCACATGCACAGGATGCGGTCGGACAGCGCCATCACCTCCTCGAGTTCGACCGAGACCAGCAGGATGGCGACGCCCGCGTCCCGCAGGGCGATCAGGCGGCGGTGGATGAACTCGATCGCGCCGATATCGACGCCGCGCGTCGGCTGGCCGACGAGCAGCACCTTTGGCGCGCGCTCGATCTCGCGGGCGAGCACGATCTTCTGCTGGTTGCCCCCGGAAAAATTCGCGGTCTTCAGCGCGGGGTCGGGCGGGCGCACGTCATAGGCCGCGAAGGCCTCGCGGGCATGGGCGGCGATGGCGCGCGGCGACAGGAACGGGCCGCTCCCGAACGCCGCCTCGTGCTGATAGCCGAGAATGGCGTTCTCGGCGGCCGAAAACGCCGTAACGAGGCCGGCCTTCTGCCGGTCCTCGGGGATATGCATCAGGCCGAGCTCGCGCAGGCGCGCCGGTCGCCGGTCGGCGGCGTTGAGAATCTGGCCGTTCAGCCGGATCACCCCGCGTGATGGCGTGGTCAGCCCGGCCAGCACGTCGAGCAGTTCGCTCTGGCCGTTCCCGGCGACGCCGGCGATGCCGACGATCTCGCCTGCATGGAGCGTCAGGCTGGCCTCGCTCAGCAACGCGATGCCGCGCGCATCGGTGACGCTCAGGCCCGCTGCCTCCAGCACGGGCGCGCCCCGCTCGCGCGGCTCCTTCTCGACACGCAGCAGGACGCGCCGGCCGACCATCGCCTCGGCCAGTTCCGGTGGAGAGGTCTGCGACGTCCTCACATGCTCGACCATCTCGCCGCGCCGCATCACGGAGACGGCGTCGGTCACGTCCATGATCTCGCGCAGCTTGTGCGTGCTCAGGATTACGGTCTTGCCCTGCCCTTTCAATGCCCGCAGCAGCACGAAAAGCTGGTCGGCCTCCGGCGGGGTCAGCACGGCGGTCGGCTCGTCGAGGATCAGGATGTCGGCCCCGCGATAGAGGCTCTTGAGGATTTCGACGCGCTGCTGCAGCCCGACGGAGAGTTCGCCGACGATGGCGTCGGGATCGATGACGAGCCCGTAATCCTGCGAGAGCCGGGCAAGCTCAGCGCGCGCTTTGGTCAGCCCACCTTTCAGGAGCGCCCCGCCCTCCGCGCCGAGCACAACGTTCTCGACCACCGACAGGGTCTCCACCAGCATGAAGTGCTGATGCACCATGCCGATGCCCGCCGCGATCGCATCGCCCGAGGACCGGATGGAGCGAGGGGTCCCGCCGATCCGTATTTCGCCGGAATCGGCCTCGTAGAAGCCGTAGAGGATCGACATCAGGGTCGATTTCCCGGCACCGTTCTCGCCGACGATGCCGTGGATCGATCCGGCCGCCACCGATAGCGAGACGTCCCTGTTGGCCTGCACCGCGCCGAAACGCTTGGAGATTCCGACGAGTTCGATCGCGGGCGCGGGCGCGTTCGTCACAGCGCGAGCACCATGCCGTCGAACGCCCGCTCCTCGGGCAAGGGCTCGTCATGCGCCAGCATCGAGACGCCCATATGCGTCAGCACGATCCGCGCCGCCGACAGCCGGTCGCGGTTCTGAGCAAGCGTCTCGTAGTCGAGGTGGTTGGCGAGCTTGGCGTTCCAGGCGTAGCACTCGACCAGGAGCGCATCCGCGCCGGCCGCGAGCGGGATCAGCGCCTGCGTCCAGGCGGTGTCGCCGGTATAGGCGAAGATTTTGCCGGCGGCCGCGAGCCGGTAGCCCTGGCAGGGGCCGGCGCGCTCGTCATGCACCATCGGGAAGGCGCAGACCTCGATGCCGGCCAGCGTCGCTGCGGCTTCGGGCGTCACCTCCAGATAGGATATCGGGAAGCGCCAGGGATTGGTCGACGCGCCGGGGAAATCGGTCTCAAGCGCGTGCCGCGTGCGGTGCTCAATGCCGAGGGGGCCCGCGATCAGCAGCGGTTCCTTGCGCCGCGAGACGAACTGCGCGTCGAGCAGAAAGGCCGGCAGCCCGCCGAAATGATCGCCGTGGAAATGCGTGAACAGCAGCGTCGAGAGGCCGTTGCGGTCGATCCCGGCCCGGTTCAGCGCGACCATGCTCGACGATCCGCAATCGAGCAGCAGCCGCTCCCCGCCCGCCTCGACATGCAGGCAGGTGTTGAACCGCCCGCCCGTGCCGAAGGCGTCGCCCGAGCCGAGGATGGTGATGATCATGGCGCAGGAAGCACTGCGCGAACCCCTCCCCCTCGCGGGGAGGGGCAGGGGTGGGGGGCGTGGGGTAAGAGCGACCCGGCTCTTGAAAGCGGAACAACGGTCATACCGGCAAACTCCGGCTGACACCGTCGAGTCTGCCCTCGCGCTGCCCACCCCCAACCCCTCCCCACGAGGGGGAGGGGAGCAGGTCGAGCCCGCTCACATCGAGCACTTCGAATCGCTCATGTAGTCATGCACCTTGACGGCGCCCGAAATGATGTCGGCGCGCGCCTTGTCGGCGGCGGCCTTCATCTCCGGCGTCACCAGCGCCTTGTTGGCGTCGTCGAGCGCCCAGCCGACGCCGTCTTCCTTGAGGCCCAGCACCGAGATGCCGGCCTTCCAGTTGCCGTCGCGCGCCGCCTTGAAGGAGGAATAGGTCGCGACGTCGACGCGTTTGAGCATCGAGGTCAGCACCTTGCCGGGCTGCAGGGCGTTCTGGTTGGAATCGACGCCGATGCCGAGCTTGCCGGCGTCGGCGGCGGCGCGCAGCACCCCGATGCCTGTGCCGCCGGCGGCGTGGTAGATCACGTCCGCCCCGCGGTCGATCTGGGACTTGGCGAGTTCGCCGCCCTTGACCGGGTCGTTCCAGGCGGCCGGGGTCGACCCGGTCATGTTCTGGAAGATCTCGGCGTCCTTCTTGGCGGCCTTGACGCCCTGGACATAGCCGCAGGCGAATTTGCGGATCAGCGGGATGTCCATGCCGCCGACGAAGCCGACCTTGTTGGACTTGGAGGCGAGGCCCGCGAGCAGGCCGACGATATAGGAGCCCTCATGCTCCTTGAACACGACCGACTGCACGTTGGGCAGTTCCACCACCATGTCGATGATGGTGAATTTCAGCGCCGGGAACTCGGCCGCGACCTTCTGCAGCGCGGTCGCCTGCGAGAAACCGACCGCGATGATCGGCGAATGGCCGTCGCGGGCGAAGCGGCGCAGCGCCTGTTCGATCTGGGCGTCGTTGGTCGGCTCGAAATCGCGGAACTCGACGCCGGTCTCGGACTTGAACTTCTCCGCTCCGCCGAAGACGCCTTCATTGAAGGATTTGTCGAACTTGCCGCCCTTGTCATAGACGATCGCCGGCTTGATCGCCGTCTGAGCGATCGCGGCCATGGCCGAGAGGGCGACGCCGGCCAGCGCCAGCGCGAATGACTTCAACCGCATGGATATCCCCTGTCGATACTGCGGGACGGTTGCTCCGCCCCTCTATGCCTTACGATGACATGGCTTCGACGCGCGGCCAAGCCGGCTTTGGGCGCGATTCCGTGAGCTTTGCGCGGTTGCCCACCGCCCCTTCCCGGACTACCCATTGGCGCATGAGTGCGCCCGCATGAGCCTGACCGACGACGAGATCGAGCGCTACGCCCGCCATCTGGTGCTGCCCGAGATCGGCGGGCCGGGCCAGAACCGGCTGAAAAATGCGCGCGTGCTGGTGGTCGGCGCCGGCGGGCTCGGCGCGCCGCTGCTCCAGTATCTGGCGGCGGCGGGCGTCGGCAAGATCGGCATCGTCGACGACGACGTCGTCTCGCTCTCCAACCTGCAGCGCCAGACCATCTTCGGCACGGACGACATCGGCGCGCGCAAGGCCGTCGTGGCGGCCGGGTTCATTCGCCGGCTCAACCCCAACGTCGTCGTCGAGGAGCACGTCACCCGCATCGACGACGACGTTGGGGTTGAGCCGGCGAATGAACCCGGCCGCCACGACGGCCTTGCGC
>JBKJSB010000277.1:0-6969 GCA_046593015.1 Allobosea sp.
TCCACGACAACATCGGCGCGGTGTGGGCGCCGGCCGGGCCTGCGAAGGCCGGCGCATCCTACGCTTTCCGCTACAGTCTGCACTGGCTCGCCGACGATCCGTTCCCGTCGCCGCTCGGTCGCGTCGTCGCGACGCGGCTGGGCAATGGCGGCCAGCCCGGTACGACAAGGCCAAAGGGCGTGCGCAAGTTCATGGTCGAGTTCAAGGGGCCGTCGCTGGAGGCGATCCCTTTCGGCGTGAAGCCCGAGGTCGTGCTCTCGGCCTCGCGCGGCACATTCTCCTACGTCTTCGCCGAGGCCGTGCCCAACGACGTGCCCGGCCATTGGCGGGCGCAGTTCGACCTCACGGCGGAGGGTAGCGACCCGGTTGAGATGCGCTGCTTCCTGCGCGGCGGCGATCAGGTGCTGACCGAGACCTGGCTGTATCAGTATCTGCCGTTTTGAGAGCGTTCGACGCCGTGGATCGTTTCGCGCTCCGGCTTGCCTCAGCCATCGCGTAACATTATATCATTCCATATGAGCCGTCCCCACGCCCATGCCCATCGCGCTGCCTCGGAGGATCCGGGCTGGTCGCTGCTGCGGCTTTCGGCCGGACAGCGGCTCGGTATCGCGCTCGTCGTGATCGCCGCCGTATGGGCGGCGACGCTCGCCGTGATCTTATGAAGAGTTCAGCTGTGCCCGCCATCCGCCTCGACGATCTGACGCTCGGCTATGACCGCCACCCAGCGGTGCATCATGTCTCGGGCGAGATCGCCCAGGGCAGCCTGACCGCGATCGTCGGGCCGAACGGCGCCGGCAAATCGACACTGCTCAAGGGCATTTCCGGCGCGCTTTCGCCGCTCGACGGGGGGCTTACGCTGTCGAAGGGCAAGCGCCTGGCCTATCTGCCGCAATCGGCCGATCTCGACCGCTCGTTTCCGATCCATGTCTACGATCTCGTTGCAATGGGCCTCTGGGGCCAGGCCGGCATTTTCGGGCGCATCGGGCTCGGCGCGAAGGGCAAGGTCGAAGCGGCCATCGCGGCTGTGGGCCTCACCGGCTTCGAGCGCCGGCCGATCGGCGCGCTCTCGGGCGGCCAGATGCAGCGGGCGCTGTTTGCGCGGTTGCTGCTGCAGGACGCCGACATCATCCTGCTCGACGAACCCTTCACCGCCATCGACGCCCGCACCACGGCCGATCTGCTGGCGCTGGTGCAGCGCTGGCATGGCGAGAACCGCACGGTCGTCGCCGTTCTGCACGACATCGAGACGGTGCGCCGCGCCTTCCCGCAGACGCTGCTGCTGGCGCGCGAGACGGTCGCCTGGGGCGCGACGGCCGATGTGCTGACGGCGGACAACCTGCTCAGGGCGCGCCGCATGGTCGAGGCCTTCGACAGCCACGCGGCGCCCTGCGAGCGCGCCGCCGCCTGATTTCAGGCCAACCCAAGCCGGGCCGATGCTCTACGACCTTCTCATCGGTCCCTTCGCCGAATTCGACTTCATGCGCCGGGCGCTGGTCGGGATCATCGCGCTGTCGGTCTCGGGCGCGCCGATCGGCGTCTTCCTGATGCTGCGCCGGATGAGCCTGACCGGCGACGCGATGGCGCACGCCATCCTGCCGGGCGCTGCGATCGGCTATCTCGTCGCCGGCTTCTCGCTGCCGGCGATGACGCTGGGCGGGCTCGCGGCGGGGTTCGCGGTCGCGCTTGCGGCAGGCGCGGTGGCGCGCCTCACCGTGATGAAGGAGGATGCGTCGCTGGCGGCCTTCTACCTGATCTCGCTGGCGCTCGGCGTCACCATCGTTTCGTTGCGCGGCTCGGCCGTCGACCTGTTCCATGTCCTGTTCGGCAATGTGCTGGCGCTCGATAACGAGGTGCTGCTGCTGCTCGCAAGCGTCGCGACCGCGAGCCTGCTCGCGCTGGCGGCGCTCTATCGCCCGCTGGTGATGGAATGCGTCGATCCGGGCTTTCTGCGCTCGGTCAGCCGGTCCGGCGGCGTGGTGCACCTGACCTTTCTGGCTCTCGTCGTGCTCAACCTTGTCGCCGGCTTCCATGCGCTCGGCACGCTGCTGGCGGTCGGCCTGATGATGCTGCCGGCGGCCGCGGCGCGCTTCTGGACCGCCGACATCACGCGGTTGATCCTGCTCGCGACCGGCTTCGGCATGGTCTCCGGCTATGCCGGGCTCGTGGTCTCCTATTCGGCCGGCAGCAATCTTCCGGCCGGCCCAGCCATCATCCTTGCGGCCGGGGCGCTCTATCTCGGCTCGCTCCTGCTCGGCTCGCAGGGCGGGCTTGCGCGCCGGCTCTTGCCTGCCGCCCATCTCCAGCGCTAGTAATGTTATAGTGTTTCACTAATCGCCGGAGTGCCGCCATGCTGAATCGTCGTGACCTGATCGCGGGTGGCTTCGCCGCGCTATCGCTGTCGAGCCTGCCCGCGCTGGCGCAGAAGAAGCTCGCCGTCGTCGCCAGCTTCTCGATCCTCGGCGATCTGGTCCGGCAGGTCGGCGGCGAGCGCGTCGCCGTCACGACGCTGGTTGGTCCCGATGGCGACGCCCATGTCTATTCGCCGACGCCCGCCGACGCGAAGACGCTGGCTGCGGCGAAGCTGATCGTGGTCAACGGCCTGAATTTCGAGGGCTGGATGACGCGGCTGATCAAGTCGTCGGGCGCAAAGGGCAGGATCGCAACCGCAACGGCCGGCATCGCGCCGCTGCAGGCCCAGGCCGACGACCATGGCCACGGCAAGAAGGACCGGCATGGCCACAACCATGCCGGCGGGGCCGACCCGCATGGCTGGCAAAGCATTCCCAACGCAAAAATCTATGTCGCCAACATCCGCGATGCACTGAGCGCTGCCGATCCGGCCGGCAAGACGGCCTATGAGGCCAATGCGGCGGCTTATCTCGGCCAGCTCGACGCTGTCGAGGCCGAGATCAGGGCGGCTGTCGCGCGCATTCCCGCCGACCGGCGCAAGGCGATCACCTCGCACGACGCCTTCGGCTATTTCGTGAAGGCCTATGGCATCGCCTTCATTGCGCCGCAGGGCGTCTCGACCGAGGCCGAGGCCTCGGCCAGGGACGTCGCGCGCATCATCCGGCAGGTGAAGGCGGAGAAGATCCCGGCCGTTTTCCTCGAGAACGTCACCAATCCGCGCCTGATCGAGCAGATCGCGCGCGAGACCGGCGCGAAGATCGGTGGGCGGCTGTTCTCGGATGCGCTCTCCGCGCAGGACGGGCCGGCCGGGACTTACATCGCGATGATGAAACACAATATAAGCCAGATCGAGAAGGCGCTCGGCGCCGGCCCGGCCTGAGCGCCGGTCCTGCCCACGTCAGAAGCCATCAGGTCCAACATGTCCGAGAAAATCCCCGTCACGGTGCTCACAGGCTATCTGGGCGCCGGCAAGACCACGCTCCTCAACCGCATCCTGACCGAGGATCACGGCAAGAAATTCGCCGTGATCGTCAACGAGTTCGGCGAGACCGGCATCGACGGCGACCTCGTGGTCGGCGCGGATGAAGAGGTCTTCGAGATGAACAATGGCTGCATCTGCTGCACCGTGCGGGGCGACCTGATCCGTATCCTCGACGGGCTGATGAAGCGCAAGGGCAAGTTCGACGCGATCATCGTCGAGACCACGGGGCTGGCCGACCCCGCCCCCGTGGCGCAGACCTTCTTCGTCGATCAGGATGTCGGCGATGCGACGAGGCTCGACGCCGTCGTCACGGTGACCGACGCCAAATGGCTGACCGAACGGCTCAAGGATGCTCCCGAGGCGAAGAACCAGATCGCCTTTGCCGACGTGATCATTCTGAACAAGGTCGATCTCGTCTCGGCCGGGGAACTGGCCGAGGTCGAGGCGCGCATCCGCGCGATCAACCCCTACGCCAAGCTGCACAAGACGACGCGGTGCGAAGTGCCGATCGACCAGTTGCTCGACCGCAACGCCTTCGATCTCGATCGCATCCTCGACATCGAGCCGGACTTCCTCGAGGCCGGGCACCATCACCACCATTCCGACGAGATCCGCTCGATGTCGTTCACGATTCCAGGCGATGTCGATCCCGAAAAATTCATGCCCTGGATCAACGATCTCAGCCAGGCGCAGGGTCCGAACATCCTGCGCTCCAAGGGCATCCTCGCCTTCAAGGACGAGCCGCGCCGCTTCGTCTTCCAGGGCGTTCACATGATCCTCGACGGCGATCTCCAGCGCGACTGGACAAGCGACGAAACACGCAACTGCCGCCTCGTCTTCATCGGCCGCGACCTCGACGAGGCCGAACTGCGCAAGGGCTTTCTGGCCTGCGCGGCTTGAGGCACCCTTGTCATTCCGGGGCGCGGCAAAGCCGCGAACCCGGAACCCACGACGGGGCCCCGTCCGTCATGGTCGGGCTTGTCCCGACCATCCACGTCTTCCGCCGTCGAGCTTGACGCCAAAGACATGGATGCTCGCCACAAGGGCGAGCATGACGGGAAGGGCTCACCTGGTCGTGGGTTCCGGGTTCGATCCTGCGGGCCGCCCCGGAATGACACCTGTTTGCGAAATACTCAGCCGAAGCTAAACCGTTGCCCATGGACACCATCGCCAAACCCGTCTCGCTGCGCGAGCATGTCGTCCCCGTCGAGGTCGGCGAGCATGTCGTCGCCGCCCATTGGCTGAAGAGCACGCTGGCATTGGCGCTCGCCGACGGGCGCGTGCTGCGCTGGCGCGATGGCGAGAGCGAGATCGTCGAGGCCCATGCCGGCGGCGTTCTCAGCGCCTGCTCGGACGGCGAACGCCTGATCACGGGCGGCGACGACGGGCGCGTCGTCGCGCTGACAGCCGAGGGACCGGCGACCGAACTCGCCCGCGACGAGAAGCGGCGCTGGATCGATTCCGTGACGCTGTCGAGCAGCGGCAGCCTTGCCTGGAACACCGGCCGCAGTGTCCATGCCCGCGACGACAAGGGCCGGATCAAATCGCTCGACGTTGCCTCGACGCCGCAGGGGCTGGTCTTCGCGCCAAGGGGCTATCGGCTGGCCATCGCACAGATGAACGGTGTCTCGCTCTGGTATCCCAATACCGAAGCGAAGCCGGAGTTTCTGGAATGGAAGGGCTCGCATCTCGACGTGACCTGGTCGCCGGACGGGCGCTTCGTCGTCTCGGCCATGCAGGAGAACGCGCTGCATGGCTGGCGGCTCGGCGAGAAGCCGAGCCATATGCGGATGACCGGCTATCCGTCGAAACCGCGCTCGTTGTCCTGGTCGCATGACGGACTCTGGCTCGCCTCCAGCGGGGCGGACGCCGCGATCATCTGGCCGTTCCAGGGCGATGGGCCCCAGGGCAAGGCCCCGCGGGAATGCGGCGCGCGCCACGCCAAGGTCACCCGCATCGCCTTCCATCCGCGCGCGCTGGTGCTCGCCGTCGGCTACGACGATGGCTGCATTCTGATGATCCGCCTGACCGACGCGTCCGAACTGCTGGTTCGCCCAGCGCTCAAGGGCAGCGGTATCACCGCCTTCGCATGGGACAAGGCGGGCAAGCGGCTCGCCTTCGGTACGGAAGACGGCATGGCCGGCGTGTTGACGCTGCCGGCGGCTTGAGCGGCGCGATGCGGCTCGGCCTGTTCGGTAAGGGTGCGGCCGAGAAGGCGAAGGATGCCGCCAAGGCCGCGCGCATCAAGACCGATGTGCGGGCCCTGCTCGCCCTGCCCGAGGCGGCCGCCATCGCGGTCAACGAGATCCTCTGTGCCGACCCTGCCTGTCCGGGCACGGAGACGGTCATTCTGGTGATGACTCCCGGTGAGAAGACAAAGGCCTTCAAGGCGCAGATGGCGATGGCGGAGCTGACGCGCGAGGCTTTGGCTGCGGTGCTGGCAGCCGAAAGCTGACGTTCAGCCCGCCGCGATGGCCCGGGAGGTCCTATGCTGCGCCAGCACGCCCAGTTCCGGATTGCGGATCATGACGGGGCGCGAGACGCGGAAGCGGGTCGCCTTGGTCTTCTGCGAAAATTTGAGGTCGGCGGAGACGGCTACGGCTGGTTGAAGCGCGTGCGGCCTGGCCAAAGCGGTTCCGCTGGCGATCAGCAGGGCCAGAATGGCGATCAGGGGCTTGCGGAACATGGCCGGCGCTCTCTCGACCGACGGGCCTGTCCCGTCGATGGAGAAAATCTAGGCGGCGGCGGGCCCGGTCGCTGTTCCCTGTGGAACAGAAGCAGGCTGGTGACAGCGCCGGTCAGCAGCAGGGCTATGCTTGTCTCGCAACCGCATGAGATACAGGCGAAACCATCCGCATGGCGCCCCGCATCAAGTCGCCTCTGACCCTGAACACCGCGCAGGCGCGCGCCATCTGGCTGCGCGCCCAGCGGCTCGATACGCCTGAGCCCTTCGGCTCCGGTCCCGAGGCGGTTGCGGCCGCCGTCGCCCATCTCGGCTATGTCCAGATCGACACGATCAACGTGATCGAGCGCTGCCACCACCATATCCTCTACAGCCGCATCCCCGCCTATCGCCGCGCCGATCTGGCGGCCGCCCAGTCCCTCGACAAAAGCGTGTTCGAGTACTGGACGCATGCGCTGTCCTATGTCGCGGCCTCCGACCTGCGCTTCTTCCTGCCGGCGATGAAGGCGCATCGCGAGGAGCCCAAACGCTGGTCGGCGGTGGGTGGGCGCGAGGAAGCGCGAAAACTGCTTGCCCGCATCCGCAAGCAGGGCGCTCTGACGATCCGCGACATCGACACCGACGTGTTGGTCGAAAAGGCCCATCTCTGGGCCAGCAAGAAGCCGTCAAAAGGCTTGCTGGAGCGCGCCTTCTACGATGGCGAACTGGTGGTCTCGGCCCGCGCCGGCATGCTCAAGACCTATGAACTGATGGACCGGCATTTCGGCTGGGAGAAGCGCCCGACGCCGGCCAGCGAGCGGCAGGTCACGGCCTATGCGCTAGACAGGGCGCTGCGGTCGCAAGGCGTCGTCAGCCTCGATTCGATCTGCCATCTCGATGCGCCGCGCAAGAAGGC
>JBKJSB010000303.1:0-5596 GCA_046593015.1 Allobosea sp.
GCGGCCGGCCGAGCTTGTCCGCCAGCTTCCAGTTGGCCGGGAAGCACAGGCTCGCCCCGGTCAGGCGGTAGAGCCCGTCGGCCTGCTCCTGCTGAAGCAGGCAAAAATCCTCCTGGACATGGCGCATGACCGCGCCGAGATCGCCCGGCGGCAGGGCCTCGCTCTCGCCGAGCAGCCGGTTCTCGAAGCGGCCGGCCTCGAGGGCGAAATGCGCGCCATGGTGCTGGCTGAGGTTCTCCGCCAGCATGTCGGCGAGCTCGGCCGCCGCGCCTTGCGCCTCCGGCAGCATCTGCCAGACGGCCTCGCGGTCGGCGGCGATCAGCCGGCGTTTTTCGGCGATCTGGACGGCGTAATCGGGCCCGATGACGAGCCATTGCGCGGGGCCGATCGGCGTCAGCCCCATCCGCACCCGGTAGGGCCCGTCGCGAAACGGCATCGGCTCGATCGGCATGGCAGGCATCGCGGCCGCGTCTCCGGACAGATTCCGGCACGAGTCTAGCGCATGAGGCGGGCGACGGAAGCCGATGTCTTGTCCGCGCCACATCGGCGCGGCAGGCTTCGCGCAAAGGGAGCCTGCCATGACCGACGAACTCGTGCTCTACACCCACCCGATGTCGCGCGGGCGGATCGCGCGCTGGATGCTGGAGGAGGTCGGCCAGCCCTATCGCGCGCAGATCGTCGGCTATGGCCCGCCGATGAAGGGGCCGGGCTACCGGGCGATCAACCGATGGGCAAGGTGCCGGCGCTGGTCCATCGCGGCGCGGTGGTGACCGAATGCGCCGCGATCTGCGCCTATCTCGCCGACGCCTTCCCCGATGCCGGCCTCGCGCCCGCGCCGGGCACGCCCGAACGCGGCAGCTATTATCGCTGGCTGTTCTTCGGCGCGGGGCCGACCGAGGCCGCCACCACCAACCGGACGCTGGGCGTCGTCGTCCCCGACGACAAGCAGGGTTTTGTCGGCTACGGCAGCTACGAGACCGTGCTGGACACGCTCGAAGGCGCGCTGAAGGCCGGGCCGTATCTGCTCGGCGAGCGCTTCAGCGCGGCCGATGTCTATCTCGGCTCGCAGATCGCCTGGGGCGTGCAGTTCGGGACGATCGAGAAGCGGCCCGGCTTCGAGGACTATATCGCTCGCATCTACAGCCGCCCGGCGGCGGTGAAGGCGCGCGAGATCGACGACGCGCTGATGGCGGAGATGAAGCCGCAGGGCTCGTAGGCTCTAGGCTCACCCTCTCGCGTCATCCTGGACAAGCGGCGCAGCTCCGGGATCCATCCTAGAGACCGACTGCGCTCTAGAATGGATCCCGGTCGAGCTTCGCTCGCCCAGGATGACGGAGAGGGATCGTGAAAGCCCGCCGCAGCCGCCCGCCCAGCGCATATCGCACCGCAGCAAAGCCGGGTTGCCCGGCGTTTTTGCGATGTCTATTCTGGCGTCACAGGGGCTCGATACGATTGCTTTCGCGCATGCGCGGAGCCGACCCGCGCAAGGCCGTGATGACCGACACCTCCGTACCAGCCCGGCCGCGCCACGGCATGAGCTTCCGCGCCTTCGTCGGCATGATGGCGGCGCTGATGGCGACCAATGCGCTGGCGATCGACTCGATGCTGCCGGCCCTGCCGCAGATCGGCGAGGCGCTCGGCATCGGCGAGCCCAACGACCGGCAATGGATCCTGACCGCCTATCTGCTCGGCTTCGGCGTGGCGCAGATCATCTACGGCACCTTGTCGGACCGCTTCGGGCGGCGCGCCGTGCTGCTCTGGGGGCTGGCGCTCTATGTCGTCGCCAGCGTTGCTGCGGCCTTCGCGCCCTCCTTCGAGGCGATGATGTGGGCGCGGGTGATCCAGGGCGTCGGCGCGGCCGCGACGCGGGTGCTGGCGGTCTCGATCGTGCGCGACTGCTATTCCGGCCGCGACATGGCCCGCGTCATGTCCTTGGCGATGATCGTGTTTCTTGCCGTGCCGATCCTCGCCCCCTCGATCGGCCAGGCGATCCTGTGGTTTGCGCCCTGGCGCTGGATTTTCGGCTGCCTGGCCGCCTTCGGCGCGATCGTGATGATCTGGAGCGCGCTCAGGCTGCCCGAGACGCTGCATGTCGAGGACCGCAAGCCGATCGCGTTTGCCAGCGTCGTCGAGGCCTTCCGCATCACGCTGACGACGCGGATCGCGGTCGGCTACATGCTGGCCATGGCCTTCATCATCGGCGGGCTGTTCGGCTTCATCAACTCGGCCCAGCAGGTCTTCGTCGACGTCTTCGCCGCGCCGGACCTGTTCACCGGCATCTTCGCGCTGATCGCCGGCTTCATGGCCTGCGCCTCGCTGTTGAACGCCCGCATCGTCGGCAAACTCGGCATGCGCCGCGTCTCCCATGGCGCGCTGCTGGGCTATATCGCGCTGACCAGCGCCCATGCGCTGGTGGCGCTCGGCGGTTACGAGACTCTCTGGCTGTTTGCCGCCTTCCAGAGCGGGGCGATGTTCTGCTTCGGCCTGCTCGCCCCGAATTTCGGCGCGATCGCGATGGACCCGCTCGGCCATGTCGCCGGCACCGCCTCCTCGGTGCAGGGTTTTGTCACCACGGTGGGCGGCGCGCTGCTCGGCTTCTGGATCGGCCAGCATTTCGACGGCACCGTCATCCCGCTGACGCTGGGCTTTTCGCTCTGCGGGCTCGCGGCGCTGGCGATCGTGCTGGTCGCGGAGAAGGGCCGGCTGTTTCGGCCGGCGGCCGGGAGGAGCTAGGGGGGCTCAACCGCTCTCGAACGCGGCCCAGATCGCCTCGGCCGCACTGCTCTGGCGCGTGACCGGGCGAAACAGCCTGATCTCGATCGGAATCGCCAGCTCCGGCCGTCCGGCTTCGACCAGCCGACCGGCGGCGAGATCGTCTTCCGCCAGCGTGCGCGGCAGCCAGGCGACGCCGTCGCCGGCCCGCGCCATCTGCAGCAGCGTCGCCGCGAGATGCGAGGTGAAGACCGTGTCGAACGCGACCTCGTTGGCGATCCCGGTCCGCTGCCCCGCGATGATGCGGCCAAGCCCCGAGGCCTCGCTGTAGGCGAGGTAGCGGGTCTTGCCGCCGCCATGCAGCGACCAAAGCGGCGCGCAATCCGCGCCGGGCGCGCTCAGCGGCATCAGCGTGTCGGTCCCGACGACGATGCTCCTGAACTGTGCGACCTCCATGCGGCTGTGCAGCGCCGGATGATAGTGGCAGAGCAGGAAGACCGCATCTCCGCGCAGCATCATCTCCTCGCAGGCCTGCATGCTGTCGGAGATCAGGTTGAGGTTGCCGAGCGCCAGAATGGCCGCGTTGCCGCGCACCCATTTGGGGAAGAAGGTGAAGGAGAGCGCATGCGTCGCAGCGATCGGGAGCGGGACCGCCCCGCGCCCCGAGATCTCGCGCGTCTCGCGGCGCAACTGGTGCAGCGCCCGGGTCAGCACCTGCGCCTGATTGTGGAAATGCTCCCCCGCCGGGGTCAGTTCGACGCTGTGCGTCGTCCGCGTGAACAGGGCAGCGCCCGCCCAGGCCTCCAGCGCCCTGATCCGGCGGCTGAAGGCAGGCTGGGTGACATGGCGCGCCTCGGCCGCCCTGGAAAAGTTCAGGGTCCTGGCCAGCGCCAGATAATCCTCGAGCCAGATCAGCTCCATCGGTGATGCCGAACCTGCATAAGCAATCCCGACAGCAGCATTAGCCTTTCGCGCTCGCCGGCTCTAGCGATCTCTCGACAAGGCAGGCCGGCAGCGCCGAAGCCCCGCAGCAACAGGGAAGGGTTGGAACCATGCGCATCATCGATGTCGTCGAGATCACCAAGCCGATCGCCTCGCCGATCCGCAACGCCTATATCGACTTCTCGAAGATGACCGCGAGCCTCGTCGCCGTCGTCACCGACGTGGTGCGCGACGGCCGCCGCGTCGTCGGCTACGGCTTCAACTCGAACGGCCGCTACGGCCAGGGCGGGCTGATCCGCGAGCGCTTCCGCGACCGCATCCTGGAAGCGCAGCCCAACAGCCTGCTCGACGCGGCCGGGACCAATCTCGATCCGCACAAGATCTGGGCGGCGATGATGGTCAACGAAAAGCCGGGCGGCCATGGCGAGCGCTCGGTCGCGGTCGGCACGCTCGACATGGCGGTGTGGGACGCGGTCGCCAAGATCGCCGGCAAACCGTTGTTCCGGCTGCTCGCGGAGATGAAGGGGCGGCAGGCCGACCCGCGCGTCTTCGTCTATGCGGCGGGCGGCTACTACTATCCCGGCAAGGACAATTCCCAGCTCCGGGCCGAGATGCGGCGCTATCTCGATCGCGGCTACAACGTCGTGAAGATGAAGATCGGGGGGGCTTCGCTCGACGAGGACCGGGTCCGCGTCGAGGCCGTGTTGTCCGAGATCGGTTCGCAGGCGCGGCTGGCGGTCGACGCCAATGGCCGCTTCGACCTCGAGACCGCCATCGCCTACGCCAAGATGCTGCGCGACTATCCGCTGTTCTGGTACGAGGAGGCCGGCGACCCGCTCGACTACACGCTGCAGGCGGCGCTGGCGGAGTTCTATCCCGGCCCGATGGCGACGGGCGAGAACCTGTTCTCGCATCAGGACGCGCGCAACCTGCTGCGCCATGGCGGCATGCGGCCCGACCGCGACTGGCTGCAGTTCGACTGCGCGCTTTCCTACGGGCTTGTGGAGTATCTGCGCACGCTCGATGTTCTCGCGCAGCATGGCTGGTCGCCGGCGCGCTGCATCCCCCATGGCGGCCACCAGATGTCGCTCAACATCGCGGCCGGCCTGGGCCTCGGCGGCAATGAGAGCTACCCCGACCTGTTCCAGCCCTATGGCGGCTTCCCGGACACGGTGCGCGTCGAGGACGGGCATATCGTGATGCCGGAGCTGCCGGGCATCGGCTTCGAGGGCAAGTCGGATCTGATCAGGGTGATGCGGGAGCTGGCGGAGTAGGGCGCGCGGCGTTTCGACCGGCTCGCCGGTGTTAACGCTACCCCGAACGGCAAATTGCAACCCATGCGGGCGATCCCTAAGGTCGCAAATGGGGGGCGGCTTTCGCCCGGGCCTCGGGACCGTCCGCATGAGATTTCTGGGTTCATTCGCCATCGCGGCGCTTTTCGGCATCGTTTTGTCCGAGGCCGCCCTGGCGCAATCAGGCAGGTCCTATCCCGAGTGCCGCTCGGCTCGCGAGCGGCACTCCTGCAATTGCGCCGTCGCGAACGGCGGCACAGTCTATGAGGACCCGCACCGCCCCGGCCGCATGCGCTGGCGCTCGGCCCGGCTCGGAACCGGGGCGCATACGGCCTTCATGGCCTGCGTGCAGGGAGGCGGCGGCGGCGGCTTCCGGTAGCCGGCCGCCTCACCTCCGCTCCAGCCCGGCCAGATGCTGATCCAGCAACGCCATGTTGCGCTTGTTGGCGCGGAAGAAGATGTCGCCGACCCAGCCGGCCAGCGGCACGATCGAGATCGCGAAATCGACACCCAGATTGCCGAGCATGCGGATCAGCGTCGCTTTGGGCACCCCAAGTCGACGCGCTTCCCAGATCAGATAGCCAGACAGACCTTTGGCAAAGAGCGTGCCCGCGCCGGGGATGAGGTTCAGCGCCGCATCCGCGCCCATG
>JBKJSB010000166.1:0-8639 GCA_046593015.1 Allobosea sp.
GCATGATCGTGGCGGCCGCGAGGAACGCGGCAAGGCAGATCTTCAGCATGGTATCCCCCCATGGCGGGCGAAAGCCGCCCGGCGGGGATCATGCTGCCGATTTTGAAAGGCGGCGCAAGGCAGCGGAAAAGCTGTTCACGCCCTTGCCGTCATGCTCGGGCTTGTCCCGGGCATCCACGTCTTGGGCATGGAGCTAGACGAGCGAAGACGTCATGGTCGGCACCAGGCCGACCATGACGGGAATGGGGCGTCGATCTAACTCAAGCCGCCAGCCCCCGCTTCTGCAGCAGGGCGTCCGGCGTCGGCATCCGGCCGCGGAACAGCGTGTAGGCCTCGGCCGCGTCGCGCGTGTCTCCGGCCGAGTAGATGTAGCGCTTCAGCCTGTCGGCCAATTCGGGCGCATAGATGTCGCCGGCTTCCAAAAACGCGTTGAAGGCGTCGGCGTCCATCACCTCCGACCAGAGATAGCTGTAATAGCCGGCAGAATAGCCGTCCCCCGAGAAGACATGGGCGAAATGCGGCGTGCGGTGGCGCATGGTGATCTCGGCCGGCATGCCGAGCCGCGCAAGTTCCGCCGCCTCGAAGGCGAGCGGGTCGATCTCGCCCGGCTCCTCCAGCGAATGGAAGGCGAGATCGACCAGCGCCGAGGAGGTGTATTCCACGGTCGAGAAGCCCTGATTGAAGGTCTGCGCCTGCCTGATCTTGTCGATCAGCGCATCGGGGATCGGCTCGCCCGTTTCGGCATGGAGGCAGTACTCCTGCATCACCTGCTTCGTCAGGAACCAGTGCTCGTAGAGTTGCGAGGGCAGCTCCACGAAATCGCGCGAGACCGAGGTGCCGGCCAGCGAGCCGTAATGCACGTCCGACAGCAGCCCGTGCAGCGCATGGCCGAACTCGTGGAACAGCGTACGCGCATCGTCGATCGAGAGCAGCGCCGGCTCGCCATCGGCCGGCTTGGCGAAATTGCAGACGTTGACGATGATCGGCCGCCGCTCGCCGTCGAAATTGCGCTGTCCGCGAAAGGCGCTCATCCAGGCGCCCGAGCGCTTTGACGGCCGCGCGAAATAATCGCCGAGGAACAGGCCGATATGCCGGCCGCTCGCGGCCTCGCTCACCTCGAAGATGCGGACATCGGGGTGATAGCCCGCGAGGTCGCGCCGCTGTGCGAAAGACAGACCGAAGAGCTTCCCTGCGACATCGAAGGCGGCCGCGATAATGCGGTCGAGCTGGAGATAGGGCTTCAGCACCGCCTCATCGAGCGCATAGGTCTTCTGGCGCACCTTCTCGGCGTAATGACGCCAGTCGGACGGGCGGATCGGCCCGTTCTCGCCCTCGCTCTGCGCCAGCGCCGCCAGATTGGCGGCCTCCTGCGCGGCGCGCGCCTTGGCCGGCGTCCAGACCAGTTCGAGCAGGTCGCGGACGTTTTCAGGGGTTTTGGCCATGGTGTCGTCGAGCTTGAAATGGGCGAAGGTGGCAAAACCGAGCAGCTTCGCCTTCTCCGCGCGCAAGCTCACCATTTCGGCGACGATGGCGCGGTTGTCACTGGCTCCGCCCATCTCGCCGCGCCGGCTCCAGGCTTTGAACGCCTCATCGCGCAGATCGCGCCGCGTGGAGAAGGTCAGGAAGGGCTCGATGACCGAGCGCGACAGCGTCACCGCATGCCTGCCCTCATGACCGCGATCGGTCGCGGCCCGCGCCATTGCGGCTTTCACGAAATCAGGCAGGCCGGCAAGCCCGCTCTCGTCTTCGATCACCAGCGCATAATCGGCCTCGTCCTTGAGCAGGTTCTGGCCGAAATTGGTGCCAAGCTCGGCGAGGCGCTCGCTGATCGCGGCAAGCCGGGCCTTGGCGCCGGCGTCGAGCTGCGCGCCAGAGCGGATGAAGCCGCGATGCGTTCGCTCCAGTAGCCGCGTCTGCTCGGCATCGAGGCCGAGAGCGTCGCGCCGGGAGAAGACCGCATCAACGCGCGCAAACAGGCCGGGATCCATCATGATCGCCGACCAGTGCCGCGAGGCGATGGGCGACATTTCGCGCTCGATCGCCTGCAGCGCCTCGTTGGTGTCGGCCCCGGTCAGGTTGTAGAATACGCCACCGATCCGGGATAGGCCCCGCCCGGCACGCTCCAGAGCCTCGATCGTGTTGGCGAAGTCGGGCGCGGCCGCGTCCGCAACGATCGCGTCGATCTCCTGCCGATGGCGGGCGAAACCGGCCTCGAAAGCCGTGCGGATGTGCTCGGGCGTGATCTGCGCGAAGGGCGGCAGGCCGAAGGGCGTCTCCCAGCGCGCCGCGAAGGGGTTGTCGGCCGGCAGCGGCAGGGTCTCGAAAGCGAGCGTCATGGCATGGGATTCCGGAACGGAGGGCAGTCAGTCCTGCCCGTAGATATGGGCCAGATAGAGCCGCATGAAAGGCGGCATGTCGTAGCGGTCGCAATCGGCGAGGCTGCGGATGATCACGATGTCGGAGAGTTCTGGCTCGTCCTGCTCGAGCATCCGCCCCAGCATCAGCGCCCGCGCCGCCTCGGCGTCGAGCGGCACCGACACCGGCCGCATGAAGGCGATGCGCCCGGTCAGGATCACCGCCGCCCAGCCCTCCCCGACAACGACCTCCCCGGTCGTCAGCCCGGTCTCCTCGCAGAGCTCCCGCGTCACGCTGCCGGCGAGATCGAGGCTGCCGTCAGGCCGCAAATCCTCGCGGTCGGGCGTGCCGGCGGCGAAATAGACTTTCCCAGGGTTGGCCGTGTGCTCGCCCATACGCCCGCATAAAAAGGCCCCATCGGCGGCCCGCAACGCCGCCATCGCGAAGCCGTTGCGCACCACGGGGCCGGGATGGCCAAAATCGCGCCAGGCCATGAAGGCGGCATAATCGGTCTCGAAATAGCCGGCCTGGAACACGCCGTCCTCGATCGCGGCGCGGTGCTGCAGCATCACCCGTCCATTGAACATGGCGGGCTTGCCGGCGCTGATCTTGGCCCAGTAGGCCGCGATCTCGGCCGCCTGCTCGCGCGCAAACGCCCAGTCATAGGGCTCGACGATGGCCTCGACCCGCGACAGCGCGATGATCTCGCCATCGACGACGCCGTTCACAGCAGCACGCCCTCGCTCACCATGATGGCGGAACCGCCGATGCGCGCCGAGACCAGCGCGCCGCCGGCAACCGTCAGTTCCAGCGTGATTTGTGAGGGCCGGCCCATCTCGTAGCCCTGCTCGATCACGAGGCGATGCTCGCCATCGCCCGGCCTGTCGAACGCCATGACTGCGCCGGCAAAGGCTGCGACCGCCGACCCCGTCGCCGGGTCCTCCACGATGCCCGCGCTCGGCCAGAACATGCGCGCGTGATATTGATGCCCGGCCTCCACCGTCTCGCGGCAGTAGACGAACGCGTTGGGCTGCTCTGCAGGCTTTGTCGCCTCGGCCCAACGCGACAGATCGAGCTTGATCCTTTCGACCGCCGCCAGGCTCGCGACAGGGACGAGCGAGAAGGGCACGCCGGCGGAGAATGCTCCAAGCCGATGGCGGTCGAATCCGATCTCGCTTTCGTCGAGCCCCAGAACGGCGGCTATCGCTGCCTGCGAGGCAGGCCCCGGCGTCGCCACAGGCAGCTTCGGTAGCGTGAAGACCGCATGGCCCGAACCCTCGCGGGACACGGACACGGCGCAGGGCACGAGCCCGACCGTCTCCTCCAGCGTCATGATGTCGGCAGGCCACCCTTCGACCCGGTCGCGCAGCGCCAGCAGCACGGCCGTCCCCACCGTCGGATGGCCGGCGAAGGGCAGTTCCTGGCCGGGCGTGAAGATGCGGATCGCGGCGCGGTGGGCGGGATTTGCCGGCGGCGACACGAATACCGTCTCGGACAGGTTGAACTCGCGCGTGATCGCTTGCATCGCCGCCGTGTCGAGCCCGTCGGCGTCGAGCACCACCGCCAGCGGATTGCCGGCGTGGCGATGCGTGGTGAAGACGTCGAGCGTCACGAAGCGGCGTTTCATATGCGTGTTCCCGTAGATAAAGGCAGGACGTCAGATCGATTCCGGCGTGAACTGATGCGACGGCGTCACGAACTCGTCCTGCGCCGCAACCGTCAGGATTTCGCGGGAGCCTGCTTCCTTCGTCCGCTTCAGCAGGCCGTAGATCGAGGCTGCCGCCTTGGCGAGCGCAGCCGCGGCCGACTGCTCGCGCAGGTGATGGACGAAGAACAGCGCCGCGATCGCATCGCCCGCGCCGTTGACGCTGACATCGAGCTTCGGCGTACGCACCCGCCACGCTCCTAGGGCATCGGCCGCCATCATGTCGATCGAATCGGCGGGCGTCTCGTCGGTGACCAGCGAGGTCACCAGCACGGTCCGTGGCCCCGCGTCGCGCAACGCATCGACCGCACGATGCGCGTCCGCGATCGTCCCGATCTGGATGTCGGTCAGCAGTTCGAGTTCGAACTGGTTGGGCGTCACGATGTCGGCCGCCGGCACCGCCTGCTCGCGCATGAATTCGGGGATGCCCGGCCGCACGAACACCCCGCGCCCGACATCGCCGATCACCGGATCGCAGCAGTAGACCGCCTTGGGATTGGCGGCGCGCACGCGCTCGACCGCCGAAAGGATCGCATGGCCGATATCGGCCGAGCCCATATAGCCCGACAGCACGCCGTCGCAGGAGGGCAGCACGCCGCGCTCACTGATCCCCTCCATCACCTCGTCGATCATGCCCCCCTCGAAGACGCGGCCCTTCCAGGCACCGTAGCCGGTGTGGTTGGAGAACTGCACCGTATGGATCGGCCAGACCTCGACGCCGAGCCTTTGCATCGGAAAGACGGCGGACGCATTGCCGACATGGCCATAGGCGACATGCGACTGGATGGAGAGGATGTTCATGCTTGGTCTCAGGCTGCGGCCACGATCTCGATCTCGACGAGCCAGTCATCCTGCAGGAGCCCGGCGACCATCGTCGTCACCGCAGGCTTATGCTCGCCGAGCACCGCTTGTCGATAGGCGGTGGCAGGCCCGCGCATGGAACGGTCGGCGAGGAAGGTCGTCACCTTGACGATGTCGCCGACCCCCATGCCGGCGTCAGCCAGGATCGCCTTCAGATTGTTCCATGCGGTTTCGAGTTGCGCCTCGATCCCGTCCGGCGCGCCGCCGTCCTTGTCGAGCCCCATCGTGCCGCTGCTGAAGAGGAACCGCGTCGGTTGGACGACTTCGACGCCGTGGCAGTAGGGGCCGACGGGCGTAAACATCGATGCGGGGTTATGGGCTTTGAGCATGGCGGCCTCGCGAACGAAAAGGGCGCCGCAGCCTAGGCCGGGCGCCCTCGGGAGGACCAATTGAAGTTCGTGACGGGACCGATCAGGAACCCGCCGCAGCCTTCTTCGCGAACGTGTCGATGAACGTCGTCTTGAGATCGACCTTGGACGCAGCGAGTTCCGGATCGAGCAGCTTCAGCGCGTCATACATGCTCTGCTGCGCCTCGGGGGTCGAGACGCCGGTGCGCGAATAGCTCTCCAGCGAGTTCTTCACCGCGCGCAGATAGAGCGGCTTGTCGCCGAGATGGTATTCGGCGGGCACCAGATCGGCGACGTCCTCGGGCTTGGCCGTCTCCAGCCATTTCAGCGACTTGACGAAGGCGTTGACCAGCTTCTGCGTGGTGATCGGGTTCTTCTCGGCGAAATCGCCCTTGAGATAGAGCACAGCAGCCGGGTTCGAGCCGCCGAAGACGGCGCGTGTGCCGGCCTCGGTGCGGGTGTCGATCAGGGCGACCACGTCGCCGTCGGCCTCCAACTTGGAGGTGACGGGATCGAGATGCGAGATGATATCGACCTGCTTGTTCTTCATCGCGGCAACCGCGCTTGCGCCTGCGCCGACGCCGATGATGGCGGCGTCGGTGGCCTTCAGCCCGGCCTTGACCATGGCGTATTGCGCCGTCAGCGAGGTCGAGGAGCCCGGCGCGGTGACGCCGATCTTCAGTCCCTTGAAATCGGCCGCGGACTTGACCTTGTCGGCGAGGTCCTTGCGCACGGAGATGGTGATGCCGGGGAAGCGGCCGAGCTCGACCACGGCGCGCACGTCCTGGCCCTTGGCCTGCATGCGGATGGTGTGCTCATAGGCGCCGGTGACGACATCGACCGAGCCGCCGATCAGCGCCTGCAGCGATTTCGCGCCCCCGCCGAAATCGTTGATCTCGACATCGAGGCCCTGCTCCTTGAAGAAGCCCTTCTTCTCCGCCACCGTCAGCGGGAGATAATACAAAAGCAGCTTGCCGCCGACGCCGAGCGTGACCTTGGGCTTTTCAGCATTTTGGGCGAGCGCGCTCTGCGCCGAAAAGCCGAGCGTGGTGGATAGGGCAAGCGCGGCAAGCGCCATGCGGCGTGTAAAGATCATCGGGCATTCCTCCGGTTGAATGATGTTGCGCCTCTGCGGAGCGCATTCGTTGCGACGATAGGCGAGATTGGCGGAGCGGGGCAAGCGATCGCCGCCGGCCGCTCGCGAAGGCTCGTCAGCGAAAGACGTGGCTGGCGTAGAGCGCGACGCCGAAGCAGGCGAGCGCGGCGGCGAGCAGGATCCAGCTTAGGCCGGTCGGGTTCTCCAGCGCGGCCTGCGAGGGATTGGTTGGATCGTAATGAACCTCGACCGCAGCCCCGACAGGGTAGCGCGCGACGATCCGGTCGGCGGCGCTGCGCGAGCCGGACTTGTCCAGCCCGAGCGCGATCTGGCGCGAACTGAAGCCAAGACCACCGACCTGATAGCGGAACTCGACGACTGCGGCATGGCTCCTGCGGTTCGGGCTGTCGCCGGTGGCCGCGCGCTGCTCGACACGGCTGATGGTGACGCGCCCCGGGACGACCGGCCAGGCATTGGCGCGCATCAGGTAACGGCGATAGCCGACGAAGAAGAGCAGCAGCGCGAGCCCAAAGCCGATCGCGCACAGCATAACGGGCACTTCGGCGCGCGGCAGGCGCGCCTGCAACGCCTGCACGCCGCCATTCGCCAGCCACCAGCCGCCGGAGCCGAGCAGCGCGAGCACGGCGAGAGCGACCCCGCAGCCCATGGCGTTGGCTTTCGGGGCCGCACCCGCCGCCAATTGCAAGCCCGGCCCGTGCGGACCGGCTCCGGCCGCTTCTGCCGGGCCGAGCACAAGCCCACGCTCCAGCACGCAATCCGTCGGATCCTTGGGGTCGTAATACACCGTCACCGTTGACCCGACCGGATAGCGCCGCACCGCCTCCTCGGCAAACGTGCCGCTGATGTCGCCGAGGCTGACCCGCTTGCCCTGATACCCCTGTCCACCGACCGAGAACATGTAGGCGACGTCCGGCACGTTGACGGCGGTTCCGATCTCGTTGCCGGCGGGCGGCCGCCGCACCATGAGCTTCGACCGCGTGATACGGCCCTCGGCCTGGAGCCAGTCCCTGGCCCGCCGCATCCTGATCGCGACATTGGCGACCATGGCGCCGATCATCACGACGACCGGCAGCGAGAAGAGAACGACCATGCCGGCCGTCGTGCCGAGAAAGGGTGGCAGCCATTCGCCTGGCAGGTTGGTGACCACCACGATGAGGGCGACCGAAGCGGCGACGGCCGCGATCGCCCAGACGGGAGGCTCGCCGGAGGCCGCGGCGGCTTTCGACGGCGACGGCGCGCGCACCCAGTCATGCTGCTTGCGCCAGCTTTTGTCGCCGCTCAGGCAGGCGATGAGGAGCGTCTTCAAGGTCTCGGCATCGACCGGCTCGGCTGCGTCGAACCTGCTCGTGCCGTCGTGGCGGACCAGCCCAAACGAACCGTCATCCTGCCGGGACGCTTCGACATAGCCGTGGTCGTCGGAGAGCGTGACGCACCAGTCGGGATCGGAGCCGGAGTCGGCGATGGCGCGCACGACGTCCTCGGGCCTGGGCTCGTCGATGACGCGACCGTTGACGTCCAGTTCCATGGCACGCCCCCGCCACCGCAGGGCCGACAATGATCCTTCCGAGGCCTGCGATCAAGCGCCGTTGACGTTACGTCGTCGTGGTCGAACTCTGCGCCGGCCGCCAGACCAGCAGCCGCTTCTCGACCATGGTCACGACCGCGTCGATCGCGATGACGAAGATCGTCAGGATCAACATGCCGGAGAACACGCCGGTGACGTCGAACACGCTCTCGGCCTCCTGGATCTTGTAGCCCAGCCCCGCCGAGGAGCCGAGATACTCGCCCACGACCGCGCCGATCAGCGCAAACCCGACCGAGGTGTGCAGGCTTGAGAACATCCAGGTCAGCGCCGAGGGCCAGTAGACGTGCTTGAAGAGCTGGCGCTCGTTCATGCCGAGCATGCGGGCATTGGCCAGCACCGTCGGCGAGACCTCGCGCACGCCCTGATAGACGTTGAAGAAGACGATGAAGAAGACCAGGGTCACGCCCAGCGCCACCTTGCTGGCGATGCCGAGGCCGAACCAGACCGCGAAGATCGGCGCCAGGATGATGCGCGGCATGGCGTTCATCGCCTTGACGTAGGGCTGTGGCTGGCGCTCAGCCCCGCCGCCAAGCCCAGCACCGAGCCCACGCCGAAGGCCAGCAGCGTCTCGGTCAGCGTGACCAGCAGGTGGCGGTAGATGTCGCCCTCGGCCACGAACCAGACCCAGATGCGCGACAGAACCTTGAGCGGCTCGCCGAAGAAAAACGC
>JBKJSB010000244.1:0-11102 GCA_046593015.1 Allobosea sp.
ATCCGCACCAGCGAGGACGCGCGCGGCAACCTCACCATCGTCACCACCTCCGGCGCGCAGATATTCGACGGCCGGCCTTCGGTGACCTTCGGCTTCGACCAGCGCCCGGCGCTCGGCGCCCAGTCGCTGTGGAGCCCGGTCGCCGCCCAGCGCGGCGTCGGCACCATCACGATGACCGACAATTCCGGCAACTCGATCGACGCCGTCGCCAACAAGGCGTTCCGCTCCGGCGAGATCGCGGCCTTTATCGAGTTGCGCGACAAGACGCTGGTCCAGGCGCAGGCGCAGCTCGACGAGATCGCGGCGCAGCTTTCCAGCGCGCTGTCCGACCGCGAGATCGCCGGCACGGCGGTCACCGCCGGCGCGGCCACGGGCTTCGACGTCGATCTCACGGGCCTGCAGGCCGGCAACAGCGTCACGCTCGACTACAAGGTCACGCCGGGCGGCCAGACGCAGCGCTTCACTTTCGTGCGCGTCGAAAGCGCGGCCACGCTGCCGCTGCCGGCGAACGCGAGCGGCGACGCCAATAACCGCGTCGTCGGGATCGACTTTTCCGGCGGGCCGGCCTCGGTCACGACGCAGATCCAGGCGGCGATCGGCGGCGGCTTCACGGTCTCCAACGCCGGCTCGGTTCTGCGCATCGTCGACGACGGCGCGGGCGCGACGCGCGACGTCGTCGGGCTAACGGCGCGGCCGACCGCGACGGGGCTCGCCTCGGCCGGCGGTTCGGTCGAACTGCCGTTCTTCGTCGATGCGGGAGCGGGCAACGCCGCCTTCACCGGCTCCTTCGAGGGGCGTTCGCAGGCACTGGGCTATGCCGGACGCATCGTCGTCAACCCCGACCTGATCGCGGACCGCTCGCGTCTCGTGGTCTACAACACCTCGCCGGCCACCGCGCAGGGCGATCCGGCGCGGCCCAAGCTCCTGCTCGAGCGGCTGAGCCAGAGCCAGCGCGCCTTTACCAGCGCGACCTCGCTCGACGGCTCGACAGCGACCTCGACCGGCACCGTCTCGAACTTCGTCCAGCGCGTCGTCGCCTCGACCGGGCAGGCGGTCGAGGCCGCCAAGCGGCTCGACGAGGGCCAGCAGGTCGCGCTCGCCTCGGTGCAGAGCCGTTTCCAGGCGACCGCGCAGGTCAATGTCGACCAGGAAATGTCGAGCCTGATCGAGTTGCAGACAGCCTATGCCGCAAACGCCCGCGTCATCTCCACCGTCAAGGAGCTGATGGACGTGCTGCTGCGTATCTGAAGGGCCATCGTCATGACCATCACCACCCATGGGACCGGCGCCTACCGCACCGCGAGGCCAAACGAATTCGTCTCCACGCGCTCGCAGTTCGACGATCTGCAGCGGCAGCTCTCGACCGGCAAGCGCAGCGAGACCTATGGCGACCTCGGCATCGAGCGGCGCGCCAGCCTCGATCTCAACGCAAAGGTCGCCTCGATCGATTCCTGGCTGCAGGGCGTCAAGCTGGCCGAGGTCAATCTGAGCCTGTCCGTGCAGGCCGTGCAGAACTTCGCGACGCTGACGAACGAGACCAAGAACGACGTCCGGTCAAACAGCTATACGCCGAGCGCGAGCGGCCGCTCGGCCCCGCAGGTCCTGGCCGAGGAAAAGTTCAAGCAGACGCTCGACTTGCTCAGCACCGACGTCAACGGGCGCTACCTGTTCTCCGGCCGTACCTCCGACGTCGCGCCGACCGTCGGCTATTCGCTGATCATCGAGGGCGACGGCGCCGGCCGCGCCGGGCTGAAGCAGCTCATCTCGGAGCGCAAGCAGGCCGATCTGGGCTCCGGCCTCGGCCGCCTGACCGCCGGCGGGGCCGGCACGAACGCGACGATCGCCGAGGAGGCGACGCTTCACAGCTACGGCTTCAAGCTGTCGGGCGCGACGACGAATTCGACCGGGCTTGTCCCGACCTATACGGCCGGCCCGCCAGCCGATATCGCCGTCAATGTCGCAGGCCAGCCGCTTCCGGGAGAAAACCTGCGCATCGTCGTCGATCTGCCGGACGGCACGCAGGAGGAGATCGTGCTGACCGCACGGGCCGAGGCGACCAACGGCTCGGCCAGCGACACCTTCGTGATCGGCGCCGACGTCAATGCGACCGCCGCCAATCTGCGCGCCACGATCACGGCGGCCTTGACCAAGGAGGCCCAGACGACGCTTTCGGCAGCTTCCGCCAGCGTCGCGGCGAAGAACTTCTTCGACGGCAGCCTGGGCAGCCCGCCCTTGCGCGTGCCGGGTCCGGGCTTCGCCACCGCCACGGCCGCGCCGGCGGCCGGCACGGCGGCCGACACGGTGATCTGGTATCAGGGCGACGACAGCGCTGGTTCGGCGCGGGCCACGACGACCGTGCAGGTGGACCAGAGCCAGCTCGTCGCCACCGGCGCGCGGGCGAACGAGGAGAGCTTCCGCGTCGGCCTCGCCCAGTTCGCAGTGCTCGCGGTCGAGACATTCCCGGCCACCGACGCCAATTCGCAGGCGCGCTACGAGGCGCTGACCGACCGGGTGCGCGAGGCTTTGGGCTTTGGCGGCGCGGTGCAGAAGCCCTCCGAGATCATCACGGAATTTGGCACGGCGCAGAACTCGATCGCCCAGGCCAAGGAGCGTCACGACGCCACGAAGAACTATCTCGGCACGACGCTGGCGGGCATCGAAAACGTCACCACCGAGGAGGTGGCGGTGCAGATCCTGGCCGTCCAGAACCGGCTGCAGGCGAGCTACCAGACGACATCGATCCTGTCGAAGCTGTCGCTGACGAACTATCTCTGAGCGGGCGCAATCGCGTCAAAGCGAAGGGGCGTCGCCATGGCTGGCGACGCCCCTGTTCGTTTCGGCTCGTATCGACGCCTCAGCGGCCGCGCAGGCCGGCTGCGATGTCGCGGTTGATCTGGATCAGGGAGTCCAGCGCTTCGGGCACGGGCGCGGCCGCAATGCGGAATGTCTGGTTGAAGATGAAATTGGCGAGGCCAAGGATGTTGCGCTTGATGTCGACGGGGAGCGGATTGTCTTCCGCGATCACGGCCGAGACGAGCAGCGTCCAGAGCTTGCGGTTGTAGCCCAGCGCGTCGTCGAGTTCGCGGGCGCGGCCTGTCCAGTCGTCGGCGATGGACTGGAGGCGCATGGCCGCCTTGATCAGCAAGGAGGCTTCGAGTTCGCGCGGAGAAACGGTGGACTGGGCTGACTTGGCGGCGGCAGCGTACGCACTAAACCCGTTTTGCATTCTCGATGAGTTCCGCTTCGTAGGCGATCAGCTTCTTGGCTGCCTTCAGAGCCTTGTACAGATCGTTGCTTAAGATGCGGTTATTGATCTCGTGGACGTGCTCCAGCGCGCTCGGCGCGGCCTGGACGAAGTCGCGCACCAGATCGAAATAGAGCTGGTGCTCGTGGGTCGGGTCCTGGGCGAGGTACATGAGCTGGATCGCCAGATAGATCTTCTTGGCCGGGCTGTCGGCGCTGGCGGCCGTGAGAATATCCTTCTCGCGCAGGATCGGGGCGTCGCCCTCGATGAAGAAGCGCGTGCGCTGCTCGTCGTTGCGGATGACGACGGAGCCGATGATGATGCGCTCGCGCGGCTTGAGTTCGACCTTGAGAGCCATGTCTGCCTGAGCCTTCTGGCTGGAGGGGAGGGGGCTCTTCGCGATCAGCCGAAGAGCCTGAGCACGCCCTGGTCGGCCTGCGAGGCGAGCGAGAGCGCGGTCTGCGAGAGCTGCTGGCGGGTGTTGAGGGCGAGCAGCTTGGCGCCTTCCTCGTTGGAATCCGCCAGAACCAGATTGTCGGCGCCGTTGGTCAGCGTGTTGACCAGGTTCTTGGTGAAGTCCTGGCGGGTCTGCACCACCGAGAGGTTCGAACCGAGCGTCGAGGCGATCGAGCGCAGCGAGGTCAGCGCGCTGGTCAGCGTGTCGGCCACCGTGCCGAGGCTGGTGTCGTCCTGGATATTGAACTGGCCAGTCAAGGCCGTGCCGCTGACGGCAGTCTGAACGCCAAGATTGGCCGCGGTCAGGGTCTCGCCCTGAACGTCGAGCTTGGACTGGTTGGTTCCGGTCTTCTCGTTGAAGATGATCGAGAGCTTGTCGCCGTTAAGCAGGTTCTTGCCATTGAAGCCGGAGTCTTTGGCCAAAAGGTCGATCTGCGACGAGAGATCGTTGAACTGCTTGATGAGGTTCGAGCGGACGGTCGAATTGCCGCCGGCCGAGACGATGCCGGCACCGGCCGTGTCGCCGTCGGCGACGGCAAGGCCGAAAGCGACGTTCTGGTTGGTGGCGCTGGAGGCATTGGTGCGGGCGGCGGTCGCATCCGCGCCGGCGCCGATGCCGACGCGCAGCGTCGAGGAGCCGTTGCCGGTCACGTTGAGACGGCCCTGATCGTCGACGGTCGCCGTCGCGATGCCCGATGCGTTGATCGAGTTGACGACATCGCGCACCGTCGCGGTCGGCGACAGATCGACGGTATAGGTCGTCGCCCCGGCCGATATGGTGATCGCCGTGGCCGGCGTGGTCGTCGCGTTGATCAGATGGCCCGGCGTCGTGGCCGTGGCGTCTGCGGGAGCGCCGGCGCTGCTGACGCGCTTGTCGAGGGCGATGTCCTTGCGGCTTTTGCCGCCCGTGATCGTAACCTCGGCGGCGTCGGCCAGGATGTCGGAGGCGCCGACCTTGTTGGGCCGGTTGGCGGCGTTGTCGGCCTGCGCCTGCTTCACGGTGGATTGCAGCGACTGGACCAGTTTGGTGATCGAGTCGATGCCCTGCGAGGCGGCTGTGATCGTCTGGATGCCGTTGGAGATGCCGTCGAGCAGCCCCTTCAATTCGCCGGCGCGGTCGTTCAGGCCGAGCGAGGTGAAGAAGTTGACCGGGTTGTCGATCGCCGAATTGACCCGCTTGCCGGTCGCCAGGCGGTTCTGGATGACGCCCTGCTCGGCCGTCGTCTGCTGCAGCGAGAGCAGGTTCTGCCTGACGCCGGCGGTGAGAATCGTATTGGCCATCTCTCGGTCCCCTGAAAGCGCGATTCGGCGCAAGCCCGGTTTGATCTGGACCGATAATTCCTTGTTAAGGATAATAAATAGTTAATCGCATAACGAAGCCGCTTAACGAAAAGCGGCGGCGCTCGCGCGCCGCCGCTTTCCTTGTCTTCGGCCCACATCCTGTGGGCAGCCCGCTTTCTGCGGACGAAGGATCAGAACAGACGCAGGACTGCCTGGTCGGCCTGGCTGGAGAGCGTCAGAGCCGTCTGCGACAGCTGCTGGCGGGTCTGCAGGGCAAGCAGCTTGGCGCCTTCCTCGTTGGTGTCGGCCAGAACCAGATTGTCCGCGCCCTGGGTCAGGGTGTTCACCAGGTTCTTGGTGAAGTCCTGGCGGGTCTGGACGATCGAGAGGCTGGAACCCAGCGACGACGAGGTCGAACGCAGCGAGGTCAGGGCGTTGGTCAGGGCATCGGCGGCGCCGGAGAGATCGGTGTCGCTCTGGATGTTGAACTGACCGGTCGTGGTGGTGCCGCTGACGGCGGTGTTGATGCCGAGGTTGCCGGAATTCAGGACGGAGCCCTGAACGTCCAGCTTGCTCTGCTGCGAGCCCGTCTTCTCGTTGAACACGATCGAGAGCTTGTCGCCCTTGAGCAGGTTCTTGCCGTTGAAGCCGGCATCCGTGGCAAGCTGGTCGATCTGCGTGCGCAGGTCGTTGAACTGCTTGATCAGGTTCGAGCGGACGGTCGAGTTGCCGCCCGAGGCGACGATGCCCGCGCCGGCCGTGTCGCCGTCAGCGACCGCAAGGCCGATGGCGACGTTCTGGTTGGAGGCGCCGGAAGCGTTGGTGCGGGCAGTGGCTGCGTCGGTGCCGGCGCCGAGACCGACGCGGAGCGTGTCGGAGCCGTTGCCGGTGACGTTCAGGCGGCCCTGGTCGTCGATCGAGGCCGAGGCGACGCCGGAGCTGTTGATCGAGTTGACGAGGTCGCGGACCGTCGAGGTCGCTGCGAGATCGACCGTGTAGGTGGTCGAGCCGGCCGAGACCGTCAGGGCCAGGTTGGTGTTGGTGGTGGTGTCGATCAGGTGACCGACCGAGGACGCGGTCGCGTCGGCAGCCGCGCCGGCGAGGCCGATGCGCTTATCGAGAGCGATGTCCTTGCGACTCTTGCCGCCGGTCGCCGTGACTTCCGCTGCGTCGGCGAGCACGTCAGACGTGCCGACCTTGGTCGGGCGGTTGGCGGCGGCGTCGGCCTGGGCCTGCTTCAGGGTCGACTGCAGCGATTCGACCAGCTTGACGGCCGAGTCGATGCCCTGCGATGCGGCCTGGATGGTCTGGATGCCGTTGGAGATGCCGTCGAGCAGGCCGGTCAGCTGACCAGCGCGATCGTTGAGGCCGGCAGCGGTGAAGAAGTTGACGGCGTTGTCGACAGCCGAGTTGACCTTCTTGCCGGTGGCAAGACGGAGCTGGCCCTGCTGGGAGGTCGCGGTCGTGGAGGAGAGCGAGGAGAGAGCGGCGCGGACGCCGGAGGAAAGCGAAGTGACGGCCATGTGAGTGAAACCTTCTGGTTTGATGCCTTCTGGCGTCGGGCCATTCTGGCTCCGACCCTCAAACCCTGCCCGCCAAGCCCGTAACGAGAGGTAAATTTCTGCCGTCGAATTGTGCAGGACCGTGTCGAAGCGGTGACATGGTTAACCGGGCCTGAAGCCGGCGTGTCGGGCGCCGCATGGGCTGATAATGAAGAAAGCCGCCCGTCACGGGCGGCTTTCACGAACGTTTGGCCCATGCCAGCCCGATTTGTCAGGCGGTGCGCTCGACGTAGCGTGCGGTCGCGTCCTCCGCGCGCCTGGCGCGCTCCGCGATCTCGCGCGAATAGCGCCTGAGCTTCAGCGTGATCTCGTCGGGCAGGGTCTGCACGGTTTCGCCGGTGTCGAGGTTCTTCTTCTGCAGCACCACGGTGCGCGTCGGCGGGTCGATCACCAGCCGTCGCTCGATGACATCCTGCAGTGAGGTTGCGCGGAGATCGCTCTCGCGGCGCGCCTGATCCTGCCGGCGGTCCGTCTCGATGCGCTTGTCCTGGACATCCTGCTGGCGATCGCGCTGATCGCGCCGCCCGATATCGACGCGGACCGCGTCTCCGGCCCGGGCCGATTGCACGGTCTTCTCGGGGCTGAGATCGACGGCGACGCTGCCGACGGTCGCGAGGATGTCCGAGCGGGGAACGACGAGGTTGTTGCCGAGAGGAATCAGTTTCGATGCGTTGCCAAAGTCCATGTCTCACTCCTTCTGGAGCGTGGACCGGTGGCAGGTGCCGCCCGGTCGCGAGGGAGGACGACCGGAATACGGCTGCCCTATCATGCGACCATGACAGGAAAGGTTGAATCTGACGTAAGGGAATTAGGTAAATATTGACGCCTGCGTCGGGAGTACCATCACAGGTTGCGCGAGATCACCAGCGGGCCCGCGTTCGGGCGTGCGAAGGCGCCGGCCCCCACAGTCGCCGTCGGCCCGTATCCCGGCGCGCGCATCGACCGGTTGGCGTCGGTGGCGAGGTCGCGGACGATCGATTCGGAGACGGCGCGCGCGGTCGCCAGCACCATTTGGTTGGTCTCGATCAGCGTCTGGAACGCGCCGTGCTCGGCTTTCAGCCGGCGCACCTGCTCGGGGGCGAAACGCGCCAGCGCGACGGCGTTGAGCTTCACCTGCTCGACGCCGCGCATATAGATGCCTGCGAGCTCGGTCTTGCGCGGCTCGCGATCCATGGCCTCCTTGAGCTTGCCGGCGCGCAGCAGCGCGGTCTCCTCGCCGACGACATGGGAGAGGCCGCCCAGCGCCTCGATCACCGCCTCGACCAGCGCCCTGGCGTCGAGCGGGCCGGAGATGCGCGGACGTTCGTCGAGAACGCGCCTAGCGACCGACATTCTGCGCTCCGGGGATGGCGGCTTGCGGCGCTGACTGTTCCTGAACGCGGATCAGGTCGCGAAAGATCTGGTCCGACAGGCCGATGCCGCCGGCCTTCTGGATCTGCTTGGCGTATTGCTGGGTGAGCTGCGACTTGAAGATGCCGCCGCCGGTGCCGTTCTCTCCCAGCGGGCCTTCCGCGCCCTCGGGCGTCGCGAAGAGGCGTTCGGTCACCTGCTCGAGGAAGACCGTCTCGAAATCGTCGGCCTGCTTCTTGGCCTTGGCCTTGGCGGGGTCGAGCAGCGCGTTCTTGACGCCGTCGAGAATGTTGCCGGCCGCGTTGATCGCGAGCTTGGCGGCGGGCAGGGCAAGGGTCGCGCTCATCACATCACCTCGATTTCGGCCTGCAGCGCGCCGGCTGTCTTGATGGCCTGGAGAATGGAGATCAGGTCGCGCGGGCCTATGCCCAGCGCATTCAGCCCGTCGACGAGTTCGGCCAGCGTCACGCTCTCGCGAACCAGAGCCAGCTTGTTGCCGCCTTCGGTGTCGACCTTGACGTTGGAGCGCGGCGTCACGACCGTCTGGCCGCGCGACAGCGGATTGGGCTGGCTGACCTGCGGCTGCTCGGTGATCGTCACGGTCAAATTGCCCTGCGCCACCGCGACGGTGGAGACGCGGACGTCCTTGCCCATGACGATGATGCCTGAGCGCTCGTCGATGACGATGCGGGCGAGCTGGTCGGGCTCGATCCTGAGCTGCTCGATATCGGTCAGCATCCGGATCATGTTGCCCTGGAAGCGCGGCGGGATCTGCAGCACGACCGTCGAAGGGTCGGTCGGTTCGGCGGCGTCGCCGCCGAGGAAATCGTTGATGGCGGCGGCCATGCGGCGGGCCGTGGTCAGGTCCGGGTTGCGCAACGAGAGCCGGAGCGTCTTCAGTTTGTTCAGGGCGAAGTCGATCTCGCGCTCGACCAGGCCGCCATTGGCGATGCGGCCGACGGTGGGCACGCCGCGCGTGATCTTGGAAGCCTCGCCCTCGGCCGAGAAGCCTGCGATGGCCACCGGCCCCTGAGAGACGGCGTAGACCTCGCCATCGGCGCCGAGCAGCGGCGTCGCCAGCAGCGTGCCGCCCTGCAGCGACTTGGCGTCGCCCAAAGCCGAGACCGTGACGTCGAGCCTTGTCCCTTGCGTGGCGAAGGGCGGCAGGTTGGCCGTCACCATGACGGCTGCGACATTGGCGGTGCGCATATTGGCGCCGCGCGTGTTGACGCCGAGCCGCTCCAGCATCGCGGTCAGCGACTGCTTGGTGAAGGGTGCGTTGTTCAGCGTGTCGCCGGTGCCGTTGAGGCCGACGACGATGCCGTAGCCGAGGATCTGGTTGGCGCGCACGCCCTCGACCGCAGCGAGATCCTTGATCCGCGACAGCGCATGAGCCGGACCGGCGGCGAAGGCCAGGCCGAGCGCGAGGCCGAGCGCCATAAGCCGCGGCAGGCGCGTCGTCAGCAGGGAGAAGGCGGGTAGGCGGGACATGGGCATACCTGCTGGAGGAGAAGCGTTCCAGCTGATGCCTTGCGATCCCCGTGCCAGATCGCTTGCAATTGAAAACCTCTATTTTCCAATTGTTTGGGTTTGATGTGCAGCTTGATGACGGACGGGGAGACCCTGCCGAAGCTGCCGGCCCGGCAGTTTCTGCCGGGTGGTTTACCGGCTGTTAACCAAGCCGGCCCAAGCCTGAGCGCCAGGATGGGCCAGCTATGGAGGAGGGCGTGATGATCCGTATCGACCCGCGCGCTCCGATCGCCAATGCGGCGCAGGCCAGTCAGGCCAGACGCTCCGGCGCCGCCTTCGAGTTGCCGAAGAAGGAGCAGGCCGCGCCGGCGCGCACGAGTTCGCTCCACGCCTCGGCCCCGCTCGACACGCTGCTCGCCGTGCAGGCGCAGGAAGACCCGGCCGAGCGCAAGAAGCGGCAGGCCAAGCGCGGCCACGACCTACTCGACGGGCTCGACCGCCTCAAGGCCGCACTCCTGTCGGGCCGCGTCCAGATCGCCGAACTGGAGCGCCTGAAGGGCATGCTCTCGTCGCGCCGCGAAATCACCGACGATCCGCGCCTGGACGAGGTGCTGGCGCATATCGAACTGCGCGCGGCGGTGGAACTGGCGAAGCTTGGGCGCTAGCGTCGCGCGACGGGCAAGGCGTGCTGCGCCAGCCTGCTGACCAGACCCGGCCGTTCGGTCCTCAGTCTTCCCAGGAACGCTCTGATATCAGCATCGCCATAGGCGCGTCGGCTGATCGCGAACAGCATCACGCCCCCTTCCTTCCGCGCAGCATAGCGATAGGCGTTCCACTCCGCGATCGGTGCGCCCTGCGTCGTTCGTCCGCCGATGATGAAATCGAGAATGGCCTCGCCGGTCTTCTGGTTGCGGATCGCGCTGAAATTGACCAGCGGATCGCTGCCCTTGCGCGCGTTCAGCATCCTGATCTGCGCGCCGAGCGCGGCCTCGACGGTCGTCCCGCCTTCGACCACTTCGACAAGCAGCATGCTGGTGTAGCTGCCGGTCGCCTGGCCCGCGGGCAGGTATTCCTGCTTGATGTAGCTCGGCGAGGGCTGCGAGCTCCAGGCCAGGGCGTAGCGCGCACCCTCGAAGCTCATCGGACCGGGAATGCCGAGACGGTCGCGTGCGTCCTGCGCTGCGGCAGGACGCACGAGGCCGGCCAGCGCGACGATGCCCAGAGCCGTCCGGCGCGTCGGCATGATCGTCATCGAAGATGCGTGCGATATCATCGGAGACCTCGCCTTCCGCCTTAGCGGATGAACTGATCCGCGAACTCCGCTCCGAGCCCGTTGGCGGCGTAATGAGCCCGGCATTTGTCGAGCCGGGTGAAGACGTCGTCATAGCCGAGGCATTTGCCATCGGGGTCGACATAGATCATCGCGCCGTTGACCTGGAACATCGTGATCATCTCCTCGACGTCGGGATCGACCACCAGCGTATGGGTTTCACCGGGCGCCTCATAGACATAGGAGCCTTGCGTCGCGACCCAGTCATGCTCGAGATAGCGCCACGTCCCCTTCAGCACATAGCCATGCACCGGCTGGGGGTGGCGGTGGCGCGAGAGCACCCCGGCGCGGCGCACGCGCAGCAGGTTCATCCAGTAGCCGCGCGTCTGGGTTCCGGTCGACGACAATGTCTGGTTCCGTCCGCTCTGCCTAAGCGTGACGCGCGGCTACTGGATGAACCTGCTGCGCG
>JBKJSB010000049.1:0-13010 GCA_046593015.1 Allobosea sp.
TCCATAACCCCGAGAGCAATGCCCGGCTCGGCACCGGCCGGATGCGCACACCCGACATGCTCGCGGCCGGCATTCCGATCGCGCTCGGCACCGACGGCTCCGGCGCCAACGACAATCTGATCATGCAGGAGGCGATGCGCTCGGCAGCCCTGCTTCACCGCGCCGATCTTCCCGACCGTAGGCACTGGGTCAGCGCGCGCGATACGCTGCGCATGGTGACGGAAGGCGGGGCGAAGGCGATGCGGCTGGACGGGCAGATCGGCGCGCTTGCGCCCGGCATGCTGGCCGATCTCGTGCTCTATCGCCTCGATGCGCCCTGGTGGCGCCCGGTCAACGATCCCGTTAGTCAACTCGTCTTCGCCGAGACCGGGGCCGCCGTCGCGCTGACCATGGTCGATGGCCGCATCCTGGTCGAGGGCGGCAAGGTCACGGGCTTCGATGCGCAAGGCGCGTTGTCGGAGATCGAGGGCATGGTCGCAAGCTTGCGCCGCCGCAACGCCGATCTTTTCGCTGTCGCCGAGGCGATCGCACGCGAGGCTCCCTGATGAACGCCGGCATGGTCGATCTCGTCATCGCGAATGGTATACTGGTCACGCCGGATGGCATGACGCCGGGCGCGGTCGCGATCGATGGCGGCCGGATCGTCGCGACAGGCAGCGATACGGGAATGCCGCCCGCACGCCGGGTCATCGACGCCGGCGGCCGCCACGTCATCCCCGGCGCTATCGATGTCCATGTCCATATCCGCGAGCCCGGCTTCTCCCACAAGGAGACCTGGGCGAGCGCGACCGCCGCTGCCGCCATCGGCGGCGTGACGACCATGCTCGACATGCCCAACACCAACCCGCCAACCGCGAATGCCGAGGCCGTGGCGCAGAAAATCGCGCTGGCCTCGCCGCAGGCGCTGATCGATTTCGGCGTCTATGGCTATATCGGCGAGGACAACATCGCCGACCTTGCCCCGATGGCGCGGGCTGGCGCCTCGGCCTTTAAGCTCTATCTCGGCAGCGACAACCCGCTCGTGCCCTGCCCGAATGATGGCGCGGTGCTCGATGCGATGGCGGAGATCGCGAAACTCGGCCTACGCATCACCGTCCATGCCGAGAACACCGGCATCCTGCGCTGGCGCGAGGCGAAGCTGCGCGCCGCCGGCCGCGATGATCTCGAAGCGCATCTCGATCAGCACACCGATATCGCCACTGTAGAGGCGGTCTCGCGTATCGCGCTGTTCAGCGAATGGACCGGCTGCCGCGTCCATATCGCCCATGAGAGCAGCCGCCATTCGCTGCCTGTGATCGCGGACGCCAAGCGGCGCGGCGTCGATCTCACCGCCGAGACCTGCCCGCATTACCTCTTCCTGAGCATGGATGATGCCGCCCGCGCCGGCGGCAACGCGCTGCGGGTCAAGCCGCCGGTGCGCGAGGCCGGTCATGCCGGGCCGCTGTTCGAGGCGCTGGCCTCGGGGCTGATCGACATGATCTCGACCGACCACGCCCCGCATTTGCCCGACGAGAAGCGGCAGGCCTCGATCTGGAAGACCGCTCCGGGCTTTCCTGGCGTCGAGACCTCGATGCGCCTGATGCTGACGCAGGTCGCAGCGGGCGCGATCACGCTGCCCGACTATGTCCGCATGGCCTGCGAGGCGCCAGCCCGCGCCTTCGGCCTCTACCCGCGCAAGGGTTCGTTGCAGCCCGGAACCGACGCCGACATCGTCGTCGTCGACTTGGGCGCGACCGGCGTGATCCGGGGCGAGGAATTGCATTCGCTCGGCAACGTCACCCCTTTCGAGGGCATGGCGACGACGGGATTAGCCGTCATGACGCTGGTCCGCGGTCACGTCGTCATGGATGCGGGACGCATTGTCGGCGAGCCGGGCTGGGGGCGTCCGCTGGCCGGGCTCGCGTGAGAATTTTGCGTCAGGCCGGCTGGCTGCCTCGCTGCCGAGTAGGAAGTGTCGATGCATTTGTCGGCAGGATCGACGCGGTCCTCACGCCTCAACAGGGCGTCGCCACTCGCCTTTTCGGCAACTGAAAGGGAACGCAGGTCAAACGATTCAAATACTTAGCACCGCTTCCCAAGCTGAATGTCGTCGGTTCGATCCCGATCGCCCGCTCCAAAAACTTTTGATCACAACAGGCTGGAGCGTTTCCGCTCGCGCCGCGCGGGCCTCTCAGCCGGCGCGTTCTGCGATGGCGGTCCCTGCCGCCCAGCCTGACGACCACGCCCATTGGAAATTGTAGCCGCCGAGCCAGCCCGTGACGTCGACCACTTCGCCGATGAAATACAGGCCATCAACTGTCCTGGCCTCCATCGTCCGTGAGTTCAGGCCCGACGTATCGACGCCACCCAGCGTCACCTCGGCGGTCCGGTATCCTTCCGAGCCGATGGGTGTGACGTCCCAGCCCTGGATGACGGCGGCGATCGCGGCGAGCGTCTTGTCGCTGGCCGCGCCGATCGGTCCTGCCCAGCCATGGGCGTCCGCGAGATAAGCCGCCAATCGTTTCGGCAGGATATCGCCAAGCGCATTGGCGATGCTTCTGCGGCCGTTCGCGTGCCTGGAGGTGCGCAAATCGGCGAACACGTCATGCGTGGGCAGAAACGCGATCCTGATCGACGCCTTCTCGCGCCAGTAGGACGAAATCTGCAGGATGGCGGGGCCGGACAGCCCGCGATGCGTGAACAGCAGCGCCTCGTCGAACCGGACCTTGCCGCACGAGATACGGGCATCCGCAGCGACGCCGGCCATCTCGCGGAACCCGTCAAGCATGTCTTCGCCGAAGGTCAGCGGCACCAGAGCCGGGCGGGTGTCCGTCACCGCCAGGCCGAACTGACCGGCGATCTGGTAGCCGAGGCTGGATGCCCCCATTTTCGGGATGGATTTGCCCCCGGACGCGACGACGAAATGCCCGCAGCGAATTTGCGCGGCCCCATCGCCGCCAAGCGTGACGGCAAAGCCGTCATCGCTTCGCTCGAGCCTGTCCACGGTGGTTCCAAGGCGCAATTCACACCCCGCCTGCGCCATCTCATCCGTCAGCATTGCGATGATGTCTTTGGCCGAATTATCGCAGAAAAGCTGGCCGAGCGTCTTCTCGTGATAGGCGATGCCGTGTTTTTCGACCAGAGCCACGAAATCATGCTGGGTGTATCGGCCCAGCGCCGATTTTGCGAAATGCGGATTGCCGGACAGAAAATTGCCCGCGCTCGTGCCGATATTGGTGAAGTTGCAGCGGCCGCCGCCGGAGATGCGGATTTTCTCGCCCGGCGCCCGGGCATGATCGACAATCAGAACACGCCCGCCGCGCGATGCGGCATGGATCGCGCACATCATGCCGGCGGCGCCGGCGCCCAGGATCACAGTGTCGAAACGCGCGATCGACATCGAATGCTGCTAGCCCCGGAACGGCGATGACGGCGATTGCACAGCGTTGCAGACGGCATCGCGCAACGTGTTTGCCCCGGGTAGATGATCCGCGACCGTCCAGCAACCGGCGCTCCTGCGGTTGAGCCCTGCGCCTCTTTCGCGCCCTGACGCCAAAGCCTATCTACAAGCGATGATCTCGCCCTCCTTCGACAATTCCTATGCCCGCTTCCCCGCGCGGTTCTTCGCCAGGGTCGAACCGGGTCCGGTCCGGGCTCCACGCCTGATCAAGGTCAACGAGCCGCTCGCCCACGAACTCGGCTTCGATCCGGACTGGCTGTCCTCCCCGCAGGGCGTCGCCATGCTGGCGGGGAACCAGATCATCGAGGGGGCCGAGCCGATCGCGGTGGCCTATGCCGGCCATCAGTTCGGCGGTTTCAGCCCGCAGCTCGGCGATGGACGCGCGCTTCTGCTCGGCGAGGTGATCGACCGCGACGGCCGCCGCCGCGACATCCAGCTCAAGGGCTCCGGGCCGACGCCATTCTCGCGGCGCGGCGATGGGCGTGCGGCGCTGGGGCCGGTCCTGCGCGAATACATCGTCAGCGAAGCGATGGCGGCGCTCGGCGTTCCCACCACGCGGGCGCTCGCGGCTGTGGCGACCGGCGAGACGGTCCGGCGCGAGACGCTGCTGCCCGGCGCGGTGCTGACCCGCGTGGCCGCGAGCCATATCCGGATCGGCACCTTCCAGTATTTCGCGGCGCGCGGCGATGTCGCGGCGTTGCGCCTGCTCGCCGATCATGTGATCGCCCGGCACTATCCAGAAATCCTTGGCGGCGACGCGCCCTATCTCGCATTGCTCAATGCCGTGATCGCCGCCCAGGCAGCCCTCGTCGCGCGCTGGATGCAGATAGGCTTCATCCATGGCGTGATGAACACCGACAACATGTCGATCGGAGGCGAGACGCTGGATTACGGCCCCTGCGCCTTCATGGATGCCTATGATCCGGCGACCGTGTTCAGCGCCATCGACGAGCATGGCCGCTACGCCTATGGCAACCAGCCGCCGATCGCGCGCTGGAATCTGACACGGTTGGCCGAAGCGCTGCTGCCGTTGCTGGCCGACGATGCCGACAGGGCGGTCGCGCTGGCGCAGGAGGCGCTGGACGGGTTCGACGGGCTGTTCCAGACGGCGCTGCTCGGCGGCTTTCGCGGCAAGCTCGGACTTCTGGACGAAGAGGACGAGGACGCGCCGCTGATCAATGCGCTGCTCGACATCATGAAGCGCGGCCGGGCCGACTTCACTCTGGTTTTTCGGCGGCTGGGCGAGGCGGACATCTCCGCCTGCCGCGCCCTGTTCGACAACCCGGCGGAGTTCGATGGCTGGGAGAGCCAATGGCGCGCCCGTCTCGCCCGCGAGGCAATCTCCCCGGCCGAGCGCCAGGCGGCCATGGCGCGCGTAAACCCGTTCTACATCCCACGCAACCATCGCGTCGAGGCCGTGATCGAGGCCGCCGTGGAACGCCAGGATTTTGCCCCGTTCGAGGCTTTGCTGGCGGTTCTTGCACGACCTTGTGACGAGCAGCCCGGCCATGAGGGCTATGCGCTGCCGCCGGCCCCGCATGAACGCGTGCTGGCGACGTTCTGTGGAACGTGATCCCATGCCCTGCGGCAAGGCTTGGCGCTTCCGGTGCGCGGGCTTGCCCGCTATGCTGGACGCCATGACGCAGTCTGACGACCTGACGCATCCAGACGATCCGCCGGCCTCTCGGCTCGGCCTGACGCTGCTCGCCGGCGGTGCGTTCGCGCTGCTGCTGGCCGGTCTGCTGCTCTGGTGGCGCGAGGGCGACAAGCTTTTCACGGACGGCCTCATCGCCGCCATCGTCGCCTGCTTCTGAGCGCGCGTCCCACCGCCCACCCTGCCGGAAAAGCCCCGTGAACCGTCGTCTCGTCCTGCCTCTCGTCGTCTTTCTGGTCGGCGCCGTCGCGCTGGCGGCCGCGGCCTTCATCACCTTTTCGCCGCCGCGATCGGGCCAGAGCGGCACGGCCAGCGTCGGCGGGCCGTTTTCGCTGACGACGCAGGCGGGGCAGACTCTCACCGAGGCCGATCTGCGCGGCGCGCCCTTCCTGGTCTTCTTCGGCTTCACCCACTGTCCCGACATCTGCCCGACGAAACTCTTCGAGATTTCCGAGGCTTTGCGCGCCGCCGGCCCGAAGGGCGAGAGGCTCAAGGCGCTGTTCGTCAGCGTCGATCCCGGGCGCGACACGCCCGAGGTTCTCAAGAGCTATCTCGGCTCCTTCGATCCGCGCATCATCGGGCTGACCGGCGATCAGGCCGCGGTCGATGCAACGGTCAGAGCCTACCGCGCCTATGCCAGGAAGGTGCCGCTCAAGGATGGCGACTACACCATGGATCACACGGCGCTCGTCTATCTGATGGACAAGCGCGGCGGGTTCGTCGGGGCCTTCAATATCGAGCGGCCGCCGGCGGAAGCGGCCGCCGAATGGCTGCGGCATCTGTGAGTTCGATCCGCGTCGACGAGCGCGCCAGGCCATGCGCCGTCTTGTTCCAGTCATGCCGCCGCGTCGTGTATTCGAGCAGCGCCAGCCAGGCCGCGACCGAGACGAGGCCGTAATAGAGCGGTAGCAACGGCAGGAAGGCGAGCAGGCGATAGTCCCCGCGCCGCCAGACGCCGAGCGCCGGCGGGACCAGAATGGCAACTGCTCCGGCAAGCATGACCATCAGCGCGATCGCGGACGCCCATCCGTCGATCGGCCCGCCCGGCATCAGCAGGGCGCCGGTCTGCCAGGCGATGATCGCCGCAACAGCGAAGACCGGATAGCCCAGCGCCGTGACGACGCTGCCCAGCGCCAGCGCGAGAAAGGTGGCGCTGGCAGCGGGTCCCGCTTCGCGCAGCAGCGCCGACGGGTCGCGCAGATGGCAGATCACCGTCTGGACATGGCCCTTGATCCAGCGCGAGCGCTGCTTCAGCCAGGCCGGCAGGGTGAGCGGCGCCTCCTCCCAGGTCAGCGAGGGCAGGTCGGCGATGCGGTGGCCGGCGCGCACCAGCCTGACGCCGATATCGGCGTCCTCGGTGACGTTCCAGGCGTCCCAGCCGCCCACCGCGCGCAAGCTCCCGGTGCGGAAATGGTTCGAGGTGCCGCCGAGCAGGATCGGCAGGTGGAAGCGCAGCAGGCCGGGGTTGAGGACCTCGAATAGCCCGGCATATTCGAGTGCGAACAAGGCGGGCAGCAGGCCGTCGCGGGCATTGTCTATCGTCAGCCGCGCCTGCAGGCACGCGATGTTCGCCGGCGCCCGCAGGAAACGCGCCGCCGCTTGCCTGAGCTGTTGCGGGTCGGGATGGTCCTCGGCGTCGTAGACGGCGAACAGGGCTCCGCGCGCCTCCGCCAGAGCAAGATTCAGCGCGCGCGGCTTGGTGCGCGGGCGGCCGGGCGGCACCACCAGCACCGAAAAGGAAGGCGGCAGGTCGCAGGCGGCGAGCGCGCGGCGCGTGCCGTGATCGCCGGCCTCGACCAAGAGCAGGACCTCCAGCTTGGCGGCCGGGTAGTCCAGCGCCGACAGCGCGGAGATGAGTTGCGGCAGCACCGCCTCCTCGCGCAGCAGCGGCACGGCGACCGTGTAGATCGGCAGCCGCGCCTCGTCGATGCGCCAGCCGAAACGCTGCCAGAGATCGGCTGCTGGCGGCTCGAGCGCGGCCGCCAGCCGCAGGCCCGCGACGGCGAGGAAGACCGGGCCTGCGAGCAGCGCCAGCAGCGAGAAAGTCTCGAAGGGCGCCAGTGTCGCGGCATAGGCGCTTGGCCCGATGCAGAGAGCGGCCGCCAGCTTCTGGCCCCGGCTGGAGCCGGTTCGCGCGGTCTCGCGGGCAAGCCCTTCTGGATCGACACCGGCCAGCCGCCGGGTGAGAGCGGCGGCGTTGGCCTCGCGCAGGCTCGAGGCGAAATGGCGCGGCGTCGTGACGGCGATGTCGTCGCGCCGACGCGGGCCGGCCTCCAGAAGGCTGCGCAGGGCCGCTCCCGTCGGCGCGAGCGCGAATCGCAGGCTGCTCCCGGGCACGGCGACCATGGCCGCGAGGCCGGTGCGCAGGATCGCGCCATGGTCGCCGCCCGGCAGAAGCGGGAGCTTGTCGTCATGAAATGGCAGGGCTAGTTCCGAGGCGAGCGCCCGGTAGAAGGCGGTTTCGGTGACAACTCCCGACGCAACAAGCTCTCGGGCAGGCTCGACGCCGAGCCGTCTCGCGCGTTGGGCCGCGGTCTCCAGCGCATCAGCCGCGACGCCATGGCGCGCCAGGAAGGCGATCTCGGCCGGCAGAGGGAATGAGGCCTCGGACAGTCGCCCGACCTCGTCCGCCACCGCCATGCGCGTCATCGCAACCGCCCCCGATTCCCAGGAGATCGCCTCCCGATGCAGGCGGCAACTTATGGTTGCCGATTTGCAGGGCTGAGTCGAATCGAAGGCCGTCGAAATCGGCGGGCCGGGCTCGCCGATGCTCTCGCTGGTGCGTACGGGTGGAGCGCATCGCCGGGACGCGAGAACCGGGGTTCGGGCCCGTGAGCCCACTCAGGCTGCGGACAGGTCGATCCGGCGGGGAAGATTTGGTGGAGCCAGGCGGAATCGAACCGCCGACCTCTTGAATGCCATTCAAGCGCTCTCCCAACTGAGCTATGGCCCCACTCTGCCGGCTGATCTGGGGGTCAGCCGGGAACTTTGGAGAGCGGCGGCGTGCCGAACAAGGCGGCTGGCCGGTCGTCCTCATGGTCGCCTGCGGCGACGCAGCGCTCTATAGGCGGGCTTGGCGGAAGACTCAAGCGCCGATTGTCGCGCCATCGTCATTCTTCCGGGTGCCGCCTCGCGAGGTTAAACGTCCTCGTCGCCCTCGATGTCGCCGTCGATCAGGTCGGCGACGTCGTCGTCGCCTTCCTCGTCCTCTTCCAGGAAGGTGTCGTCATCGGGCGCGACGTCGTCCTCGACCTCGATGTCGTCCTCGCTGGTGACGACGGCTTCCTTCTCGCTCGCCTCGGCATCGGCCTCGTCAAGTGAGACGAGTTCGACCGGGGCGTCGGCGGCGTCAGCCTCCTCTTCCTCGTCGGGCGCGGGCTTGGGGGCCGGGGCGGCCTTCGCCTGCGGCTCGAACACCGAGCGGGGATAGGATTGTCCCGTGTAAGGCGAGACGATCGGATCCTTGTCGAGGTCGTAGAATTTGCGCCCGGTCGTGGGGCAGACACGCTTGGTGCCAAGTTCCGGTTTCGCCACTGCGTCGGACCTTCAATCGTCATGTTCTGAAAAGCAGGCGCGTCCGTTAGTCGGGGCAGGGCGTACTGTCAAATGTTGATTTCGCACCGGGCGCGGGTGACGACCGGCAAAGCCCCGTGCTAGGCAGCCCGCTCACCATCGCAGCAGCCGACCCAGCAGCCGACAGAGACGAAAAGTGGCCCACGCGCAGCATCCCGTTCCCGTCAGCGCCCGTGCGGCGGGTCCGCTCAGGGGCCGCGTGCGCGTTCCCGGCGACAAGTCGATCTCGCATCGCGCCATGATCTTCGGGCTGCTCGCCATCGGCGAGACGCATGTCAGCGGCCTGCTGGAGGGCGAGGACGTGCTGCGCACGGCCGACGCCGCACGCGCGCTCGGCGCACAGGTCCATCATGACGGGCCAGGCCTCTGGCGGGTCCGGGGCGTCGGCGTCGGCGGCTTGCGCGAGCCGGCAGGCCTGCTCGATTTCGGCAATGCGGGCACCGGTTCGCGGCTGATGATGGGCGTCTGCGGCGCGCACCCGATCACCACGACCTTCGACGGCGACGCCTCGTTGCGCAAGCGGCCGATGCGCCGCATCCTCGATCCGCTCGAGCTGATGGGCACGGTGATCGTTTCGCAAGGCGAGGGCGGCCGCGTGCCGCTGACCCTGCGCGGCCCGCGCGAGGCGGTGCCGATCGTCTACCGCACGCCCGTCGCCTCGGCGCAGATCAAGTCGGCCGTGCTGCTGGCCGGCCTCGCCGCGCCCGGCGAAACCACCGTGATCGAGAGCGAGGCGACGCGCGATCACACCGAGAAGATGCTCAGTCATTTCGGCGCGCAGGTCACGGTGACGCCCGAGGGCGAGCATGGCCGCCGCATCGTGCTGAAGGGCCAGCCCGAGCTGATCGCCGCGCCGATCGTGGTCCCGGCCGATCCGTCCTCGGCCGCCTTCCCGCTGGTGGCCGCGCTGATCGTGCCCGGCTCGGACATCCTCATCGAGAGCGTGATGACGAACCCGCTGCGCTCCGGCCTGCTCACGACGCTGCGCGAAATGGGCGCCGAGATTTCGGTCGAGAGCGAAGCGAACGAGGGCGGCGAGGCCGTCGCGACGCTGCGCGTCAGGGCGTCGTCCCTGCGCGGCGTCACCGTGCCGCCCGAGCGCGCGCCGGCGATGATCGACGAATACCCGGTGCTGGCGGTGGCGGCCGCTTTCGCCACGGGCACGACGCGGATGCGCGGCCTGCAGGAGTTGCGGGTCAAGGAATCCGACCGGCTCGCCGCGGTCGAGGCCGGGCTGAAGGCCGCCGGCGTGACTTGCGCCATCGAGGGCGACGACCTCGTCGTCGAAGGCTCTGGCGGCGGCCCCGTCGCGGGCGGCGGCGTTGTCGCGACCCATCTCGACCACCGCATCGCCATGAGCTTCCTCGTCATGGGCCTCGCGACCCAAAAGCCGATGCAGGTCGACGACGGCGCGATGATCGCGACCAGTTTCCCGAGCTTCATCGCCCTGATGACCGGTCTGGGCGCGCAAATCGGATGAGCTCCGCCAAGCCGCTGGTCATCGCCGTCGACGGGCCTGCCGCCTCGGGCAAGGGCACGCTGGCGCGAAGGCTCTCGCAGCATTACGGCTTGCCGGCGCTCGACACCGGCCTGCTCTACCGCATGGTGGCGCGCGCCATGCTCGACGCCGGGCATGATCTGCGCGATGTCGCAGCGGCGCACGCGGTCGTCGCGGGCTTCGATCAGGCGGCCTATCCCGAGGAGGCATTGCGTGGCCGCGAGATTGGCGAGGCGGCCTCCGTCGTCGCAGCACACCCGGCCGTGCGTAGCGGCCTGATCGACCGGCAGCGGCGCTTCGCCGGACAGCCGGGCGGCGCTGTGCTGGACGGGCGCGACATCGGCACGGTGATCTGCCCCGAGGCGCAGGCCAAGCTCTTCGTCACCGCGACGCCGGAGGTGCGCGCCGCGCGCCGCCACCGGGAACTGCTGGCGCGTGGCGAGACTGCCTCTTTCGAAGGCATCCTCGCCGATATCCGCCGGCGCGACGCGCGCGATTCCGGCCGGAGCGACGCGCCGCTCAAGGCGGCCGAGGACGCCGTCATCCTCGACACATCGGCGCTGACCGTCGAGGAAGCGCTGGCTGCGGCGATCGAAATCGTCGAGGCGCGACGCATTCGCTGAACCGTGATGAGCGACGGTCCGCCGGCTCAGGAAAAGGCGGGCACTGCCCAGCTTTCGCCCTTGGCGCGAATCGAAACCGGGCGCACACTCGCGATCTAGTCAGCTTGCATGACATTCGCTTGAAGCCCGATGCCGGTTCGCGGCGTTCCGCGCTCCCTGGCATCCCGCTTCCGGCGACGATGATGGAGGATGCGATGCGGCGTCGGCTGTTCGGTCTCTTGAGTCTCCTGGCCGCAGGCTTCTGGACGCAAGCCGCGTCCAACGCGCAGCAACCGGCCACGCCAATGGAAGAGGTCGATGTCGCGCTCGTACTGGCGGTCGACGTGTCCTATTCGATGGACCTCGACGAACTCGCCTTGCAGCGCAACGGCTATATCGAGGCCTTCCGCTCGAAGCAGCTCCATGACGCCGTCGCCAAGGGCGCGGTGGGCAAGATCGCGGTGACCTATTTCGAATGGGCCGGCGGCCATTTCCAGCATGTCGTCAGGCCCTGGAAGATCATCGACTCAGCCCAGTCGGCGATCGCCTTCGCCGAGGAACTCGGCGAGGCTCCAACGCGGCGCGGACGGCGCACCTCGATCTCCGGCGCGATCGATCTGAGCATGGCCCTGCTGGAGCAGGCCAATGTCCTGCCGCTGCGCAAGGTCATCGATATTTCCGGCGACGGCGCCAATAATGACGGGAGGCCTGTCACCGCCGCGCGCGACGAGGCCCGCGCCAAGGGCATCAGCATCAACGGCCTGCCGGTCATGCTCAAGCAGGCGAGCTATTTCGACATCGACAATCTCGACGCCTATTACGAGGATTGCGTCATCACCGGCGTCGGAGCCTTCGTCATCCCGATCCGCGAGCGCAGCCAGTTCGTCGATGCGACCCGGACCAAGCTCGTCCGTGAGATCGCGGAAGCGCCCGCCGGCCCCGAGGCGCTGATCCAGAAGGCGCAGGCGCGGACGCCGCGCACCTCCTGCCTGTCGGGAGAGCAGCAATGGCGCGAGCGGATGGGGAATTGAGGGCGAGCCTCACGTCCCGCGCGGTTTGGCGCGCATCGTTGGCGGGGCCTTGGCCGGGTCGTCGGGCCAGGGGTGGCGCGGATAGCGGCCTTTCATCTCGGATTTCACCGCCGCCCAGGAGCCGCGCCAGAAACCCGGCAGGTCGCGGGTGATCTGGACCGGCTTGTGCCCCGGCGAAAGCAGCTCCAGCACCAGCGGCACGCGCCCACCCGCCAGCGCCGGATGGGCGGACAGCCCGAACAGCTCCTGCACGCGCACCGAGATCGTTGGGCCGGCCTCCGCGGCATAATCGACCGCGAGGTTCGAGCCGGTCGGCGCGGTGAAATGCGTCGGGGCCTCCGCATCGAGCCGGCGCTTCAGGTCCCAGGGCAGCATGGTGTCGAGCGCGGCGTCGAGATCGGAGGGCTGGATCGCGGCGAGCGCGGCGCGGCCGACGAGATGCGGGGCGAGCCATGCGCCCGAATCTTGCGCCAGCGCCGCATCGGAAAGGTCAGGCCATGGATTGTCCGCGCTCTCGCCATGGGCGCGCCGCAGGAAGCCGGTGCGCTCGCGCAGCTGCGCCTGCCCCTTCGTCCAGGGTAGCAGCCCGATGCCGAGCGATGCGATACCCTCGGCCAGGATTGTCGCGTTCTCCAGTGTCGCGGTGGCAGGCAGCGGCCGTTCCGTCATCACGAGCGCGCCATATCGCCTGATCGCGCGGCTGCGCAGGGCGCGGGCCTGACGATCGAAGCTGGTCTCCTGCCGTTCGTCGAGTGCAAACGGCGCGAGGCCTGCGCCCGCCAGCCGGTCGATCTCGTCCTCCGTGATAGCCGCGCCAGCCAGTATCCGCGCCTGCTGCGCTGCGCCGGTCATCTCCGCGACGACGATGAAGGGTTCGCGCGCCAGCCGCTGTCCAGGCTCCAGCCCAGCCCCGCGCCCATTGGCGAGACGGTACTGCCCCGACCCGCCGCGCGCCTGCGCGATGCGGTCGGGATAGGCCAAAGCCAGCAGGAAGCCGGTCGACAGCGTCTCGGCTGCCGCAGGCTTCCCGGCTGCCCGCTCGGCGCTGCGGGCCCAGCCCTCGCTGAGCCGGCGCATGTCGCCGCCCCGGCCGCCGCGCTCGCGGGACAAGCGCTCCAGCCGTTCGCCGAGATCGACGGCATCTCCGCCAAGTCCCCGCTCGACCAGCAGCGCCGCGAGGCCGGCTGCGGCATCCGCCTGCCCGAAGCGCGCG